>CAYJPT010000255.1:0-1523 GCA_964372165.1 uncultured Desulfovibrionaceae bacterium | reverse complement strand
AAGGTTGGTGGCGCATATGCTATTTCAAAAATTGTAAACAAAAGTATTGCCATGATTCAAAGGGCAGAGGTTTCAGCTACGCCGTTTGGAGTTGGTGTAAGCTTTGCTCCAGGGGAGCTACTTGCGTCAGCATCTGACGCAATTGATAGGGTTGCCAATGCTCTTTTTATTGTGCTTGGAATATTGCTTGTTCAAAAGCTTTTAATTGGTATGTTTTCATTCATATGCCTCAAATGCCTTGTTCCTATTGCATTTATTTTGTTTGCAATATTTCACACTTGCAAAATATTAATTCCCTCTACTCCATACCTGCTAAATATTCGTAAGCTTGGCTTATTTACTTTGCGTTTTGCTTTAATAGCATGGCTTATTTTCCCAGTATCGGCATTCGTAAGTAATTTTTTAGAAACTAGCTACTTAGAGTCAGAATATACTCAACTCGAAAAAGCATTAGCAAATGATGGTGAGGCTCTTAATATCAATGCCGAAGAATTAAATTCACAAATATCTAAAGCACAAAACTCAAAACAAGACCCTGCTGTGACTCCAAATGAATCATCTCAAGCTGAGGGCGAAAATGGAGAAGGAACTAGTGAGTGGATGTCAGGTTTTTTTGATGACACCATTAACAAGGCAAAAGATGCTATGGACGAAATTGCAGGCACATTTTCCCCACCAGATATTTCAGCAATAGCAACTAATGCACTTAATTATATTGACAACATGATTGATGATTTATTCATTATGCTATCAATTTTTGTAGTAACAAATATCCTAGTACCACTAGGAGTATATTTTATCATGTTAGGTGTATATAGCTCAATGAGACAAAATATAGCCATACCATCATAAAAAATATGTGACAGTTTTTAGGTTGAGAGCAAATTGACAGACCCATTCTAACAGCTTGGAGGTATCACATGGCAAATTTACAAGATTTACATGAAACAAAATGGGAGCATGTGTATTTCAAGACTTGGATAGGGCATAATTATCATATGAAGAATTTTAAAATTATGATGCTTGGTGAGTCGCATTATTTAGGAGTAAATGATTCTAGTGATCCAAATGATGAAAGACACAAAGATTGCACTCTCTATGTCATTAATGAAATGCTAAGTGATACGCCTCCCCCCTTTAGTAGGTGTTTTAACAGTGCTAAAGCTATTGTCAATGGGGATTATTATAGTTCTAATGTAGATTTTTGGCATAATGTTATGTTTTATAATTTTTACCAAGCAATTATAGGAATAGGACCTCGAGATAAAAGTTTTTTTAACGAAAATGGGCTTAAAAAATCACAAAAAGCTCTAGATGAAGTTTTAACTAAATATGCTCCTAACTTGGTTATCGTATGGGGTAAGGGGAGCATACGAAGTTGGTTGCCAAAGAAAGACAAAGACATTGATGAAAGCTTAAATTTATGGCAATATAAAGGTGCTTACTTTTGGAATATTAAGCATCCTTCATATGCATACAAAGAAGCTCAAAGAAATTATAAAAAAGTAAAATGCTTAGTTTGT
>CAYJPT010000254.1:0-1604 GCA_964372165.1 uncultured Desulfovibrionaceae bacterium | reverse complement strand
GTGTGCCTTTCTGATTTACTCTGCTTGCAGAATAAATCAGCATTTTCTTAAGATAGTGTTCTACCACCAGATGTCTAGCACAATTATCACTTAATTTTTGCATTGCGCATTTTCTTCGTCATGCTCCTCAGCGTGCATAATCCAATGCATCAGGGGTGGGACTCTGTCTGTATCAGTAGCTGGGTACCACTGAATATTCTCTCTACGGTCACGTATTTGTTGCCAATGCGTAAACGAAAAAATTGCGTCTAAACACTCATTATCAGTACAAGGTATAAAGCCTTTGCAAATGCCTTTAAGCCAAAGCAAAATTTTACCGGTTCTTTCTTGTTCTGTATTTATAGCAAGCAACATACACATTTGATGTCCTCGCTTAAGAGCATGTTCCATTTCATCTAAGGTATCACGTAAAAAACGCAAGCGTATTCCACTGGCAGAAATACTTATAATACGAAAATCACTATTGCCTGTTGGCCTAAAAGCAGCCTGTGCTTGCCCTAAGCTTGCAATACTTTGCGGTAAAATAGTTTCTTCAGTATGGTAAAACCAAATTGATGACAGAGCAATTGTCTCTTCCTTAGGCTCAATACGCACCGTATCTTTAGCCTTTGAATCACTAAGTATACTTGGGCGAATAATTTCCATGGTGGTGCCACCATTTGTTTGATGTATACTACACACAAAAGAGGCAAAGTGGTATAAGGTGCAAATTTTATTCAATGAAATCTGAAAATACACCTCCACCGGAGCAGTATCCCAACCAGTGGCAACACTCTCGGCATTCAGTTGAATTATAATATTGGGTGCATCATCTTTACGACAACTACCACTAACTTGCGAAATGCACGAATCAATATGACAATACCCTTGCAAATGCCTATGTTCAAGGCCTGGTCGAGTACAAATTAAATCAAACCGCACTTTTTGATTGACTGCGTGTTCAAGGACTATATTAATAAAAGCTTCGTCATCAAGAGCCATCATGAGTGGTGGATCAGATTTTAATTTTCTAAGCCTTGCAACTATAAAGAGTAAAATTAAAACTACAGCAATTATTATTGCAACAGTCTGCATAATATCCGGTGTTACTTTAGATGTTGGACTCCAAAAAACAATCATGCTTGGCATAACATTTTCTGGCTTAAGAAGATGCTTATAGCGTGTTAACATTGGAAGAAAAAAACGGCTGTTTCTCATGACAATCCCGTCGCTCCATTCATAAACATGTGTGATATTATATTAAATGTTACTGAACAACAATTCTCACCCCTATATGAAACTAACTTGAAAATTCTAGGCAATATTTTTGTACAGCATTTTATTCAATCATGCAAGATAATAAGTAATAAAATAATACACTATTTAATAATCATATATGTTATATATACTACTTTCAATTTATATATTATGTCTTAAGTAGGTACAATGCCTATTTTGTAAGGAAACGCACAATATGTTTTTTGACTTGTTGATTTAATTAGCGTTTCCTTAATTCAACAGCTAATTGACGCATCGTGCAAATTTTTGACATACGGTGCTGGTCAACAAGTTAAGAGTCCTGCACAATTACTTTTTCAGTATAATTTTGTGAAAATTGTAAAAAA
>CAYJPT010000253.1:0-1614 GCA_964372165.1 uncultured Desulfovibrionaceae bacterium | reverse complement strand
CACATCATAAAAAATAATGCAAAGCATTTTTGCAAAAAGACTAAAAAACACTATATTGGACAATAGTTTTTGGGACATTTTCAAGGTACTTTTTGAGTATTATTTTGGGACAAACTAGAAGATAAGGTGGGGGGGCTGTGTCTATTTCTTACTTGAAGCTGTGAAAAAAACGTGAGCTAAAATGTTAGCAAAAGTTCGTGAGTAAAATTTTATAGGTCATTATGAAAAAAATTAAGTGTCAGTATCGTAAGTTTGACTTGTCAGTGAGTGACTACTTCAATGATCAGTATGAGTGCAAATTCTTGTCGGTGAGTGGTCAATGGGCTGTATCTTTGAATTTTGCTTTTGTGCAGTTTGCGCATAAAATAATGTCAATTTGAGTATAGTGCATTGGTTAGTTTGAAAATGAGATTTTGTAATTTTGAAATTAGAACTTATGCAGTTTGATTTAAACTCAGCGGTCGTAAGTGGAAAATTTATGGTCAGTATTAGGGGCAGAAATTGACAAATAAGAGAGTTTTAATAAGCGACTATTGGAAAAAATATGCTCTTGAAAAAAAATAAATTTTACACAAAAAAAAACAGCTTTCACCACAATAGCAAAGGCCGTTTCTTATGTGTAATTCAGTTGTTGTATTTGCTAATCATCGTCAGCATAGAAAAAAGATGACGGTCCCATTTCCTGCATGATTTCCATATCACACATGCCGTATTCACGAGCACGTTTAGCGGACTCACTATTAAGGATATCATCTTCTTGTTCTGCTGTATCTTGAGCTTGTTGGATTAAAGCTTCCACTCCTTCTTGTTCCAGCTCTTGCAAAAAGCCTGGAGCGTTCAAAGCCCATCTATCAAGAATTTTTTGGGCAGTTGATGAAATGTCTGCATTTTCAATGTACTGCATGGTTGCTTGGGATAAAACACGTTCAGCAATTTCTAAGGGTGAAGTTTTGCGGTCAATCATGATAATCTCCTATGGTTAAGATTTATTTGCTTTATTGCGTAAGTCGTCAAGGTAGTCGGCATACATTTGGAGTAATCCACGCCGTTCATTGATGGCAGAACGTAGGCTTGTTTTGTGGTAAGCGGCTTTGATTTTATCCTTTTCGGTGTGGGCAAGTTGTAGTTCTACGCACAGACTTGATGCGCCAAGCACGTTATAGGCAGTGGTGGAGAACATGCCACGAAAGCCGTGGGTCACAAATCGTTTGCCATTGTCGCCAGTAAATCCCATGCGGCGCAGGGCTTGGATAAGAGCCATGCTTGAAACCGTACCTTCCTTACTTCGTGAAGATGTGGATGGGAATACAAATTCATTTTTTCCCGAAAACTCTTGTATTTGCATGAATAACGTAACAGCTTGATGCGGCAAAGGTACAAGGTGAGCACGATTCATCTTCATACGTTCAGCAGGAATAATCCATTCTGCACTATCAAGGTCAAGTTCTTCCCAGCGTGCGCCTAAAAGTTCCGAAGGGCGTACTACACAATAAGGGGCAAGTTGCAAGGCTATGGACACAGGCAATGTCCAACGATGACGAAATTCATAAATACTATTTAATAAGCTACCAATCTCTTGTGGTGATAGTTCCTCGGCATATAGGCTTTTTTTCT
>CAYJPT010000252.1:0-1685 GCA_964372165.1 uncultured Desulfovibrionaceae bacterium | reverse complement strand
TGCATAATTTATTTTGCTGGGGGGCATGCCTTTTCCTCTGCACACTGCATTTTGCCATTGAAGTAATTTTTAAAACTTTAACGGCAAAATTATATTTGAAAAAAATTGTGCAGAGCTCTCATAATATGATTAAATACTGTGCGTATTAAATACTTAAATTCGTAAGCATTTTATTGCTCTAAAGCTTTTAATACTTCCAGTGCATATTTTTCTTCAGGGTCAAGCTCTAGGGACATATTTGCAAATTCAAGGGCTTTGTCATGTTTTTCCCATAGCAGGTATAATGTAGCCATACGGCCATAGGTGCGTGGATGACCGCCAAATTGGCGCAAGGCCAAGGAAAAAATTTGCTCAGCATTGGCATATTCTTCGGATAAAATAAAATTATTTATAGCTTGAGTGTAGTTTTCCAAATTTTTGGGGTTGCACTTTATGCCCTGCCGAAAAACCTTACCTGCGGCTGAGTACTGTTTAAACTTTGCTAAAACAGTTCCAATGTGGCCCAAAATTCTTTCATCGTAGTCAAATTCCGCAGCAGCTCTTTGCAAAAACGATGTACCTATGCCCCATTCACCCTTGGTAAATGCTGCTCGTGCTTTGCCTATTAATTCTTGTAAACGCTTATCTGCTAAAGCTTTATCAACAGCCACATCATCTTTATTATGTGTTTGCAACATTTTAGCAAATTCTTGTAATACCGCTGCCAATACCTTTTCTTTACCACGCTGATAGCTAAAGGCTGAAACTTTTTGATTACTTTGATGTTGAAGCAAGGAACTTATTATTGGGTGATGTGTGATTTCTCTTAATAAGGCGTTAATTTTTCTATCTATTTCACTATGTGATGGAATGTGCTGTAAGCTCGTTATGCTACTTATAGCAAGGCTTACACATTCAAGGGTGCGCACTATGTCATTAGCATCTAGATGGGCTTTAGCCCTTGCTAAGTGTTCACGTATTTCCTTGGGCATGCTCATATAATTAACCGTTGTTATTCCAATATTTTTCTATTTCATTGCGTGATTGTTCTAATATTTCAATGGCTGCATGCGGCATAAGCATTCTTAAACTTCCGTTTCTAAGCCAGCGTTCACGTATATATGACGCACTGATATCAATACGCAGCAGTGGTAAATAAAATAAACGCCCACCGTGATCAAAAGTTGCTGATGGTGTTGGTCCATCGGTATTAATTTTAGCTTCGGGCCAATGACGTCTTGTTTCTGCATAAAACATTTCCACGTCATATCCTGCACGAGCAACCATGCCTATATCAGCAAGTTTTGGTAGTTCAAGTCCTCTAAACCATTGCGGTATGGCAGAAAAATCTTCGCCTCCAACTATAAATAACAAGCGACTTTGTGGATGATTTTTCCTGTAAATATTTAAAGTATCCCAAGTATATGATGGGCCGTGGCGTTCTTTTTCAAGTGCATTAATGCGTAAACCATCAATATTTTTAATTGACGCTTGCAACATGCGCAAACGTAATTCAAATGGCAGAATATTTTCGCTAACTTTATGTGGTGGAATAGAGCATGGTATGAGGTCGATGTAATCAATGGTTTGAGGCAGTAAAGTGCATTCAAGAGCCTCAATGGCAAGTCGAATATGGCCCACATGAATGGGGTTAAAACTTCCGCCTAATATTCCAATATACATATAAAACTCACTTATTAGCCTTT
>CAYJPT010000251.1:0-1688 GCA_964372165.1 uncultured Desulfovibrionaceae bacterium | reverse complement strand
AAGGCTATCGCAGCCGTGAGGGTGAAATTTTATTCATAGATGCCCGTGAAATGGGATCTATGATTAGCCGCACCAATAAAGAACTCAGCGAGGCTGACATTGCCCACATTGCCAAAACTTACCACGCATGGCGGGCTTTGGATGTAAGCATATATGGCGAATATGCGGACGAAGCAGGTTACTCAAAAAGTGCAAATATTGAAGAAATAGCAAAAAATGACTTTGTGCTAACCCCTGGCCGCTATGTGGGCATGAAGGAAGCAGAAGACGATGGCATCCCCTTTGACGAAAAGATGAAAGCACTTAGCCAGACCTTGTATAAACAAATGCAAGAGGCCGACAAGCTCAATGCACAAATTCGCAAGAATTTAGAGGAGCTTGGCTATGGGGAGTAAGTGGGAGAGAGTTTACATAAGCGATGTATGCGAGCTTATTGTTGACTGTGTTAATAAAACAGCTCCTATTGTTGATTATCAAACCGACTTTAAGATGCTACGGACTCCAAATATTAAAAATGGTTGCGTAGATACAAATTCTTGTCGTTTTGTTGATGAAAAAACATTTGAGAAGTGGACACGCAGAGCGAAAGTTAAAAAAAATGATGTGCTTTTAACAAGAGAAGCTCCTCTAGGTGAAGTTGGAATTGTTTCTACTGATGAAAATTTGTTTCTTGGTCAACGTATTATGCAGTATAGGGCAGATATTTCAAAGCTTGACCCTCACTTTTTGCTGTATTCTTTTTTGTCACCATATTTGCAAGCTCAATTTAAAATGCATGAAGGTTCTGGCTCGGTTGTAAGCCATATTAGAGTAGGTGACTGCTCTAAATTTAAAATCAAACTACCTCCATTACAGGAACAACAAAGAATATCAGCTATTTTAAAAGTGCTTGACGACAAAATCACCCTCAACCAAGAAATGAATAAAACCTTGGAGGCTATGGCACAAGCTCTCTTTAAATCATGGTTTGTGGATTTTGAGCCTTTTAAGGATAATGGATTTGTTGAGAGTGAACTTGGAAAGATTCCCAAGGGATGGAGGATTGCAACGCTAGATGACTGTATTACTTTCATGAATGGTTATGCCTTTAAGAGTAAAGAATTACTAGGTAAAGAAGAAGTGGATTGTTATAAAGTTTTCAAAATGGGACATATCCTTAAAGGGGGAGGTTTTAACTCAACCGGAACAAAAAGTTGGATAAAGCGTGCCTCTTGTACAAAGATAGAAAGATACATTCTTAAGGAGGGTGATTTACTTATGTGCATGACAGATATGAAGGGTAATGTCGCCTTATTGGGTCATACAGCACTTATGAATGAAGATGATAAGTATATAGTAAATCAACGAGTAGGGTTACTTCGCCCCAATAACTCTTTCGGCATCAATTATCCTTTTTTATTTATGTTAACCAATTATCAAGAATTTCTTGAGAACTTACGCTCTAGAGCCAATAGTGGAGTGCAGGTTAATTTATCTACTTCTGAAATTAAAAAATCAAAATTTATTTTGGCACCCGATGCTATAAATAAAAAATTTGATGCAATGGTAAAGCCACTTTTTAATACAATTTTTCAAAAGCAATACGAAAATAAAAAATTAATTAAACTTAGAGACATATTACTTCCAAAACTTATAAATGGTGAAATAAATGTATAAAATACATGAATATCCCTTTGAAAATATAACGG
>CAYJPT010000250.1:0-1754 GCA_964372165.1 uncultured Desulfovibrionaceae bacterium | reverse complement strand
AGTAAATAAAGTTACACGATTATCTTCTGGTCTACAAAATGCCGCTAAGGTACAGTTTTCTTTTTGGGCATTTAAAAATGCGGTACTGGTAATGGCTGAACGACTTATAATGGTACGAATACCAGCGCGATATATTTTATTGTACAGTGAAGAGGTTATGCGCGCAGTAATAAATAAAAAATATTCCTCAATGGGTAATTTATTTATGATGCTATGCCCTTTTAAGCGGTCTACACAATTATGACGGCCTATGTCTTCTGCAATGATAATATCTCCACTCAAAGGGTGATAAAGTGCTGCACGATGAAAGCAGCCTGTACCATCCCATTTACCTTTTGCATTAAGAACTTTGGACATAATTGCTACTAAATCTTCAAGTTGTGCAATAGCATGCTTTTTTGCTATACATTTTTTGTGGCTTGCGCTTAGTGATAAATTAAATACATTATTATCTTGCTGAATACTATAACTAAAGTCAGCATTATAACATGGTAATAAATCAAGCACGGTGTGCCCAATTACTAGCTCATCAACTTTATGTGGGTAGGCATAAATGTCTTTTTCGCCAGTGTATATATTTTCACCATCAATACAAGTATATTTAATCAAGTATGGTATTTCAGCACTAACAACTTCATCAATAATTTGCACTTTACCATTTCTGTATTGCTTGGGTCTGCACCCTATAAAATCAAGATTATCTAAATCAACCATAGCGAAAGTACCGCCTTAGTATATTTATTATTTTCAGCAATAACGTCAAGAGTTATGCTCTTAAAATCATCTAGTAATGGGTGCGGGTTAAACTTTTCATATTCTTTATAATCGTGAATTTTGATATAGTTTTTACAGCTATTACATACGCATACTTGAAAATCTGCATCAGTGTCCGCCGTGAATATTCTAAACTTGTCTTGCTTTTTTTCAAGGCAATAAGGACATTGTATGCGCGGTACTCTATAAAAGCCTAAGCATACTGAGCAGGCATTGATACGACGGCCTTCTTTGCCTTTAAGATAAGATAAAAGTGGAGGACCTGCACAATATGGACAGTGTCCATGCGTCCATGCTTCATCATCATATTGCTGAGTTATTTGTTCACGTGTATGCACAAAGAAAGGAAGGAAAGCAAAATAGGCTATAAAATAACACATAAATGAAAATGATGTGCTAACTTCGGCCTGCTCTTGGTAAAAAGATTCTTGTTCATGAAGAAAAGCATTGAGCAAATCTTTTGAAAATCCTTTATGAGCTTCAATCTTGCTTTTAATGGCAAGCAGGTTTTTAGCAAAATCCTCTTGCTTAAGATTTTTAGGAAAAGTGATATTTAATAATATATTAAGTCGTTCTTGAGCTTTACTTAAATTCGTGTAGGGGTAGAGTTTGCTACGCTCTAAAATTGGCTTGCCACCATTATGCTTAAGTGTGTCAAATTCATATGTGAGTTTTTTTCTAATTACTGGTGACGGAATATTAGCCATATTATCTAAAAAATGAACTACTACGGCAGGTAGATATGCTTTTGCCTTAAATTGCTGTTGATAGCGTTCATAATTTGTTTGCGTCTTCATGGTAATCCTTTTTAACTGTTTGAGTAGTTATATTAGGTACTCTTAAGGAAACGCTGATTAAATCAACAAGTCAAAAAAACATATTGTGCGTTTCCTTACAAAGTAGGCAATTGTGCCTACTTTGTACGCCGAATGAGAGCAAAAAAACACGCTTTTCTGCGTACCACAGGGCGAATAAAGGCA
>CAYJPT010000249.1:0-1776 GCA_964372165.1 uncultured Desulfovibrionaceae bacterium | reverse complement strand
CTCACCGCGGAGAGACAAAATGCATTAACTCGACCAAACTGTCAACAAGTTTTTTATCTTTTTTTATTTTTTATTTTTTCATATATAATTTTCAATAGTTATGTGTATTAAAATTCGTTTACACTAAATGTCTTTTCTGAAATCATTTGCTCAACCTGAGCAATGTCTTTATCTCCACGACCTGAAAGGTTCACCAACAACACATCATCACTACTCATTGTACCAGCTATACGCATCGCCTCCGCTACCGCATGCGATGACTCAAGTGCCGGAATAATACCTTCCAAACGAGATAAAGCAAAAAATGCTTGTAATGCGCTTTTATCATCAACACTTGCGCATTCAATACGTCCTTCATCTTTTAAGTATGAAAGGATTGGGCTTACCCCCGGATAGTCAAGTCCAGCAGAAACAGAATGCACTTTGGCTGGCTCTCCCTTATCGTCATTCAAAACATATGCTTTATAACCATGTATTACACCAGGCTCACCAAGGCAAAGAGTTGCTGCATGCTCACCATAGTTAAGACTTTGTCCACCAGGCTCAACACCAATTAAGCGAACATCTTTATCTTCTATATAATGCATAAAAGCGCCCATGGCATTAGAACCACCACCCACACAAGCAAGAACTGCCTTTGGCAATTTACCGAGAGTAAGCATTTGCTGTCTTGATTCTTCACTTATTATAGACTGAAAATAGCTTACCATGAGAGGATATGGATGTGGCCCTACTGCTGAACCTAGTAAATAAAAAGTAGTATCAACATTAGCTAAATAATCTCCTATGGCCATATCAACTGCTTCTTTTAAACCTTGATAACCATCGGTTGCTGCAATGACTTTTGCGCCCATCATTTCCATACGAAATACATTTAACTTTTGCCTATCAATATCTTTTTGGCCCATATATACAACGCACTCCATACCCATAAGCGCAGCCGTTGCAGCTGTTGCCACACCATGCTGACCTGCACCGGTTTCAGCAATGATACGCTTTTTGCCCATACGCTTTGCCAATAGGATTTGACCAACAGTGTTGTTTACTTTGTGCGCCCCAAGATGATTCAAATCTTCGCGCTTAAGATATATTTTTGCGCCCTGACAATGCTTAGTCAAACGCTCACAAAAAAATATTGGCGTCTGACGACCTTGATAGTCACGCATATAGCGTGCACGCTCTGCAATAAAATCTGGATCATCTTTATATTTAAAAAATGCTGTTGCTACTTCATCTAAAGCAACCTTTAAAGCATCGGGAACAAATTGCCCCCCATATGGACCAAAAAAACCATCTACTCCGAAATTTTTACTTAACATATATAGCTCCTTTGCTGATGCATAATTGTATACAGTATACTGCAAGAATTGGTATAGCCCCAACAACAGAGAAGGTCAATAATTTTTTTAATTTTTTTTTGCTCAAGTTATCACTACTTAAAAACATTCTAATATGCTAAAATGTATCATTTTTAAACTGTTAAATATAAAATAAAAGCTTCGGGAATTAATGTATAATTACACTTTTCAAGCTTTTGCATGACGCTAGAAAGTGTCGTCAAAAGTGGTAAGAAGCGCATATTATGTGATTTATGAAGATTTTTCATGGAGAATATATGTTTAAAACTAAAGAAGATGCCAAGAGTGTCTTTGAATGCTATATGGGTGAGGTGGTACATGATAATAAAGGAAAAATCACTCAAAAAACCGAAAGTTGCCCACAGGAAAGAAATGTTTTTAAGTATGGATATGATGCCAAAGGGCATTTAACCTCTGT
>CAYJPT010000248.1:0-1810 GCA_964372165.1 uncultured Desulfovibrionaceae bacterium | reverse complement strand
TTTGTAAGGAAACGCACAATATGTTTTTTAACTTATTGATTTAATCAGCGTTTCCATAAAAATATAAAACCTCTGTGCAATTAATTGTGCAGAGGTTTTAATTTTCTATTATACGCAAACGGCATAAATACTGGAAATTTTTATATTGTTTAAGTATTTCATCCATAAGCGCACTTTCGCCTTCAAGAAAAATAGTACCTATACTTTGCACATTTAAGTTATTATCTTCCGCAAAATCAAGCATACCTCTAAGCGTTCCGCCAGTTGAAATAACATCATCAAAAAGCATAATTTTTTTGTCTTCAACCATATGCAAAATACATTTATCATACCAAAGCTTTTGCACACCACCAGTGGTAATTGAGCGCACATCAACGCTTTTTGCTTCTTTCATATATAGCTTTTTCGCCTTTCTAAGAACAAAATAATCAATATTCCACAGCCTTGCCAGTTCTTGAGTTAAGGGTATTGCCTTAGCTTCAGGGCATACAATAACATCTGGTTTTTCAAAGCGTTTAACATACTCATTGGCCAAATCTTGAATAAGTTTAGTTTTACCAAGGCTATCAAATAAAATAATACTGATATTAGTTCCAGGTAGGGGAACTATTGGTAATTCGACTGTGATGTCACCAACTTGTAATACTTCTGTCATAATCTACCATCCTATACATTAAGTTTATATTTCATTTATCATGTTATTTTTAATATTTCACTTCAAACAATATAAAAAAATCAAAGCGTTATTATAAAATAATAAAGTGCCCGCAATTAACTGTCAATTTATAATGCAATATTTTTCAAATTTTCCAAAAATTCTTCATGCGTAAAATTAAAGCGTAAGGGAGTTAAAGTAATATAACCCTTGCTAAGTAAATCCCTGTCGGTATTTTCTTCAACATCTTCTGTGCGTATTTCGCCCTTTATCCACCAATAACTATCACCACGTGGCGTAAGGTTTTTGGTATAGCTATCATTCCAAAGTGCTGTAGTTTGTGGACAAACACGCATGCCTCTGCATTTACTCACATCAAGGTTTGGGTAATTAATATTTAACACACATCGCTGTGGTACACTTTGCCAGTCAAAATCTTGAACAAATTTTGCGGCATGCTGTGCTTGATCTGTAAGATTTGTTGGGCGCAAATTATCATATGACAGAGCAAGAGAGCGCAATCCATTATGTGCACCTTCTGTGGCTGCTGCCACAGTACCAGAGTATAAAATATCCGGTCCCACATTTGCTCCAGCATTAATGCCTGAGATTATTAAGTCAGGCTTATTTTCTAAAAAGGTAGATAATGCAAATTTTACGCAATCAGTAGGTGTGCCGTACACGCCTACTCCACTAAATCCAACCTCTTGAATTTCTTTTATTCTAAGAGGTTGAAATATTGTCAGCGAATGCCCCACTGCAGATTGCTCCGTCATTGGTGCAACAACTTGCACATTATGCCCTGCTTCACAAAGAGCCGAATATATAGCCCTCAAACCAAGGGCATAAATTCCATCATCGTTAGTTAGCAAAATATTCATAAACTTAAGCTCCAAAGTAAGAAAATATAATTGACATACAAGGCACTCTTCTGCAACTTAGTACAAAGACTTTATTGCACTGCAATATTTTAAAAGACCTGCACGATTATTTTTGTTTTTTAGTCGCACTGGCAAACATAAATGCTGCAAAAAAACTTCACACATTAACGGTGTGCATAGGTCTTTTTTACACAGTGCAGCAAAGAGCACAAGTTTTTTGTATAGCTTTTAAGGAAATGCGGATTAAATCAACAAGTCAAAAAACATATTGTGC
>CAYJPT010000247.1:0-1820 GCA_964372165.1 uncultured Desulfovibrionaceae bacterium | reverse complement strand
GCCTTATGAATATAGCTATTATTCCTGCTCGTGGTGGCTCTAAAAGAATTCCACGGAAAAATATTAAGCAATTTATGGGTAAACCAATGATTGCTTATCCTATAGAGGCTTGCTTAAAGAGTAGTATTTTTGATGAAGTAATGGTGTCTACGGATTGCCCCGATATTGCGTATATTGCAGAAAAATATGGTGCAAATGTACCATTTATGCGTAGTCAAGTTAATTCGAATGATTTTTCTACTACTATGGATGTGTTAGAAGAGGTTGTTAATACATATGAATCAAAAGGGAAATTTTTTGATATTGTGTCATGTATTTACCCTTGCTCTCCATTTTTGACAAGCGATATACTTACAAAAGCATATGATAAGATGCTTCGAACTGGGTGCAATTCTCTTGTACCTGTTGTACGATTTTCTTATCCCATTCAAAGAGCTTTGTGCATTAATAATAGTGATGAACTAGAATTTAGAGAACCAACTTATATTAATATGCGTTCTCAAGATTTGCAACCAATGTTTCATGATGCGGGTATGTTTTATTTTGCCCAAAAAGATATTATTGTTAAAGATAAAACCTTTATTGGCACTAAAACTGCCTATTATGAATTAGAAGAGTCTAGTGTACAAGACATAGATACTGCCAGTGACTGGAAACTAGCCGAAATTAAATTCATTATGCAGTGTGAAAATGAAGTGAGGGAGTAATTTTGAAGAATTTTTTTAAGGAAAGGTGGAATACATTTCAAGGGTTAACCGATACTAACTTTACGCATGCTTACATTAATACTATGGGTAGTATGTGTACAAATAGGTGTTTCATGTGCCCTGCTAGGTCTTTAGAAAAAAAAATACCTAAGATGCCTAATGAGGTGTTTTTGAGAGTAATTAATGAGCTTAAATGTATAAATTTTTCAGGAGAATTACATTTATATGGTCAAGATGAAGCTTTGTTAGATGTTAAACTTTTTGATAGATTAAAATATGCTCAAGAGCAACTTCCTCAAGCAAAGTTAGCACTAATTTCCAATTTTACAGCAATCGGAAAGGGTGACAAGGTAATGAGTCTTGTTAACGCACCTTTAAGTTATCTATCTTGTAGTATTTATGCTTTAGATAAAAATAGATATCATTCTATATGTGGAATGGATAATTTCAAAATTTCAATAACAAATCAAATAAAATTTTTGAAAGAATATGCAAAAAATCCAAGATATAGCTTCGCTATATATTTGATGGAAAATAAATATAATACAGATGATATAGAGTTTTGTAAACATTTTGTTTTAAGTTATTTACCAGTTAGTCACGTAAATATATATAAAGTTTTTTCATTGTTTAATACAATCCATACGCCTCCAAAGCATAATAAAGGCTATATTAACAGTTGTGTATATAAAACTCTTTATTTTACCGGTAACGGTGATGTCTCAATTTGTTCTGTTGATAGTTGCGGTCAATTAAAAATAGGTACACTAGAGGAAGATAAAAAAATTACAGACTTGATAAATAATGATAAAGCAATTGAACTTAGAAAAAGAATGCACGAAAATAAACGTGATGATGCTTATTGCAGGTATTGTCACTTTGGTGTGAATGAAAGTAAACTTTTTTACTATCTACCTATACCAGAAAAACTGAGAAGCTTGATCAATAATAAATTTATTAATACGTATAGAGATGAACAGCAAATTACCTTAAATTCTCTGGCTGATATTAATCATAAACTTATAATATTTAATCAGCTCTTTAAAGATAATGAGGAAGATAAATGGCTAGATGTTATTGAACAACTACGCGAAGAATTTTATGCACAAAAAC
>CAYJPT010000246.1:0-1840 GCA_964372165.1 uncultured Desulfovibrionaceae bacterium | reverse complement strand
TGAAGGCAGTGTGCCTTTCTGATTTATTTTGCTTGCAGAATAAATCAGCATTTCCTTAATATTCCATTGCCAAGGCAATGGCTACGCTACGGAGTATATGCTCTTTTAATATTGAATATATTCCGGTGCTTAATGGGGTCATAACCCGTTTTTATAGGAGGATGAGATGGAAACCATGACATTGGTTATTATCGGTGTAATTGCGCTACTATGTTTAGTAGTTGGCATGTTTATGCAAAGAATGATTATTAAAAAAAGAATTGGTGATGCTGATACATTAGCAAAGCGTATAGTTGATGAAGCACGTAAAGAGGCACATGCCCAAAAAAAAGAAATTTTGCTTCAAGGGCAAGATGATCTTTTTAATCAAAAACGTGAAATGGAACATGATTTTAAAGAAAGAGAACGAGAAGTAAAAGAACGAGAGCGCAAAATAGTTGAAATGGGCGGTCGTCTTGAAGAAAAACTTGAAGAAGCAACCACCAGAGAGCGTGAAATTTTATCCGTTGAAAAAGAACTTGCCCGTAAAGAACGCAGCATCCTTGAATCAGAAGAATACCTTAATATACGTATAAATGAGCAAGAAATTCGCCTTCAAGAGGTATGCGGACTCACTGCAGACGAAGCTAAAGCACGCCTTTTTGAAGAAGTTGAAGCACGCACGCGACATGAAGCTGCGCGCATGATTAGGCTTATTGAAACTGAAGCTAAAGAGGCTGCAGACCGAAAAGCAAAAGAAATTATTTGCAATGCTATTCAACGCTATTCTGGTGATTATGTTGGTGAACAAACAGTAACAGCTGTTACTCTACCAAGTGAGGATATGAAGGGGCGCATCATTGGGCGTGAGGGGCGTAATATACGTGCCCTTGAAGCTGCAACAGGAGTCGACCTGATTATTGATGACACACCAGAAACTGTAATTTTGTCAGCTTATAGTCCATTGCGTCGTCAAATTGCGCGCATGGCTCTTGAGCGTTTAATTCAAGATGGCCGCATACATCCAGCAAGAATTGAAGATATTGTGCAAAAATGTGAACAAGAACTTGATGTACAAATTAGAGAAATAGGCGAACAAGCCACATTTGATGCTGGTGTGCATGGAATACATCCAGAAATAGTGCGCTTACTTGGTCAATTACGTTACCGTACATCTTTTACACAAAACGTTTTGCAGCACTCACTTGAGGTAGCAGCACTTTGTGGCATGATGGCTGCCGAACTTGGCATGGACATAAAAAAAGCAAAACGTGCCGGTCTATTGCATGATATTGGCAAAGCAGTTGACCATGAAGTTGAAGGTCCACACGCCCTTATAGGAGCAGACCTTGCAAAAAAATATACAGAAGGTAAAGACATTATTCACGCGATAGCAGCTCACCATGAAGATCAAAGGCCATCCACGGCTTTAGCTGTTTTAGTTCAAGCTGCTGATTCACTTTCAGGCGCAAGACCTGGTGCACGCAAAGAGCTTCTTGAAAATTACGTAAAACGCCTTGAAGACTTGGAAGGCATAGCCACCTCTTTTGATGGTGTTGCCAAAGCTTATGCTATTCAAGCCGGACGAGAAATTAGAGTTATGGTTAATTCAGAAAATGTTGATGATGATACCACCTATGTACTATGCAAAGACATTGCAGATAAAATTGAAAAAAACATGACCTACCCGGGGCAAATTAGAGTGACTGTTATTAGGGAACGTCGTGCTGTAGGTTTTGCAAAATAAATTTTTTTTGTAAAATACAAAATAAATCTTCAAAGTGCCGATAATGTGACTTTTTGCATTATCGGCATTTTATTTTGTGCAACATAATGATTAAGACTCCTGCACAATGAATTG
>CAYJPT010000245.1:0-1871 GCA_964372165.1 uncultured Desulfovibrionaceae bacterium | reverse complement strand
TACAATAAAAATATTGCTACTTTTATTAAATATTTATGCAGAGCTTTTAAGTTATAGACCCGGCTTGCAAGCCTTAAAAGAATTAGAGATTCTTTCTCCCTTAGCTTTTCTTGGTTTTAGCAAAGAAATGATTCGTGCTATTGGGGCTGAAAAAGGATTAGACAATATAGAGCAAAAAGCTCGCCCATGTTTACTTACACGGTTAGATTATGGGCTTACTCCAGAACAAACACTACTAAAACGCATAGCTGATGCAGAGCTTGACCTTGAGCAGGCTGGGCTTAAAGACTTTCGCTTACGTTTTTGCCCAGACCCCATACTACAAAGCTTACCTCATAAGATTCCGCAAGGCATCATAAATGATATTCTTAAAAAGCATGGATTTGAATCCGCTGATATATACATTACGAAATATATTAGTGGTTTTTTTGATAAGAAAACATTTGAATAAGCATATTGATTGTATAACTTTAAATATACTTATTCAAATATCTTCACTGTCAACGCCTACCCTTTTCCAAATACATTTTGAGCTTTTTCCATGTTTTCGCGCACATTGACTCCGAATGGGCAGTTAGGTTCACATGTTCCACACATAATGCAGTCACTAGCATTTGCTTGAAGAGATAGATAGTGTTGGCGTACGCTGTCTGGAACGGTGTCTTGTTGTAATGCTAAATCCAAATATTTCGTCACAGCCGCAATATCAATCTGCGAAGGGCAAGGTTGGCAATGATTGCAATACATACATCGGCCGGTCATAACAATATCTTTGCCGCTTGCAAAAATATGAGAATATTCTCTTTCTTGAGCGGATACGTCATAATAACGGACTGCCTCTGTTACCTGTTCTGGGCTATCACAGCCAATAATTACTACTTTAACACCACTTCGGTCTAAACAGTACTGTATACACTGCGGTACTGTCATGGCGACACCGAAAGGTGAGCTTTTTTCGTTAAGCAAACTTCCAGCTCCAAGTGGTTTCATAACCGTAATGGCAACGCCTAAGTTTTCACAAGCGGCATAAAGTTTTTGTCTAGCTGCGTCTACTGTCCAACCATTTTCACCTAGTCCCTTATATTCTATCAAGCTAAAGATGTCTGTGTCTGCATGTTCCATGTCATAAGCAGAATTAATGCTAAACATCAAAACGTCAATCAAGCCACTTTCTACAGCTTTTAAGGCTGTTTTGGGGTTATGTGAACTAAGCCCTATATGCCCAATAATACCTTTTTCTTTTAACTCTTTTGCGTATTCGATCATTTCTGTTTCAAAAACAGATTGATAATCTTCTTCAGTATCTACATAATGAATCATGCCAATTTCTATGTAATCGGTATGAAGTCTGGTAAGTAAATCATTAAAAGACTCTTTAGACTTGGCAATATCTCGTGTTCTGCAATATTGTTCATCTTCAAATACAGTGCATAAATGCCCTTGTATGATAAACTTATCTCGTCTTCCTTTAAGGGCATTACCAACATTATCCCTAGTAGCTGCTTGTGGCATAAATACATCAATGAAATTTATTCCAGCATCTAAAGCCGTATCAATTATTGCTTTTGAATGTTCAGCAGTTTTTCCATTAAACCATTCACCGCCAAGGCCAATTTCAGAAGCTTTTAACCCTGTTCGTCCAAGTATTCTGTAGTTCATCCTCGTTCCTGCTTTGTAAAATTTTTTATTATTTCAGATGTTTTTCTTCAGAGCATGGTGGATTGAGCAGTACAAATTTTTCATCAAGGTTACTTTCCCCCCATTCACACATCAAATCCAAAATTGGCAGCAAAGTTTTACCCTTGTCAGTAATAGTATATTCTACTCGTGGTGGCATTTCATCATAGCTTTTTCTTGTAATAAGCCCATCA
>CAYJPT010000244.1:0-1988 GCA_964372165.1 uncultured Desulfovibrionaceae bacterium | reverse complement strand
AATAAATCAGCATTTCCTTAGTAAAAGTTTAGGAAATATGTTTTTGCCAAAAGAAACATACTGTAAAATTTTTATTCGTCAAGCCTTAGGAGGGTATTTTCATCATGTTTTGTAGACAATCCTAATTTTTTTTTGTAACAAGACCGCAAGGACAACATTCATGAAAAAATCATATCTGATACTAATATTCTGTTTTTATTTGATACTTACCGGATGTGCCGGAAAAGATAACGGAACAAGCTTAAGCAGAACAACTTTAGAAAATCCATTACAAATACCCATACACGGGCAAAATAATAGTATTTATATAAAAAGCGAAGGAATTTTATCAGCTAAAGACAATATAGGGAGTATTTTATTAGACATCCTTGAGGATAAATATTCCATGCATGCAACAGATAATGCATTTAATGCTGATTATATTATACAGCTAGACATAGATAATTTTGCGCAAGTTCAAAGCACAACAACAGGTGAATATATTTGGCAAATGTCAGTGGATGTCAATATAGAAGATATGCAAAAAGAGAACTTTACTTCTCGCATAATAGCTGAAACCAGCGGAAAAAACATGAGTTACTCAGAGGCAGCGCTAAAGCTTCAAAATAAAATTGCTTTAGCTCTATCCCAGGCTTTTATAGTATTTTAAGTTGACATCCCTAATGTCAACTTAAGTAGAGGCACGCGTTGCTCCGGAATTTAACAGTGCAATAAAATTGCACTTATTCCTACGCAGTGCTTGTCTGCTATCGCAGCCAACGGTAGTAATTTCATCTGAAATTGCTATAAACACAATTCATAGGAAATACAATGACTTTAAGAAAATTTTATTTATTTACACTTTTATTACTTATGGCTGCATGTACACCAAAAGAAAGTAATGTGGCAGAACAAGTATTGGTAGATGAATCAAAACCAATCAAACTAAAAGTAGACAAGGCTGTAGATAACACAGTTTACGTACTTGCAAGGCATAATACAAGTAATATGCAAAGCATTCAGGCAAGCATTGAGCAAGGCTTACAACAAAAAGGCTATAAAATTGCCCAAGGCCCAAGTGAGGCTGGGTATATTGTACACATTACCGTACCCTCCATGGGTATTCATGGCAGTACATGGCTTCAAAGCAACATCAAAGCAGGCTATGGTGCGCCCATAAAAAATACTATCAGCACTAATGAAGAAGACAAACACTTTGTCATTATTGCCGATGTATTAATTGTGGCACGCACAATACCCACAAAGTTAAGAAGTCGCCCAGCAGTCATAAGCACTACTTCAAAGCCAAGCAAGGTTGCAGAGGCCTCTGCACGCATTGTGGCCAGTGCCAAAGTCGAAAATGAAGATGACACATTTGATATAGCAAAAATGCATTTAGAAAAAAATATTAGTCAAAAAATAGTTGCTAGTCTTCCTCAGCCATAAGGGCGTCATGCGCCTCAAGGTCATAAAAGCCATGCACATTAAATGGTAAATCATATTCCGGAACTTTATCAAAGCGGATAAAGCCCATAGTTTTACCTTCAGGAATGGCAGAAAAAGGGACAACACCCAAGGGTATGGGTATTTCAATGGGGCTTGCTACCACCTCTTTGATATGCTCCCCATATCGTTTGTCCAAATATTCAAGAAGTATATTTCCTTCTTCAGGTGTAAATGCTTCTAACACACTTAAAAGTGCATCTTCAACACTTGCCCCTTCAGGAGTATCTGACTTTGCTTCATCTACAATACCAAGTGCACGTAATTCTTCCAATTCTTTATCATTGGTATCAGTTCGAAAAAGATATACAATAACATCACGCCGACCCTTGAAGCTTTTAAGCATAATTTGTATAAGGTAAGCACGGTCAAGCTCCATAAAAGGTGATGCTGCAATAATCCTATATTCCATAAACACGCTCCTAAAAATACGGTACTACAATGCCCAATACAAAATTATTTTCATTGCAAACAGAGTATACGCCAACTGGCGACCAGCCACAAGC
>CAYJPT010000243.1:0-1991 GCA_964372165.1 uncultured Desulfovibrionaceae bacterium | reverse complement strand
AATATGTTTTTTGACTTGTTGATTTAATCAGCGTTTCCTTAATATACTGATGCATTTAAAGTAAAATAATTATTTGTTGTGGTTGTGGTATGGTTTATGCATAAAGAAAATAGCAAGGTCATATGCAGCCAGAATTTTGAAAGGAGATAATATATGGCAGATAATGACGCAAAGGCTTTGCCCGAAGGTGCTGATGCCCCTAAGAAATCAAAATTAAAGAAATTTTTAATTATATTTTTAATATTGCTTATAATACTAGCCGCTGGTGGCGGCGGAGCTTACTGGTGGTTTTTCATGCGCAATCCAGTTGATGCAATGGAAGAAACAACCACTACAGAAGAAGGTGCTGCACCTGATGCACAAGCTCAGGGTGCAGATGCTGGAACTACCACAGAAGGTGGTGATGCTCCACGTATTGAAAGACAGTCAGATTTACCACGCTCATCAGGTATGGTACTGCCTTTACCGCCCTTTGTAGTAAATCTATCTGATCCCACCGGCAAAAGATATTTGCGCCTTGGTATGGAGGTTGAGGTCAACCGCGATGTTTCTGCCATTATAAAATCACAAAGTGCTAAAATTCGTGATGCAGTTATTATACTTCTTGCAGGAAAGACCTTTGCCGATATATCATCTGCCGAGGGTAAAATTTTGCTTAAAGCAGAGGTTGCGTCAAGGCTAAATCAAATTTTGGGCGGTACTTATGTGGTGCGCGTCTACTTTACGGACTTTATTGTAGAAGATGGAGGTTAACCCCTCTTGACTAGCTGTTGCTTAAGCCGTGTTTGTGTACGGTTTTCACACTTAAGCTAAGGATATATTATGAGCGAAGATCAAGACCAAGATGCCCTGGCCGCTGCATGGGCAGCACAATTAGATGCTGAGGAAGAAGAACAAAGTGCCGCTGGTGGCAGTGATACTGACTCACTTATGGCTGAGTTAGGTGTTGGTGCTGATGCTAATGCTTCCAGCAGTGATGAAGACTTGGCAGCACGTTGGGCTGAGGCTTTGGCTGAAGATGAGGAAGCAGAAACTCAAAAAAGTGCTGCTGATAAAGCAACTTTACGTACTCAAGCCACCGAAGCTCAATTTAAAGACATGTCTGATATTGCAAGGCGACCACCTGCAGATGGTGCAAAGCGTGAATTGGATTTTATTTTAGATATTCCTCTTGACGTTTCTGCTGAGCTTGGGCGCACGCGTTTGCTTATTAATGAGCTTTTGCAATTAGGACAAGGTTCAGTTGTTGAGCTAAATAAACTTGCAGGTGAGCCGCTTGAAATATTTGTAAACGGCAAACTAGTTGCGCGTGGTGAAGCTGTTGTTATTAACGAAAAATTTGGCGTTCGTTTGACAGATATTATTAGTCCCATGGAAAGAGTAAAACAGCTTGGTTAAAAGGTGGAAAATGCAATGGTAATTCAAATTGCAGCCAATGAAATAAAGGCTAAGGTTGCACCCTTAAATAGTGCCGTTAGTGAGGGTGGTAAAGGTGCAAGTGTGCAAGCAATGCCAAATGCAGAAAGTAAAGCTGTGGAACAAATCGGCGAGGGTGCAATTGATAAGGTAGTTCCAGAAACTGTTAAGCAAGTTGAGGTACAAGCCACATCACAAGCTGGTACACCATTAACTGAGCAATCAGCTGAGCATGTAGATAAAGTTGCCAATACACAAGATGTAGGCAGTACTGCTTTGCAAATGGCTGAACAAGTAGGCACTAATGTTGCTGAACAAGCTTCTGCTGCTATGCCTATGGAAAGTGCTTTTACTTGGGGTAGCTATTTTCAAGCCATTGGTACTTTGTTGCTTTTACTTGCCATGCTTTGGGGTGTTGTGTGGATAGTGCGTAAATATGGACGTTTTAATTTCCTTCCAAAGCCAGGTTCATTTCCACGTGACGGATTACGCCTTGAGAGTCAATTACCACTTGGACCACGCAAAGGTCTTATGGTGGTACGGTTTTTGAATAAAAGGTTATTACTTGGGGTCAC
>CAYJPT010000242.1:0-2048 GCA_964372165.1 uncultured Desulfovibrionaceae bacterium | reverse complement strand
ATTTCCATAAATTGATTTGCATTAATACAGCAGTATAAATACACAAATACTAAGAAGGTCATACTTAGGATAATTTTATGAGCACCACTTTAGAGCAAGAAGTATTAAATATTGGGCAGCAAGCTAAAAAGGCAGCCCGTACCCTAATGGGCGCAAATCCAGAGCAAAAAAATAATGCTTTAATGACTTTAGGCACATTGCTTGATAAAGAACGTGCAATGATTTTTGCAGCCAATGCCAAGGACATGTTAAATGCCAAAGATAAGGGTATGGATCAAGCACGTTTAGATCGTCTACAATTAACTGATGAAATTATAGATGACATGGTTGAAGCCTGCCAACACGTAGCAAACCTACCCGACCCAATTGGCGCAATGAGTTCGCAATGGCAAAGACCCAATGGATTATTGGTTGGAAAAATGCGAATCCCGCTTGGCGTTATCAGCATGATTTATGAATCACGCCCCAATGTCACCATTGATGCAGCTATTCTTTGCCTAAAAGCCGGCAATGCTGTTATATTACGTGGTGGATCTGAGGCTTTGTATTCCAATATGGCCTTAGCAAAGCTTCTGAAGGAAGCTTTAGCTCAAGCCAATCTTCCTGCGTATTCAGCACAGCTTATTGAAACAACAGACAGAAATGTCATTCCATTATTATGTGCAATGGAAGATTATATTGATGTTATCATCCCAAGGGGTGGAGAAACACTAGTTCGCTCCGTTACCAAGCAAGCAACAATGCCGGTATTAAAGCATTATATTGGCGTGTGTCATGCTTTTATAGATGCCAGTGCAAATCTTGAGCAAGCTCTTGATATTGCATACAATGGCAAGGTGCAGCGCCCTGGAGTTTGCAATGCTTTAGAATGTGTGCTTGTGCATGAAGATATTGCCTGCGACTTTTTACCTATGCTTGCGCAAAAACTTGGTAAGGCTGGGGTTGAATTTCGTGCTTGTGCTAAGTCATTGCCACTACTTGGCTCAACAGCCAAGACACAAAGTGCATCAGATCTTGGATATGAATTTCATGCACTTATTCTTGCAGTTTGTGTTGTAAAAAATATGGATGCAGCTCTTGATCATATTGCATGCTATGGTTCTCAACATACAGAAGTGATTTGCACTAATGACCATAGCAATGCTATGCGCTTTATGCGTGAGGTTGATGCCTCTATGACAGCTGTAAATGCCTCAACACGTTTTAATGATGGTGGACAATTGGGTCTTGGTGCAGAAATTGGTATTTCAACCTCTAAACTACATTCCTATGGCCCTATGGGAGTTGAGGAGCTTACCACCACAAAATTTGTAGTATTTGGTCAGGGTCAAGTGCGATAAATGCCCTTATCATTTAGCAATAAAGTTATGATATTTAGAATGATATACACAACAGCATGCTAGGTAAGCACAGATGCATAATTTCTTATGGAAATGCTGATTTATTCTGCAAGCAGAATAAATCAGAAAGACACACTGCCTTCATTCGCCCTGTGGGGCGCAAAAAAGCGCGTTTTTTGCTCTCATTCGGCGTGCAAGGTAGGCACAATTGCCTACTTTGTTACGTGATTCCGATTGTATGAATCATTACTATTAAGAAGTTAGTTTAATATATTAAAGGGATACAAGCAGCCTCAGATTAAATGCAAAATTACAATTACAGCACGAACTCAAAAACAAGGGGTAGCTTAAAACACCCTTCGGGAGACACCATTTTTACAAGCGTGTAAACGCAAAGTAAAAATGAGTGTGTCATGTTTTGTAGAATTTGTTGAAATTTTAGGATTTTTTATTGTGGCAAGAAAGTTGATAGATTTTGGAGGCAGAACGTATATGAATACGTGCGTTCAAAATCTACCAGCTGACGAAGCCACAATGAAAAAGGTAAATTTTGATAAAGAACACAAAAGTAGCACGTAGGGCCGCAAGGCCGTGCAAAAAACAAAACTTATATTTTACCATAATAATTAAAATAATAAATAAATTTTAAATCGGAATGACGTGCCTACAAGGAAACGCACAATATGCTTTTTGACTTGTTGATTTAAT
>CAYJPT010000241.1:0-2050 GCA_964372165.1 uncultured Desulfovibrionaceae bacterium | reverse complement strand
GTTTTTTTGCGTCCCACAGGGCGAATGAAGGCAGTGTGCCTTTCTGATTTATTCTTAAAAAGTTAAAAATGGGAAAACCATGTCTGAGCAAAAAAATAATATTGACAATGCAGAAAAGATAAATTTGTTAGAATCATTACAAGAACCGGCACAATTACGTGACCTTAGTTTAACGGAACTTGAACAGCTTGCAGGTGAAGTTAGGGAATTAATTGTTGACGTTGTTTCAAAAAATGGAGGGCATTTGGCACCATCGCTTGGCGTGGTGGAGCTGACACTTGCTCTATTGCATAGTTTAGATATTGAAAATGATAAATTTATTTGGGATGTTGGACATCAAAGCTATGCTTGGAAAATTTTAACAGGTCGGGCGCAAGAATTTTCAACCATACGCAAGTTAAATGGTTTAGCCGGATTTCCCAAAATTGATGAGAGTCCGTATGATCATTTTGGAGTGGGGCATTCTTCCACCTCCATCTCTGCAGGGCTTGGCATGGCCATGGCAAGAGATTTAAATGAAAAAGACCAACGTATAGTAGCCATTATTGGTGATGGCTCTTTGACAGCAGGGCTTGCTTTTGAAGGTTTGAATTTGGCCGGACATATGGGCAAAAAGTTTATTGTTATATTAAATGATAATGAAATGTCTATTTCTCCAAATGTGGGGGCTTTATCACGCTTTTTAAGCCGTACACTTTCTAGACGATGGGTAAGGCAAACCAAGCGTGACGTTGTAAAAATTTTGCGCTCTGTACCACGCATTGGTAATGATTTAGCAACATATGCCCTACGAGGAGAATGGAGCTTTAAGTCATTTTTTACCCCTGGTATGCTGTTTGAGGCATTTCGCTTTAATTATATAGGGCCAGTAGATGGGCATGATTTGGTGGCATTAAAACGTCATTTAGAAATGGCCGCCGCTGTTGAAGATGGGCCAGTTTTACTACATGTCTTAACACGTAAGGGGAAGGGCTACGCGCCTGCAGAAAAAGATCCAGCAAAATTTCATGGAGTTGGCGCTTTTGATGTGGCAAGTGGTGAATTTCCGCAACATGGTGGATACATAACCTTTACTGAAGCTTTTGGTCGTTGTCTTATTCATTTGGCTGAAAAAGATAAAAGAATTTTAGCTATAACTGCGGCTATGCCTGAGGGTACCGGAACTTATACCTTTGAAAAATTATTTCCTGAACGCTTTGTAGATGTTGGAATTTGTGAACAACATGCAGTAACCTTTGCCGCAGGTCTTGCCTCACAAGGTTTTAGGCCTATTGTGGCAATATATTCAACTTTTTTACAAAGAGCCTATGATCAAGTTGTGCATGATGTATGCGTGCAAAATTTGCCTGTAATTTTTTGCTTGGACAGAGCCGGCTTGGTGGGTGAAGATGGTGCAACTCATCATGGTGTTTTTGATATTTCTTATCTGCGCCATATTCCCAATTTACGTATTATTGCTCCACGAGATGAGGCACTTTTGTGTCATAGCCTTTATACTGCGGTGCAGGGCAATGCTCCAACTGCTTTGCGCTATCCACGTGGTAAAGGTTTTGGCGCAGCTATGCCTACAAGTTACAATGTTTTGGTTGAGGGGCAAGGAGAACTTGTACAAGACGGTGAAAAGATAATTATTTTAGCTGTAGGGCCTTGTGTATACTTTGCCCTAGAAGCTGCAAAAATAGTGCATGAAAAACATGGGCTCAATGTTGCGGTTTTTGACCCTATCTGGTTAAAACCATTGCCTGATGCTCAAATTTTAAGCCTTGCTGAACAATTTACACATATTGTTATTGTTGAAGAAGGTAGTCTAGCTGGTGGATTTTCTTCAGCCGTATTAGAGCTTTTGGTCGACCACAATGCTTTAAATGGTCAACAGATAAAAAGAATTGGTATTAAAGATGCATTTGTGGAACATGGCACACAGCATGAACTAAGAGCGCAAGTTGGTCTTAATGCTAAGTCTATTGTTATGGAAGTGGAAAATCTTTTGAAGTAAGACCTCTGTAAATCTTATTATACAGAGGTCTTAATATAGTATTTTAAGTTGACA
>CAYJPT010000240.1:0-2062 GCA_964372165.1 uncultured Desulfovibrionaceae bacterium | reverse complement strand
TAGTCGAAACTTTGTTTCGCCTATTCTTTGTTTTTGTATAAGCAAATTTTTTGATTAATTGCACATTAGACTAGCACAATTTAAATGTAAAAAATTCTAATAGCGATTACGTGGCTTAATACGTGCAGCCTTACCTCTAAGTTCACGTAGGTAGTACAAACGACTACGGCGTACACGTCCAAGAGTTAGTACTTCTACTTTTTCAATAAATGGGGAATGTAGTGGGAAGATACGCTCAACACCAACCCCATCAGATACTTTGCGCACAGTAAATGTAGCGCCAGTTGTACCACGCTGAATGCGAATTACATTGCCCTGAAACATCTGTACACGTTCTTTCTCACCTTCCACAATGCGTAAATGAACTTTTACGGTATCGCCCGAACGGAATTGTGGCAAATCCATGCGCATGTTTTCCAGTTCAATTTTCTTAAGTATATTCATGATAAACTCCTTTTATTCGCATAAAAAACCCTTTAGGTCTGGTGTTATTATCCTAAGTGCCGACAAAGCGCAATAGTTTTTTTAGGCAAATATAAAAATACACATTATTCAAACTAAATACATATTGCAAAAAGCTTTACACCCTATGTATTTAAGGAAACGCAGAATAAATCAGCAATTCCTTAATAAGCATCTTGCAAAATTCTATCAAACATTATTGCAGCCGCTGCCCGCACCGATAAATGATTATAATCACCTAAAAATCGTAACGGCCTAAGCAATGCATCACAATCTTGCAACACCTCAGGTGCAAGGCCATGTCCTGTCCCAAGAAGTAATAAAACCGCATTATTATCAAGCACATCACGAACCTTGGCAAAGGACATATAATCGGGCATGCACTTTTTAGAAGTGTTTTTAAAACTATTGCCCCATTGAGCGGAGCTTCCCAAAACTAATGGTTTTTTGCCTGTTAATTGTGAAATACTTGTAATTGCATCTTCTATGAATGCAACTGGATTTACAAGACTTAAAGCCAAGGCTCTATCTTCATGATTTTTACGTGCAGCACCATGCAACCAATGCTGCAAAATACCATGCAAAATATCTTGCTGGTCTTGCAAGGGTGTCACAACATAAAATCCACCTAAGCCATAGGTTCTGGCACTACGAGATATATCGTGTACATCAAGATTAGTAAGCGATGAAGTACCTGAATGTTTTCCCTCTATAATAACAGGGTGATGCACAAGTGCCACAAATAAGTTGCGCCCAAGCAAGGTACGGCTTTGCTCATTAAGAAAATCAGCATCAATTTGTGTGAGTTCCGCCTCTTGAAATAAATCTGGCCTATGCTGCAGAGTTGTGAGCAATGATTGCTGCTTGCGCCAACTTGCAATTTTACCATGGTCACCGCTGCGCAAAACATCTGGCACAGTGTGCCCTTCAAAGCTTTCTGGTCTTGTATAGTGTGGATATTCAAGCAGACCTTCAGAAAAGCTCTCCTCTGTGCCAGAAGCCTCCTTGCCCATAAAGCCAGGTATTAAACGTGAAACAGCTTCCATAATGGCAAGAGCAGGCACTTCGCCACCATTTAATACCATATCCCCCAAGCTTACATACTCAACAGGTAAAATATCAGCAAGCCGTGCATCAATGCCCTCATAGCGACCACATACTAAGGTTACACTATCTGCACCGGCAAGTTTTCTTGCCATGGCTTGAGTAAAAGGCTTACCTGCAGGAGATAACACCAAAATGCGTCCAGGATTTGATATGGCGCGCAAAGTTTTTATAAGTGGCTCAAGCATGAAAACCATGCCAGGTCCGCCCCCATAAGGGCGATCATCCACGGCATGATGCACTCCAAAACCATGTACACGTGGATTGTGCACATTAACTTGTAAAAGCCCATTGGTTTGTGCCTTAGCCATAAGTGACATTTGTAAGGGAGAATTAAAAAATTCAGGAAAAAGGCTTACAATGTTGAAACGCATACAGTTTTACCAATTAATTGCCGCACTTTTTTGAGACCTCTGCATAATTCATTATGCAGGGACTCATGTCAGCGTTGGCACTAGCCAATGCGACCAAAAATCAAGAGTAGAGCTAGCTTTGC
>CAYJPT010000239.1:0-2086 GCA_964372165.1 uncultured Desulfovibrionaceae bacterium | reverse complement strand
TGATCACCATATGCTTGTACTAGGCACAACTGGTTCTGGCAAAACTAGCAGTATTATACTTCCAGTACTTGATAAATTAATGTGTAGCGGTAGGAAGTCATAGCAAGCACAGCTTGTTTTTTTTAACACAGTACACCCGAAATTATTGCGGTGATAAAAGGAGAGATTTATGTCTTATAAAAAAAATAACATTGGTTTTGTATCTCAGAAGGACACAAATCAAAAGGTCACAACAAACTTAAATCAAAAAGATGTACTTATTAAGTTTGATTCTGGCAATGCGATAACTTGTGCAGATGCTAATCACCATATACTTGCACTAGGCACATCTGGTTCTGGCAAAACTGATAGTACTATAATTCCAGTACTTGACAAATTAATGAGTAAAGGTTTTGCGGGTCTTATAATTGATATCAAGGGTAACTTAACTGACCAATTGCGTACTATTGCAAAGAAATATGGTCGAGAAGGTGATATTGAAGAAGTTGGTTCTGAACTTAGTGCAAGACCCATAAATATTTTACAAGATTTTACAGTATCACAAGTAAGTGAATTTTTTGAAAACTTAATTGCGCATTTGAGTAGGCCAAGTGATCATAATCGTCATTTCCATATGGCTGGAGTTGGCATTGCAGTGGATACTTTTGAATTGTTAAAAATTATGTCTTTAAAAAATAAACAATTTACACCAACTCTTGCACTTATAGCATCTTTGTTACGCAATGGTAAAGAGGCAACTCAATTATTTGATGAGTTTGAAAAGAATGCATCACTATTTGCAAGTGATGAGTATAGTATGCCAATGATAGATAGTTTTATTGCAAGAATTAAATCAAGGGCGCATCACATATTTAGATTTCCCCAGTCAACTTCAGGTAAAAGTAATTTTTTTGATCAAATTGATTATGCCCTTAGATGTATATGGTTAGCACTTGATGAAATGATGAATACTCCAGGTATTGTGAGAAATTTTTGTAATTTGGAAAACTCAGAAAATCGTTTTTCCATGAAACAAGTATTTGAGGAAAATAAAATTATAGTATTGCGCTTTAGTGCTGTTAGCGGAAACACAGGTGAGCGAATTGCACGTTTTATGGCCAATGAATTTTATAAAAGCGTTTACAATTATAGCCATCTTGTACCAAAGGGGAAATATAGTTTTGTCTGCTATGATGAATTTCAAGCCTTTGCAGATTTATCAAATAACAGGCATTCCGATGCAAATTTTGTTGCTAGGGCACGTAGTTTTAACAATATTTTTATTGCTGCGGCACAATCTATGTCATCCTTAAAGCATGACTATCTAAGCCATAGCAGTATTGATAAATTTGTGTCTAATTGTAATTGCCGCATCGTTTTATATAGTGATGACCCTTTAACACAACAAATGGTTTCGCGCTATGATGATAATATTAAGTTAAATGCATTAAAAAATGAGGCCTTTGTTATTAAATATGATGCTAATACACGCAATCATACTTTTGGCAAGGAAGGTTTGCAAAAGTCATTTCAAAGCGTGCAAGATATTCTTGAACAAAGTCCATTGCAAGATGAAATTAATATGGAGGTTGAACAAGTTACAACTGATTTTCAAGAATTAATTACTTTAGTTCAAGACTGCAAACCTAGCCTTAATAAGACTAAAAGCAGTAAAAAAACTGTCACGGCAGATGAGCAATTACCATTTTGTAGTCATGTAAGCATTACACCTTAACTAATTGATATAAAAACTAATATAAAGGAGTATTTCATGTCATATTTTTTTGATTCTGAAATCATAGAGTTTACAAACAATGATGACGATGATGAGTGTGTAAAGTCTAGAAAACAAAGTGACAAGGCTAAAATTAGGGCTAAAACTAAGCTTAAAACCAAGCGAAAAGGCATTGTAAATGATGCAAATATAAATGCACTTGTGGAAAAACATAGGCATTTATTTACAACAAAAGTAACTGTTCCAGAAAAACTGCCCATAGGTTGGGTTAAGCATTTAGCACGTGCCTTTGATGCCTACACTGCCACGGGGCTTGCGCTAAGTGTGAGCAGAATTGAAGTAAAAGACTGTAATTTTATTATTACAGTATCA
>CAYJPT010000238.1:0-2099 GCA_964372165.1 uncultured Desulfovibrionaceae bacterium | reverse complement strand
TATATTTTTTGACTTGTTGATTTAATCAGCGTTTCCTTAATTTGTAAATTATAAAAGGAGAGAATCATGGAAAATACTAAAGGAATAGAACTTTTAAAAGGGCGTAGAAGTGTACGAAAATACAAGGATGATATTGTAAGTAAAGACGTTATGCAAAAAATAATGGATGCGACACGTTTTGCGCCTTCATGGGCAAATTACCAAATTGCTCGTTTTACCTTTATTACTAACCCAGATAAAATATCAAAACTCATAACTGATGGGGTTATGGATTTTGCATATAATATTGGTACATTAAAAAATGCAAAGAATGTTGCAATCTTGAGTTTTGTAAAAGGTAAGAGTGGAAAGTTAGATCTTGAAAAAGAGGAGTTTGCTACAAGTAAAGCCGGAGTGTGGGAAGTGTTTGACGCAGGCATTGCTTGTCAAACTTTTTGCCTTGCAGCACATGCTTATGGTGTTGGTACATGTATTATGGGTGTTATTGATGATGTTGAACTTGCTAAAATAGCAGAACTTTCTGATGATGAAACAGTTGGTGCACTGATTGTTTATGGCTACCCTCAAGAAGAGGTTGCCCCAACTCCGCGCAAAGAAGTTGCGGAAATAACACGCTTTATAGATTAAGGCTATTTTTAAGACAACACTCTGCCTAATTTTGCAAAAAAATTTTATAAAAGAAGTTTGAGCGAAATTATGCAGAGTTTTTTATTTATTTTAGCTGACTGATGTAATGCTTTGCCCATACCTCCAGTGCACTTAGCACAGGCTTGAATTTTTTACCAGTTTCACTAAGTGAGTATTCTACTTTTGGTGGAATTTGCATATATTCAGTACGAATGACTAGCCCTTCTTTTTCCAATAGTTTTAACTGTCTGGATAGAGTAGTGTGAGTTATGCCTTGCGGCATTAAACGTAAAAGCTCATTGAAACGTATTGTACGTTCTGATAATAAGTATATAATATAAATAGACCATTTACCAGCAAGCAGTTTTTGTGAAGTTATAAATGGACAAACACCAAACAGATCAATATTTTTCATATATGCTCCTGAGATATTAACTTGTCTGCACTGAAAGTTAGTATAACTATTTTAAAAAAATCTTTTTGAAATTTTTTTACATGCTCGTACAGTTTTGATAAAATTTATCAAATCCATAGTTGGTCATAAACTAACTCGACTAAAATATATTTTTTTGTTAGCAATTAAGTAATAATTTTAGTTTGTACAATATGTATAATAAGCATCATTTCATAAATGCAAAATTTGTCTAGGGTACACCATGATAGATAAACAATACAGTGTTTGTTTTAGCGGCTATAGGTCACATAAATTTTCAGATTTGGATGATTTGCACGCCATTAGGGCGAATTTATCTAAGAAAATTTTACAATGTGTGCAAGAGGGGTATCATACTTTTTTAAGCGGCATGGCTGACGGTTTTGACATGATGGCTGCAGAAGAAGTTGTTAAAATTAAGTTAAGCCAACCTCATGTCAAATTTGTTGCTGTCATACCATGTCATAATTGGCGTGAAATTTCCATTCAAGAACAAGAAATATTTAATCAAGCTGATAACCTTATTGCTATAGCCGAGCGTGTTGGGACAAAAGCCTATCACGCGCGCAATCGCTATCTTGTGGACAATGCCTCTGTGCTTATTTGTTATTACAGTGCAGTAACTACAGCCCAAAAGGGCGGTGGTACTAAATATACAATTAATTATGCCACACAAAATAAACTTGAAATTATAAATATTTTTAATATGATATACGATTAAAAGCTAAGCATCATCTTTCCCTTAAAATGACTCAAATATGTATTTTACCTTAAAGTATTTAATTTTCTTGCATATTGTCACTGTATTGAAAGAATTTTAACAACAAAAATAATTTGGAGTGAGTTATGATAAAGCATTCTGTAATTAATGGCGTATTATGGGTTTTGTTTGTTTTCATATTAATGCCTAATGTGGTTGATGCCAAAGAAAATATTGCTACAACAATTGAGCAGGAACAGTTAATCACAACATATCTTGATAATATAAGGGCGCATACTCCAGAGCTTGTAATTTTTATGAATAAATTTCCCAAGGGTG
>CAYJPT010000237.1:0-2150 GCA_964372165.1 uncultured Desulfovibrionaceae bacterium | reverse complement strand
GCAGTGTGCCTTTCTGATTTATTCTGCAAGCAGAATAAATCAGCATTTCCTTAAATTTTATTGGAGTAAAAATGATTTTAAGAACTTTATTAATTGTTGGAATGATCTCTTTATTAATTGGTTGTGGAGATAAAGAAATGTCGCCTAAACAAGCGATAGATCAGGTAAGTAGTCCTGCTAAAGCAAGCATTTGGACTGATGAAAAAATTAGTTTTTCCGATAAATATCGTGATGGGTTAAATTTTTCTGAGCCAGAAAAATTACTTAAAGAAATAGATAAACACTTGGCTAGTAGTAAGGAAAATCAGGAAGACATATCTTCATTATTAGTATTGCGAGCATTAGTGCAAAGTCAGCTTGGTGCACAAGACGCAGCATTTGATGACATGACTGCTGCTTTACAAATGCGTCCTGATGCAGAACTTTATGCTTTACGTGCATTTATTTTATGGCGTGGTGGTAAAATGCGAGGTGCTATAAGAGATGCTGAATATGCGCAACTAAAAGAAGATAAGATAGCACTTGGCATTATGGTAGAGGGTTTAGTTTTTTTGGATGAAAATGAATTATCCAAAGCTTGCCCTAAGTTAAATGAAGCTTGTCAGGCAGGGCAATGTTATGGCATTGAATACGCACGTGAAAAAGGAAACTGTAACTAACTAGCATAAGTTATTAATTTATTTTGATAAATAAAATAAATATGCAAGGACTGCATATAAAAAATTAAAGTCAATTGCGAAACTGCACAATGAATTGTGTATTAGCCTTAATTTACTGAAATACTGATTAAATCAATAAGTCAAAAATCATATTGTGCGTTTCCTTACAAAGTAGGCAATTGTGCCTACTTTGCACGCCGAATGAGAGCAAAAAACCACGTTTTTTGCGTCCCACAGGGCGAATGAAGGCAGTGTGCCTTTCTGATTTATTCTGCGTGCAGAATAAATCAGCATTTCCTTATGTTTACATAAAGTGAGTTTTTCTCATGCGACCAAAATATTTATATGAAATGGTTGGATTATGAATGTAAAAGCAGTGGGTTATATTGCTGCCTTTGCAGCAGTTATTCTATGGGCTGGCAATTTTGTGCTTGCTAGAGCCATGGCTACATCAATACCACCAATTCAACTTAACTTTTGGCGCTGGCTTGTTGCTTTGCTTTGTATTTTACCATTTGCCTTTCGTACTATGCGTGATGATATGCCAATCATTAAGCAGAATTTGTGGTATCTGGTTTTTATGGCCCTCATTGGTGTAACATGCCTAAATGCTTTTTTTTATAAGGCAGGGCAAAGTACAAGTAGTATAAATATAGTACTTTTTGTACCGTCAGCTCCTATTGTGATAATGTTGCTTTCTAGGTTTTTATGTGCAGAGCCCATCACATTACGTCGTTTATTTGGCCTAATCATTATTTTAATAGGCTTAGTCTTTTTAATTTCACGTGGTCAATGGGAAAATATAGCCAAGGTGCAATTATCAATGGGTGACTTGTGGAGCCTTGGTGGTGTGTTGTGTTTTGGAATATATTCTTTTTTTACACGTTATCGCCCTAAGCACTTGAGTTCTGCAGGGTTTCATGTCAGCACATTTTTCTTGGGTTTATTAATTTCATTACCATTTTTTATACTTGAAGTGATTTTTTTACCACCATTTGATTGGAATTATAAGGTAGCGGCATCTATATTGTATGCTGGCGTTGGATGTTCATTTATAGCCTACATGCTTTGGACAAAGGCCATAGATGTACTTGGTCCTGTTGCCGTTGGAATGGTGTATTATACTATACCACTATTTACTGCTTTGGAAGGAGTACTTATATTACATGAGGATATCACAAATGTACATATTATTGGTGGTAGCTTGATGGTAATTGGTATTTTACTTGCTATTGTTCAAAAAAATACTTTGAAGTTTGAAACAAAGGTAAAACGAGCATAGAATGTTTTTATATGTCTTGCTTGTATAAAGAGTAAACCTGTAAGGTAAGAGTCCTGCACAATTACTTTTTCAGTATAATTTTGTGAAAATTGAAAAAAGTTTACAAAAAATTTATAGTGCAGGACTAAAAGGCACGAAAATCAATCGCTTGCGTTGCTCTCTCTATCCGTAAGGCTCGTCCCTTGCCTAACGGCTACGGCTTCGCCGCC
>CAYJPT010000236.1:0-2164 GCA_964372165.1 uncultured Desulfovibrionaceae bacterium | reverse complement strand
TACAAAGTAGGCAATTGTGACTACTTTGCACGCCGAATGAGAGCAAAAAACCACGTTTTTTTGCGTCCCACAGGGCGAATGAAGGCAGTGTGCCTTTCTGATTTATTCTGCTTGCAGAACAAATCAGCAATTCCCTTAAAATACAAGAACTTCACAAATTAAAAACAAAAGCTTGCTTGAGTTAGTCGACATTAGAATCAGCATAGCTATATGAAAAACAATATTTTTATAGTTTAAATGAACCAATAAAATTGCCAGAAACAAGGGTATACATGAGAATTTCTGGTACTTTTATGAAAAATGCGTCTAGACGTGTTTTTCAGCATCAACTAACTAATAAACGCTATCATTAAAGCACTAACACAGCAAGCATAGCACAAGCCACTCCCTAGGGTTTACAATGTTACGCCTTCAACCATCATTTATGCAACAGTTTAATTTTGCTTTACAATATGCTTGAAACGCACATTTAAAATTAATAATGCCACTTACCGTCGAAAAAAATAAGTTCAGTTAAACGACGACTGTTAACCCGTATGCACTGTGAATCAAAGACAGACTTCTTTGATGCCCCTTTGCATTCATAAAAATGTTCATCATATTTCACAAGTCCCACATAATGCCCTGGAGTTTCACCACGGCGCAACTCAGTACGCAAGCTTGTTGGATCAATTTCAACATATCGCCCAACAAAATGATTACCTACTTTTTTAATAGCTCTATCTGCTTTTGAAGGATGTACATTACGTGCAGCTTTTTGTAGCATTTGTTGCCCAACGCCATACAGACTTTTTTTGATAGCATCCTCTGGCCCCTTGCTGTGAGCAGGTAAGACAAGAAAGCATAGCATAAGGCATGCACCAAGGCCGGCTATTGTAATATTTTTCATAGTTATTTTATGCATAATAATCCAAATTTTATTCAAAAACAATTTCGACACGCCTATTCAAATAGCGGCCCTCTTCAGTTTTATTTGTGTATTTGGTTGATTTTCCGCGACCTATCGCATCTATACGAATTGGAGGAATGCCTTGCCCTGCAAGATACTGCTTTACAGCATTAGCACGATTTTGTGACAAGGTCATATTGTATGCATCTGTACCAATAACATCTGTCCATCCATTTAGCATAACACGCTTATTGGGAGTTGCCTTTATTATATTTGCAACTTCATTCAAAATATTTTTTGCATTGGGCGTTAATGTTGCTGAATCAAAAGCAAAATTTACACCACGTAAAACAAGTACTTCTTCAGTTTGGTCGCACCATATATCAGTTGCAAATTGTTGCAAAGCTAGGTCATCGGTTGCAAGCTTAATTCCATCTGCAACTATAGTATTAGGGTTTAATGTAGCAATTTGTGAAATTACATCCTTACCTTGTGCCGTATCTGCAAATGAAATTAAATGTACCACAAGATCACGTTGATGATCATAAATTTCTTTTACTACATCAACTAAATTTTGCCCTCTATTATTACCACCATCTGTAGCTATAATGAGTGCAGCATTACGCTGCATGCTTGAAATCCAAGGTTCATAACCTTTAAGCCCTGTCCCCATGGGAGTCAAACGACCAAAAATTGGCAAATCATCATTAAGCTTACCAATACTTGCATGCATGCTTTCACGCTGCCAAAGACCTTGATTTAAGATAGTTACAGCCGGTGCTAAGGTGTGCATGCCACCATGGTAATCCAGAGCAGGAATAATAGAATTAATGCGTGCTAAAACTATTTTTACTATATCAATTTTAGGTTCTTTTAGTTCTGCATTTTGCATCATCATCGAGCCGGAATAGTCAACCACAAAATCAAAGCTATTGACCTTTTTACCACACATGATACCGGCAGCCATTGCTTGAGTAGAAAACAAAATTAATAAAAATATGCTTAAAAAAGAAATACGCATAGGAATCATATCAAACCTCCTAAAACATGCCCTTTTGTATAATTTTTTTAGTTTTATCCAAACACCATAATTTTTGTTTAAGTCATACACTTTAATAATTATAATGCAACACCTTTAAATATGTAATTTTATATATCATAGCTTACTTGGTATTGGCAAGTCACGTAAGGCTTTACAAATTAAGGAAACGTTGATTGAGTCAACAAGTAAAAAACATATTGTGCGTTTCCTTACAAAGTAGGCAATTGTGCCTA
>CAYJPT010000235.1:0-2202 GCA_964372165.1 uncultured Desulfovibrionaceae bacterium | reverse complement strand
CCATAGGTTAAAACTATCATATTTATAAATTCAAGTATAGACACCATGTTAGATAATGACATTAAAATTACTCTAATACATCAATTTTTTACTTCTAATATAAATACTTGGCAAAGTAATAGTTTTAATGATAAAAGTATGTCATGGAAGATTGCATTGCCTATATTACACAAACTATGTTGTCATCTTTGCCTATGTCATTAGCAATTTTTGTTTTTCATCAAATCTTCTTTCGTACCTTACAACCCTATACAGATGATGTACTTATAGATGAATCTGTGCGTACTGCTATTTTACTTCCTATAAGCCTTGTAGGTATTTATTTAGGAATACATATTTTTGTAGAATCATTACGTTTGGCAAATGTTGTTGCACCTTATTTGCAATTTTGGCAGGGTTTTAAGGCTTGGGTGCTTTTATGCACTTTGTGTCATATTTATGTATTTTTTCGCTGTCTTATATTGTTAAGTGAGGCCTACACTCATGGATTTATTTTCTTTCAAACATTACTATTACTTTCTCCTTTATTCATACTAATTTATCATGCACTTATTTTTGTAATATATTTTAGAGGTCTGGGTATTCGCTATAATGACTTAGACTTTTCGCTTAGTTTTTATGCCCATTGGCTTGCCTTGGCATTGCCAATTATTTTATATTTTATTACATCTAAGCATGTAAATTATTATATAAATACTGCATTTTATTCCGCATGCGATACAAGTGAATATGAGCTCGAGTAAGAAAAGAAGAAGAAGATGGAATTTGATTATACAGTAAGTGAATGGGGGCTTCTAGGTATATATTTATTTCTGGTAATTCTATTTTTTGTATATCCTAGAAAGAAAAGTCCATATTTTCCTAATGAAGACAAACAATTTAAAATTCCCATACTAGGCTATTATAGAACACGTTTTTTAGTCCTGCTGATGGCTAGCATCGGTTTTGAATTTTTTGAGATACTGGAGATAATTGCAAATGATTATGTACGTTTTTTTATGATATTATTATATACTATCCCTACTGTGTACTTTTTTAAGGTGATAATAGATTTTTCTCAATTTGAGATAAAGGCACTTATCAAGTTGCAACTACTTACTTTACTCATACCAATTTATAATTATCTTATTTTAATAGGTTTAGTTGTGATTTTTGAATATACATATGGTGGATTTTTTGAAAAAAATCAGGAAATATATGACGAATTAATGCTTACTTTTCATTTTATTGCAGTAGTATACTGGTATCACTTTTTACGATTACTTTGGGCAACAGATATAAGATGTTTATATTATTATGTATACTTGTTAAGGCAGAAAGAAGACGCAGGTAAGCAAAACCTACCTGCGCCATAAAAAAATTAGTTTGATAAGATACTTTTTTTTCGTTTTTCCTTTTCTAGTGGTGCATTAAAGACTGTTCCTGCACCAGTATACGGAGCAATGTCTTTTGTAGTGTTTATAATTTGTGAACCATGTTTTTTGACTGGTTCAGGCAAAGTTCCTATGGTGTCATTATATAGCCTTGTTTGCGATTTTTTAAATTGCGGAGATATTTTTTCAGCTAAGTCAATTGTTTTGTTAGCACCTTTCAATGCAAGACTAGCAGGGTCGATATTTGATGTGGCTTGCTTTTGCACATCATGCATTTTTTTACCTGTCTCATTTATAGTATCAACTAAAGGCTTTTTTGTTACTTGATTAGAAGTAGATGCACCCACAACTTGACTATTGCTGTTTGATGCTACTGTTTGAGGTACTTTGGGTTTTGCTTTAAGACTTGGTATACCTGCAATAGCCTTGGGTATCTTGGTTGCTAGGCGAGCAGCAGCACTAGAAAGAGTCAAAACACTTGCAATATCAGCTAAGATTCCTACTGGATCCTTCGCTACAGACTTTTTAACGTTCTCATAGTGGCCGTAACGTTTTGTATAATAGTCTGTTGTGGCATCTGAATATTGCCTATAATCATTCTCAAGCCCTAAAGCTTGTGAACCATAACCGAGAGCTACTTTACCTGTATTTTTAAAAGTTTCCCAGGGGCTAGTTATTGCATCAATAGTAGCACTAACTGCATTTATGCCAGAAGGTATAAAATTTTCTGCACCTTGTGCCAAAGCATTTTCTAAAGAAAGTTCATCACTTCTTGCCTTATTTTGCTTAAAAAGTTCTCCCGCATTTTCTGCTGTAATTCCACGGAACT
>CAYJPT010000234.1:0-2367 GCA_964372165.1 uncultured Desulfovibrionaceae bacterium | reverse complement strand
ATGAATTGCGCCTACTCTTGATTTATCGGCTCGTGCTGACTTTGTCAGCACTCTGAAAATGTTTTTAACATTTCCTTAAGTGTTTGTTGTTTTGATTTTTATGTAAAGGCAGTCAATGCTAAATGTCATAACCATTTGATATTATGGAAACTATATGCAAGAACAATTTGTTACAATAACTCCTCTGGGTGGAGTTGGGGAGATAGGTTTAAACTGTCAGCTTTGGTCCAGTGCACAAGGCATTGTTATGGTTGACTGTGGGCTTATGTTTCCTGATGATTCACATCTTGGAGTTGATGTTATTATTCCAAGTTTTGACTATGTGTTAAGTGTTCGCGAAAAATTATTAGGTGTTGTGCTCACCCATGGTCATGAAGACCACATCGGTGCTTTACCTTGGCTTGTAGCCCTTATTAAAGGTTTGCGTATTTATGGTTCACGTTTAACTTTGGCTTTTGTTGAGCATAAGCTTAGAGAGCGAGGGCTATTGGAGCGTGCAGAGTTAGTTGTTGTTGAGGGTGAGGAATGGGATAAACCTAAGCCGCAGCCTTTGCAATTGGGCGATTTTAGCTTTCGATTTTTTCCGGTATGTCATTCTATACCAGAAGGTTTTGCCTTAGCTGTGCAAAGCCCCATTGGTAAAATAGTTCACTCTGGCGACTTTAAGATTGACAAAGATCCCCTTGAAGGCACTGGAACCGATATGCGTTTATTTGAGGATTTTGCCGCAGATGGTGATGTACGCTTATTGCTTTCTGACTCTACCAATGTTGAGCATGAGGGGCGTTCACTGTCAGAGCGTGAAGTATTTGAATCTTTACGCAAAGCTTTTGCTGTGGCTAATGGACGCATAATTATAACATTATTTTCAAGTCATATTCATCGTATTCAAGAAGTATTTGACCTTGCACGCGAAAGTGGGCGCAGTGTAATTATTAGTGGTAAGTCATTGGCCAATAATATTGAAAAAGCAAAGGAACTTGGTTTTTTGCGCTTACCACCTGCTTTTTTTAATGCATATAATGGAGTGCCAGAGCTTGAAGCAAATAAAACTGTACTGTTAGTTACAGGCGCTCAAGGCGAACCGCTTTCTGCTCTGTCCCGCATGGTAATGGGAGGACATAAGCAACTTGCAGTGCAAAGTGGTGATACTATCATTATGTCGTCACGCATGATACCTGGTAATGCTCGTGCAATATCTGCCCTAATTAATGAAATGTATAGACTTGGCGCAGAGGTTTATTATGAACGTGTGCGTGCAATACATGCTTCTGGGCATGCCCATCGTGAAGAATTAAGAGATATGTTAATGGCGGTACAACCACAATTATTTGTACCAATTCATGGCGAATATAGGCATTTGGTTAAACACTGTCGTCTAGCACAAGAATGTAGTATGTCGCCTGAAGCTACTTTAATATTAGAAACAGGTGACCCTCTAACATTATTAGCAGATGGCATTCGTAAAGAAAGCCGTATTGTGGCTGATCGCACATTGGTTGACGGTAAGGGCGTTGGCGATGTTGGTCATGTTCTTTTACGAGAACGCCATATTTTAGGCGAAGAGGGCATTGTTATTGTAAACTTAATTCTTGATGAGGACACAGGTAGCGTACTGCATGGTCCGGAAATAGTATCTAAAGGATTTGTTTTTGAACAACAATTAAGTCATGTATTGGAAGATGCAAAATGTCTGGTGCTGGAAAGGATGGAAGACATTAAATTAAGTGATATTAATGCCTTGCATGACGGCATACGAGCTTCACTACGTCGTTTTTTCCGCCGCATTATGGATAGAGATCCCATTGTCATCCCAATTATTACTAAAATATAATTTATTATGAAACACGTACATATATTTACTGATGGATCTTGCCTTGGTAATCCTGGACCTGGAGGCTGGGCAGCAATAGTGCGTCTTGTGAACAGTAATCACGAAAAAGAATTGTCAGGCGGTTTTAGTAAAACAACGAATAATCGTATGGAAATTTTAGCTGTTATTGAAGGTTTGCGTGCATTGACGCAGGCTTGCAAGGTGGATATTTTTTCTGATTCGCAATATGTGTGCAATGCTATTCAAAAAAGATGGATACAGAGCTGGCGTAAAAATGATTGGCGCAAGGCAGATAAAAAACCAGTTAAAAATCGTGATTTATGGGAAGCATTAAGTCTAATTCTAGAGAATAATGGCCATGATGTTACTTTTCATTGGATTCGTGGGCATCAAGGTCATTCCGAAAATGAACGCTGTGACTGGATTGCAAAAAATGCGGCATCACAAACAAATTTACCTCAAGATATGGGGCTGGAAAATTCTTAAGGAAACGCTGATTAAATCAACAAGTCAAAAAACATATAGTGCGTTTC
>CAYJPT010000233.1:0-2382 GCA_964372165.1 uncultured Desulfovibrionaceae bacterium | reverse complement strand
AATAAAAATATTGCTACTTTTATTAAATATTTATGCAGAGCTTTTGTGTTATGAAGATTATGGTGGTGGGTATCTCATAGTGCGGCTTGATTCTCCGTGGTGTGACGAAAGTACACTTGACGATATAGAGAGTTATTTCGACGATTCAATGGATTGCGGTATGTTCTCTAATATTATTATTTGTTACGGTTACAACGAAGATTTGACATTTCAACACTGGCATTCATGCTAATATATTTATGTGATGTGAAATTAATTTGCTGCAAATTCTCTTTACCAAAGTGCATGTTCTCCTAGTGCATTAAAAATATTATTTATGACACAGTCACACAAAACTTAAACTACAAAAAGAGGTTCTACATCGGTGCATTTTGAAAAAATAAAATACCCACGAAAAACAAAAAACTTACCTTTTCATTTTTGTTCAAAATATATGTATGAATGGCTGGATAAACAACCATGTGTAAAAGAGGAGTCTTTAACAGATTGGCTTCTTTTTACAATTTCAAACATGTTACCTAATGTTTTATCTTATAAGGCGTTTACTCGTCACGAAGAATCACGTAATGGTTGTGATTGGGAATGGTGGATTTTAACCAATGACTACTACGAAAAAAATCGTTACAATACATATAGGTTTTTAGTTCAGGCCAAAAAATTAAAACCTGACAATGGCGGCAACTACCAAAGTCTAGCCTATGCAAATAAAAATGGTTTGCAAATAGAGCTACTATTAAATTCTGCAAGCAAGAAAAGAGCCTTTCCGCTTTACATGCTTTATTCTACTGACAAACCTGATACTGCCAAACAAATAAAAAATATAAAATGCTTAGAACCACAGCAGCATATCAAGTGGTGCAATGGATGCCTAAACGGTGGTTATTTGGCATCCGCACTTCAAATACATGAATTAATATTACAAAGAGCAGGATTAAAACATACTGCGATAGAGCTATTAAATCACTCTTGTAAACTATCAATATGTGATAAATTATTATGCCATGGAATCTTTGCAGATATTTTTTTCACGCAAATGATAAAACAGGTATGCAGTACACAACATCATGGCTTGGATTATAGTTTCAAGCACAATGTAGAAGAACTTCCTAACTATGTAGATTTTTATATAAATCAGTCAAAAAACAACTTGAGCTTTTTTGAAAGGGAATTTCGCTTGCAGATAGGTGATATTGGTGGGCTAGTAGTTATTGATTTACGTGACAATATGGATTTATAATCTGTTATGACTAAAAAATTATCTTCACAATATATTAGGTATTTATCAACTGCAAAATGGAAACAAAAACGAGAGCAATTTATAAATACTAACTATAATAATGAAATAGATAGGGCGTGTGGTGATAATAACAAACTCTACATGTGTGACCGTTGTGGTTGGAATTTTTGTTATGCAGAGCTTGAGGTGCACCACAAGCATTATGACACATTAGGTGCAGAATCTCGCTGTGATGTTTTGGTAGTGTGCCATACTTGTCATGCCCTAGAAGACAAAAAGAGAGTATTAAAAACTGACCAAAGAAACTTGGATGCTTTAGACAGAGCTCAATTTGAAGGTTGGTTACAAGCTTTGTATGGTGTAGATTATCAAGATTTGGACCTAGACCTTGATATCAAATATGAAGAGTTTTGTGCTTTTATAGAAAAAAAATGGTAAAATAAATATGGAAAATCAAAAAACTAACACCCTAGCATCTCAATCGATTGAAAATGACATACGTTTTTTGATGTATAAAGAACATATGGCCTCTACTGTATCCTTTGCCAAGGATATAGTACGATTTGCGTTTATATTAAACGGAGCTGCTGGCTCAGCCTACTTGCAGCAGATAAAGCAGCCGCAATGAAGATGTCATTAATATGTTTTGGGTTAGGAGCACTTCTTGCAACTATAGGTGCTGCCTTTGCTTACTTGTATCAACATAGTGTTACAATGAGTTGGCAAAAAGACTTACTACATCATGGAAGTGGTGAATGTCTTATATATAGAACTTGTGCTTTTGTAGTGCTTATATGCTCACTATGTTCATTTGCAGTAGGTGGGATTTTTTATATTTTATGATAAATTCAATACTAGTTTGCCGCTAAAGTAAGAATTCAAAAATTTATATCTATTTTACATATTTTAATACCATTTTCACACAAAAAAACTATTCATATAACCATCTGCTATAATAAGAAATCATCAACAAAAAAGTGCTTCTGTAAGATTATGCACTCTTCACGCATATAACTTTTCTTCAAAAAAATCACCATACCCTCTTGACAAATATAAAGTCACACTTAAAATTATAAGTTATCAAATATACCATCATATATTAAAGCGGTCAATAATTATTTTTATTTGATATTTATTTTCATAAC
>CAYJPT010000232.1:0-2438 GCA_964372165.1 uncultured Desulfovibrionaceae bacterium | reverse complement strand
TGTGCCTTTCTGATTTATTCTGCTTAAGGAATAAATCAGCATTTCCTTAAAGCTATGAAATGTTACCAGCGTTGTAAATATTTTTAAATATTAATTTGCAACCCTTTGCCCAAATATATCTGTACCTACACGCACTAATGTTGATCCAGACCAAATAGCGGCTTCCAAATCACCTGACATACCCATAGAAAGATGTGCAAGAGAAAAACCCAATTCAGCACTTAGTTTTTCTTTCAAAGAATGTAATAGCTCAAAGTGTGGGCGTGCTGCCATACCTGCATCAAATACAGGGGGTAAACACATTAAACCCTGTAAATCTAAATGCTGGCAACTAGCAACCTTTTCGGCAAGTTTAAATAAATCATTTATAGCAACGCCAGATTTTTGTGATTCAGCACCCACATTAACTTGTATTAAAACTGGCTGACATATATTTTTTTGAGCTGCGGCTTGCTCCAGCAATAAAGCAAGCTTTTCAGAGTCAAGCGTATGAATAAGCTTAAAACGTCCCACCACATCTTTAGCCTTGCGGCTTTGAATATGCCCGGTAAAATGCCAACAAATATTATTATGCTTTTGGGTAAATGCTGCTTGTTTTGTCAAAGCTTCTTGCACGTAATTTTCACCAAAATCTATTTGTCCTGCTGCTGCAACTTGTTCTATCTCCTCAACGCTTTGCAGCTTAGATATGGCAACTAATGTAACTACATCATCACGCCCGGCTTCTTTCATGGCCTTTTGTATTCGACTCCGCACGCTTGTTAAGCCTGGATGCGAGGTTATTTCTTGCGCCATACTTACTCCTGCATCATGCCAAGATTTCGCAAAAAGCCTACATCTTCTGTCCAATTTTCACGTACTTTTACCCATAACTCAAGATGTACCTTTGTTTCAAGTAATTCAACAATTTCCTTACGAGCGGCACTGCCAATAGCTTTAATTGAAGCTCCTGCCCTGCCAATAACCATAGCTTTATGCGACGACCTTGCAACATATATAACCGCATGTACAATTGTTTGATTTTGTGCTGGGTTTTCCTCCCATTGCTCAATATCAACCGCTACAGAATATGGCACTTCCTGCTTTAGATGTAAGAAAAGCTTTTCACGCACAATTTCTGATACCATGAAACGCAAAGGGGCTGTTGAAAGTTGATCAGCAGGAAAAACAGCCGGAGCTTGAGGCAAATGCTTATACAAAATTTCTTTAAAAGTACTAAGTCCATCACGGCGTAAAGCTGAAGCCGGAAAAATTTCTGCCTTGGGAAATAACTCACCTAAACGTATTAAAAGTGGCAGCATTTTACTCTTATCACTAAATAGATCAATTTTATTGACTAAAACACATACCGGCCTATCTTCAGTGCGCAAAGCTTCCCCAAGGGTTGCAAGATCAGAGTCTAAAAACTCCGGTTTGCGTATATATAAGTTACCATCTAAAATTAATACTATCATTTCAGCTTGAGCCATACTTTGCCATGCTGACTGTAGCATTGTTTTGCTTAAACGCCCACGCACCTGCGCCATGCCTGGTGTATCCATAAATATAATTTGCCCGTTATCTTCACTAAGGATACCAACAATTTGATTGCGCGTGGTTTGGGGGCGTGGAGTTACAATGCTTACTTTTTGCCCTAATAAAGAATTTAATAAAGTGGATTTGCCTGCATTTGGTGGACCCATTAATGCTACCCAGCCACATTTATGCGCCGATGTTTGCGATGTACTCATATTTTTCCTATTATATTATTTATGGATATATTTTTTATCATTACATGAATTAAGCCATATGCAAAAAGACTATACACTGGCTCTATGTTTTGCAGTGTTACGCCTTTTTACCAAAACATACACAATTAAAGCCCCAAATATTTTGCTTAATGCCATGGTCATAAAACTTATGGGAGTTGCCATGTCTATGAGAGTTAAAAATACTAATGTATCAAGCGGCACACCAAGCAAGCTTGAATATAAAATTCGTTCAGCAAAAGGCTTACCTGTAAAGGTAAAAATGGCCCAATCTGCCAATTCCCCAAGGGCAAATGCTACTGCCGAGGCAATGGCAAGGGCTGGTGTGGCAAAATACCAGCTCAACACGCAGCCAACTAACATTGCCCAAATAATATGATGCCCTACACGCCTTTGTGCATAGTCTCGTATAACAAAAACAAAACCTACAGCTAAGGACGTTGGGGGCCAAAGGTCACCACTTGGCAATACCACTGGTGGCACATAGGCAAAAGAAATATTCACTGTGAGAATTAAACAAATATAAATAATGACGTGTAACATAGCAAGCACCATATGCAGGTTATGGCTTGGTGTCAAACTTTAGAGCTTAGCATATTCCATTTTTAAGGAAACGCAGATTAAATCAACAAGTCAAAAAATATATTGTGCGTTTCCTTACAAAGTAGGCAATTGTGCCTACTTTGCACG
>CAYJPT010000231.1:0-2455 GCA_964372165.1 uncultured Desulfovibrionaceae bacterium | reverse complement strand
TTTTTTGCTCTCATTCGGCGTGCAAAGTAGGCACAATTGCCTACTTTGTCAGGAAGCGCACAATATGTTTTTTGACTTGTTGATTTAATCAGCGTTTCCTTAAGACAAGGTGGCATGCCGTACAAATAAATGCTGTGCATAATTAAGACTCAAAATAAACACGGGTTTTATCGAAAATGCAACAAAATTTTACATAAGCGGATAAACTAAAACGATAAATAAGGATAAATCATGAAAAAGACAATTCTCATTCTAACTCTTGTATTAGGTTTAGCAAGCCCAAGCTATTCCATGCCGTCTAAAGCCCCTGCCGGCACAGAAGACAAGTACAAACAAATGGATACCAATTCTGACAATAAGGTAAGCGTTGAGGAGTTTAAAGCACTCTACCCTACCATGAAAGCCAACGTATTTGATATAATTGATGCAAATAATGACAATTATATCGATATGAAAGAATGGGTTCGTTTTCAAGAACAACACATGAGCGGCATGAAGAACGACAAGAAACAAAATGCACCACTTAAAGTACCAGGTGATGCTGGTGGGCGTGGTGCTGAACAAGGCATGCAACCTGCTGAAACACACCCAGGTGGAAATATGCTTATTATGCCACCTGCTGGAAAATAAGAAGTAACAAAACCATGAAGCAAAATTCTGCACAGCCTGCATTCTTGCCCATGTCGCGCCAAGAAATGGACAAACTGAATTGGGATGTGTTGGATATTTTACTCATTACCGGCGATGCCTATGTTGACCATCCAGCCTTTGGCGTGGCTTTACTTGGGCGCATGCTTACAGCTAACGGCTTTCGAGTGGGGATTTGTGCTCAACCCAATTGGCAAAACATTAATGATATAACAGCCATGGGTAGGCCACAGCTTTTTGCTGGCATAACTGCCGGAGCATTAGATTCTCTACTGGCTCACTATACCGCATTTCGCAAAAAACGTCATGATGATAGCTATACCCCCGGCGGAAAAGCCGGGGCTCGCCCTAATCGCGCAAGTATTATCTATGCTAATCTTGCACGACAAGCTTTCCCTGGTTTACCCATCGTTCTTGGGGGTATAGAAGCGTCATTACGACGAATAAGTCATTATGATTTTTGGAGTAACAGCTTAAGGCGTTCTATCTTACTTGACGCCAAGGCTGACATACTAGTCTATGGTATGGCAGAGCAAGCATTACTTGAAATTGCAAAACGCCTATCCGAGCAAAAAAATTTGCAGCATATCAATGGTACTGTATGGATGGGTAAAAAAGAAGATTTAGAACACAAAAATTATATTGAGTTGCCAACACATCAAGACATGCTCGATAACAATGCTTTATTAATGTCTGCAACAATGACCCTTGAGCAACAAGTACATGCTGGCACACATCACGCTCTCCAAATGTATGATAAAAGAGCTTTAATTGTCTCACCACCGTCTAGCCCACTAAGCGAAAAGCAAATGGATGAGCTTTACTCTCTACCGTATCAACGTGCGGCACATCCAAGCTATATTGAACCAATCCCTGCAGAAGAAATGTTACGCACAAGTATTACAAGTCATCGAGGATGTGGTGGAGGTTGTTCATTTTGCTCTCTTGCTTTGCATCAAGGACGACGTATAAGTTCGCGTTCTGCATATTCTATTCAAAATGAAGTTAAACAATTATTAAAGAAAAAAAAATTTTCAGGTAGTATATCTGATGTAGGTGGCCCTACTGCTAATATGTGGCAGGGTTATTGCGCTTCAAAAGAGCAATGTAAAAGATCATCATGTTGCCACCCCAAGGTGTGTAAAAATTTTATCACACCACAAAAAAAATATGTTGAACTGTTACGTGGTATACAAAAAATGCAGGGCATACGTCATGTACGTATTGCAAGTGGGATTCGGGCTGACATTGCCATGGACGAAGCAGATGCTATTAATGCCTATACCTTAGAGTTTACTGGTGGACAGCTTAAAATTGCCCCTGAGCATGCTGCAAGCACTGTACTAACATATATGCGCAAACCTCAACTACAAGTCTTTGAAATTTTCTTAAAAGCTTTTCAGGCAAAGTGTAATGCCGCTAAAAGAGAACAATATGTTGTCCCATACCTTATGAGTGCATTTCCTGGTTGCACCATTGAACATATGCAGGAATTAGCGCAGTGGCTTAAGCTGCGCAACTGGAAACCAAAACAAGTGCAATGTTTTATACCTACACCGGGCACTATTGCAACAGCAATGTACTATACAGGGCTTGATACCAAGGGCCAAAGCATTTACGTTGCAAAAACTGATGCTGAACGCTTGCGCCAACATCGCATACTTATACCAGAAATGGGTCGACCGATAAAAGATGTTAAAAGTACACATAAGCCAAAATCTATTAAACAAGGTTTTGGATGAAAAAATAAGCGTCCTTCAGGTCGAAAGACAAAAAAAACACGTTAATCTATAAGAAACAAAGGCTA
>CAYJPT010000230.1:0-2487 GCA_964372165.1 uncultured Desulfovibrionaceae bacterium | reverse complement strand
AAGTCGTCTTTTTTTTGGGTAAGTGTTGCAAAGGAACTTAGCATTTGTACATGTAATACATTGATATCATCGGCTTGTTTTTGCTTATAAGCTGGCAGTGGAATTTTGAAAACCTTATCTTGATTTAAGGCTAAATTTTTGCCCGTAACATGGGCTTTAATCCAATCTTGTACTGTTTTTGAGTTTAGCTGATAGTAAAGCCATACAGCGTATATCTCTTTCTTTGGGCGTATAATATAGATGGCCTGCCCCGGAATGCATTTATCATCTGCATTGGTTACAAATCCACTCTTGCCAATGGTTACAAGGCTTCCCCTATAGGCAAAAATAATATCATTCACTTGTAATAAATACTTTTCCTGTAATTTTGTGAGTTTAATACTAACCCTCTTGCCTGCATTGACATCTAAAAAATTTGATGAACCATCCAATTCGCTCAGAGACACCTCACGTACCAATGTAAGACCACCTTGTTGCTCTGGCTCTCGTTTTACTTGGCAACGTAGCACTTCGGCATAATCTTTTAGTAATCTTGTCTTATTGGTATTTAATCTGCCATGAACAATGGAATAATAGGATGGATTTAGGCGTGTATCCTCTGTGCCCATAATATCATTAAATTGCACATCAAAGGCTTCGGATAGATTTTGCTCTGCCCCATTTATAAGTTTTAGTGATTTACTATAATTAAATTTTTCCTTAAGACGCTTGTTGGTACGCAACATTAAGACCATGCGTATTGATTTTTCAGTATCTACCGCATGCTGCTTACCCAAAATCAAGGCGGCAGGATAATTTTTTGCACCTGAACGCCTAGGACGTGATAATTGTAATACCGCTCTTATGGCATTGGTCTCTAAAAGTGTACGCCTTTTATACTCCAATGCTCCAAGACTTAAAAAGTTCCAATTGGTATATATAAAACCAGTGCGCACATGGGCAAATTCTTGTATATGTAGATGATATTGCATAAAAAAATGCTCTGGGTCAAAGCCAAGCACCAAACTATCCGGCATAAATATTGTTGCATCATTTTTAGTTCTTATCCACTCAATGCGTGCAATTTCACTACTCAAAAAATCAAATAGCAATTCATAAGCGTCGCTTCCTAAAAATCTATCATCCAATGGGGGTAGTGTTACCTTTGAGCCAGCCTCTAGGCAGGGTAAAAGAAGCATAAGAGCAGGAAGCATACCCCAATGGGTTAGTACAATGTGATCTTGCCCTTGTAGTTCATTATAGATGATGTTGGCAGCAAGCATCATAATGTATGTAGGAACAATCATGTCTTGGTTAGCATATGTAGACGACGCTTCAACAGCATAATATAATTCATTTTCTTCAATTTTATATTTACTTTCATGTTCATTCTTAGCCATGAAAATATTAAAAATTGCATGCTCATATAAAATATTAAAATTCGCGGGTCTCCAACATGGATTTTTGGGCGTATTATCTTTATTAGCATGATTTTTAGAGTATTCTTCAGTAGCGGCATCAATTTCTGCTTTCTCTTCTGGACTTAGCTCAATGGGTTCCATGCCAGCATCTTCGTATAGTGAGTTATAATAATCACATAATGCTTCACTGTGCATTTCAGCCTCTGCATGTTCAGCCTTGGTCTTAGCATTATGAAAACTATCAAATGCTGCAGAACTATACATGGTATAATAATCTGCCCAAGTATCATAATCATGCTTAAAAGGAAAAACTTGCATTTTATCATTGATAGTAGGCAGGGGTATAATTTTTTTGGGATTTCGGTATATGGTTTGCCATTTCTTAAACATATTCTAACTCCATCACATTGAAATAGTATATTATTTTATGGTTTATTCATCAAATTTAGTACATCCATGTACTAGTTTTTTTAATTGAAAAAAAATTACTTAATAAACAATCAAGATTTAAATACAAAAAAGCATAGATTTGTGTATAAAATTTGTAACACCCTGTTGACGCAAGCAACTTTTGATTGTACTCAATAGCTGGACTGTATTGTTGGTTTAGAAATACGCACAATATTCAGTGAGTCCGTTATCTATTTTATGACAAACGATTTCTTTTGGCAACAAGATTAGTTCCAAGTGCAATTGCCATAAAAAAGTTAAGAAAAGTATAACAATAATAAATTATTATAAAACTATATGGAGATTAAAATGAGCCAAAATTTTATAATACCATTGGTACCTTTAAATAATGCCATACCAAGCTTTGCGAACTTATTTGAAGCAAGTGTATTAGAAGGCAATACTAAAATTCCTAAAGGGTGGCTTAGCCTGTTCATACTGGCATGTAGAGAGGCGCATATGCAATGTGCTCAGGCATTTAAAATTAGCCATATAACCATAGATAAAGGGGGTATTTATGTTCAATTTAGTATAGGTCATGCGCAGGTGCAAAAAGACTTCCAAAAAACCCTAGCTGAGGTGAGAGCGTACTGCCCATACTGTGGGGTTTTGCAAGAAGATTTTAAGCCTTGTACTG
>CAYJPT010000229.1:0-2498 GCA_964372165.1 uncultured Desulfovibrionaceae bacterium | reverse complement strand
TCCTCATGTGGTGTATTTAAACCTTTTTACGCAAAATACTGTAATGTGTAAAGGTTGAAAACAAGTAGCAAAAATTTAAAGCGTCGTTGACTTGACCTTAATCTATATATTTTATAACAATAACTAAAGTTTGTTGTTTTATATTTTGTGGGGAAACCATGAGTAAAAACGAAGATACAGGCAAAGATAGCAGCGATTTTGCGTACTTAATGCTTGACAAATATTATCAAGATTTAGAAAAGATTTACGAATCTCTCTTTACTCTTTTGCGTGTTGTTTTACTTGGTATCGTATTAAATGGCGGGCTAGTTGGGATATACACAGAAAGCATTCCGACAAAAGTCACAGGTGAAAACCCCATAGCAACAGATGGTAAACAATCACTCGATAATAGCAGTAAAAAATTTACAATCAACGAAGAGTTTTTTGTAGTTGCATACTTTATAATTTTGTTAATTCCAACATCTTGTGCAATAATAACACTAGGGCAAGGCTTTCGCTATAGAATTACACAAGCTTTTTGCAATGCTATTCGCATCAATTACGATTGCGCAAAATATGTTCCAGCAGACCTTTTAGGAAATAAACATTTTTATTTTGAAAAAGAAAAACTACTTGAAATACTTAGTAAAAAAGAGTCAAAATATGAAAATGACAACTTCTATGAAAAATATTTCAAAAAATATATTGTAAATAACTCAAAGAAAACAGCTGAGGATACAACGAAGCTGCAAGAAAAAACTCAAAATAAAGAAAAAATATTCAAGTATATTAAATTTTTATTTTTTTCAAGTGTTTTACTTTTTATTTTTACGCACTATAAAACAATCATATCTGGAATAATTTATATTTTCAGCTTTTACAACTTTATGATATCATTACTAACTGTTATTTGTTCAATTTTTATAATTAAAATAACCGTATTATATATAAAATTAAATCACACAAATTCATACACAAAAAATACACTTAACATTGCAATACGGCTAAAGCATGTCCCATCAGTAATCAGATCATTTTTTTTATTTTTTTCCCTTTCAGCCCTTGCATTGTCTCTTACGCCAATTTTTATTTTTGATGATGCAAAGATGCTTTTATCACTTAGTTCTATTGTGGTTACATTTTTTATTGTTCACAATATTTTAACTTATTATACAAAAACAAAAGAATCGCTTGAAAAAGCAATTGTAGATATTTCAATCTTGCAATATAAAAATGTACAAAATGTTGAGGGTGTACCTAATGATAACGTTTAACATTTCATCAGAAAAAATTATAACCCTCAACAATAAAGCACCACTAGTTCTTATTGCTGGTCCGTGTGCCATTGAAAATCGTGAACATGCCTTATTTATGGCTCAAGAGATAAAAAAAATATCTGAATATGTTAATATCCCTTTTATTTACAAATCAAGTTATGAAAAAGCAAATCGTCTATCACATACGTCTTATCAAGGTGTTGGTATAAAACGTGGGCTTTCTATTTTAGAAGAAGTCCGTAGCACCATAAAAGTTCCAATACTAACCGACATACACTCTGAAGGACAAGCTATTTCGGCTTCAAAAGTTGTAGATATACTTCAAATATCATCTATGCGTTGTCGAGACACTAAGCTTGTGCAAGCTGCTGCAAAAACTGGGAAGCCATTGCATATAAAAAAGAATGAGGCACTTGCACCAAATGACATGCAATATATCATGGACAAGGCATATGATGCTGGAAATCCTAATATTGCACTGTGTGAAAGAGGTACGCAGTTTGGCTATGGACATTTTGTCGTAGATATGCGTTCGCTTGTTATAATGGGCGAGACAAAAGCTCCAGTTACTTTTGATGTTAGCCATTCAATTCAACGCCCTGGTGGTCTTGGAGGAAAAAGTGGTGGGGATGCAAAGTTTATTGTCCCACTTGCTCGTGCTGCAGTAGCTGTGGGTATTGCAGGTATTTTCATTGAAGTTCACGACAATCCCAGTAAAGCACCCTGTGATAGTGCCAGTATGCTTCCTCTGCAAGAACTACAAGACCTACTCATATGTTTACGTAAAATAGATATGATTGTAAAAAACTATCATTAAAACTGTTAAACGTATGAACTATGCAAACTAAAATAATAGCTAAGTAAATTATGAAATCTTTTATAACCATAGCTTTACGCTTATCTCAATGTCAAAAAGGTATCATAGATAATGCGGCACAGATTGCTGATAAAAGTAGTGAGGCTTTTATCTTGAAATGTTGTCTTCAGGACGCTAAGTCAATACTCTCGTCACGGACACATTTTCAGCTTGATAGCAAGGAGCGGAATGGCCATGCAAAAGGCTTTGGACTCTCCGCCAAGTCATGCACAGTTGCAAGGATTAAGAAAACTCTTTGCTGTCAAAACTCCGTGGAAAAAGTAAAATCTTGTAAGTTTCACATTATCTCCTTGGAACGTTAACATCCATCATCACCGCTGCTTTCTGCTAACCATCGTTTTGAACTATTCGGAAATTCCGAA
>CAYJPT010000228.1:0-2538 GCA_964372165.1 uncultured Desulfovibrionaceae bacterium | reverse complement strand
ATGGCTTTGTTCATAACGTCCTCTGCAAAAAAACTATTTGATATTATTGTGTTTAAGATTTTACTCAGTGTACAAAGATATACCTTTTCCTTTCTGTGGATAATTATATTTCATTTGCTTCATTGGAATATTATTTCTTTCGCAAGCCGTTTCCAATTGAGTGTAAAAAATTGTATTTTTATCAAACCGAACACCAAGATAGATTGAACTAATTGGAATTCTATAAAAATAATTATTATCAAGGGAGCTATATGCATTCAAGGTCTTATCAGCAAAACTTAATATCCTTATTTCTTCCTCATATTTCCATTTTTTAGATTTTAAGAGAAAAGTAATATATGAGTCAAGGTTACTAGCAGAAAAACATCCATTTCCTATGGTAAGAGCATTTTTTATTACATCGAAGTAATTAGTATAAAAGACAGGGAGTGCTAATAATGGTGGCGATACCGAAAAACCATCTCTAAACAAAGCTTCATAGTCATATTCTATGCATATACCCCTATGCTCATTTGCATAGTGCACCCATAATAAATTGTTTTTATAATTTTTGGAAAAACCAGCAACTTTAGGTATTTTGTAATACTCTAATGTCTTCCTACAAAAATCTATGACTTTTTTCTTTTCATCGAATAGTAAGTCAAAAATTTTCCCATCCAAAGGATCATTCAAATCTTCGACATTAGAGAAAAAAACATTTTGGTTAACGATAGATAAAATGCTACGTTCATTGTTAGTACAATATTTATACAGCTTTTTGGGCAAAAAAGAGCCATACGCTTTTTTTCGTTCCTTAGTATCAGTTTTTCTGCCTCCTAATTCTGATAACATAGACAGGGTGGCATCGTACAACAGTTTTTGCTTACCCGTTATGTCAGGAAAAGATATTTCACACTTATAAATTGGTTTTCTTTGTTTCTCTGACATATTTTTTCCTCATTTACGAGAATAAAAGATGAAACTACTCAATTTTTATAATATTTATATGTTTTTCACTTTTGAATTACTCATAAAATATACTAATATCCAACGTTTAATTGCTTATTGGCTCAATATTGCTTTTACAATGCTTGCATAGAATAGCTGCCTTTTTAATAGTTTCAGCGCAAAATGGGCAGTCTCGCGTATCATCAATAACAATTTTGGGGGTTTCATGTTGGTGTATTATCTGCATAATAACAGATAAGTTATGGAAAAATAAAAAAGTTGCTCCTGCAGCTCCGATATCATCTGAATCGTCACCACCTAAAATAAATATTTTTCCACATAGCTTTATAACTGTAGGAAGCGCATCTTCAATAAAATGGATTTTTAATCTTAATAAGGGCATCCATATCGTTCTCCTTTGTTAAAATCATAATATCAACAATCATGAAATAAATATCATGCTCGTTTTTCTTTACTGTTCCTTTAATAAGTAAATTATCACTTTCCAGCAATAAACTTACCTCACGTTGCATTTCTTTTGGAACATATCCAACCGTACCAAATTTTCCGATTACTGCAATAGCATTTGAATCAAATTCATTTCCGAGTTCAGGAATTAGCTTAATTTTCCCGTAGGTATCCATAGACTCGAGTAATGATTGTCTTTCAATACCATCATTATTTTTAAAAGTTACCCCTTTCACGCTGAAAGAGACAATTGAAGATTCTTTGTAGTTAGTGTGCCAATTATCCCAATCAAAATCCCAATCCTCTGAGACGTTTTCTGAAAAATCATCTTGTAAACCTCGCTTTAGTAAGTACTCTTTTTGAAATTTATTTTTACTATGTGATGAGGTTAGAACAATAGAAACGTTGCATTTATGCGGGTCGTACTCTAAGTCATAGATGTAAGCCGCATAATCTATTTCCCAAGTATATATTTCACTATGTTCGATTTCGTTTAACTTAGCAATAGCTTCAAAACACTTTACAACATCGCCTTTGGACAGCTTACCAAATGGTTGAAATAACGAATTAGATAATATCGCTTGATGATTGATACCATCTAAATCTAAAATGACATCATCATTTTCTTTTAACATCTCAAAGGCTTCTTTAAATTTCTTATTTGTGATGCCTATAACTTTGCAGCCTAGAGTAATAGAATGTTTCATAATATTTCCACCTGAGCTAAAAAGTTGCTTGAAGCAATAAATGCTTTGCTAAATTTTGTGAATTTACTTACGTCTATGTGCTATTTTTCTGATTTTACCATGACTGTAAGTTGGTCAAAAATATGAAAATAAAGTTGTATAGCTTTTCTATATCACTAAAAATTAAAGTCATTGGTAACACCTAGTGTTAATAATGCCGTAAATGTTGTTGAATGGCAAGCTACCCCTTTTTTGATTGTAAAAAATGAGAACTATCACTTATGGTTGGCATGATATAAAATACGCTGTAAAAGTTCTTCCGCAAGGGCTCTTGATGATAATCTTCGTAAAGCCGCTTCATCTTCCATGCGCTCTTGGAAAGCTTGTCCGCTCTCGTAATGTCCTTCAGGTCTTTTCTCAAAGTACATGGAACCAAGACCAGTTTGTATCCATTCAG
>CAYJPT010000227.1:0-2600 GCA_964372165.1 uncultured Desulfovibrionaceae bacterium | reverse complement strand
GCATATTGTATAATTGTATTCTTGACCATGGTTGAAAGTACAATAAAAAATACGGTAACACTTAAAACCACACAAAAAAATTGAAATTTAAATCCATCTACCAACAAAGTTATTGTCATTCCTAGTAATGACAAAAACAAAATAATTATTTTTAACATAAAACTATCCACATAATATTAAGAAATTTTCATAAACTATATCACTATACTTCCTTAAGTAGTTTGGCATAAAAATTAACGCTCACTTTCATATTCTTGTACTAACTTAGCTATTTTTTCCCCAACAATTTCATTTGCTAAAGCATTTGGGTGTCCATCATCTGGTATTTCATAAAATGTTTTATCATCATCGTAATTTGGCAACCATTTATTTGCATCATACCTTGCAAGGTGCCCTGGTGCATATTGTATTATGTGCTCACTGTAACTATCCCATGCTACAATACTGAACTTATTATGAGGATATATATTTGTTAGTTTATTTACAGATGTATCAATTATTGCTCTAAATAGTTGCATTTGTTTTAAAAAATCACTATACGGGAGAAAAATCTTCTTAAGGTTATGTATATTAGCTTTATAAGTGTGGCTTTTGTTTAATATTTTACCTAATAGTGTATCAGCAATATTTTGCGGAAAATATTGTTTAAAACTACCTCGGCGAACCGCTTTATCCCCTTCCATCATATAACGTGGTCCACCCGTATCCCAGGCTCCAAAGCCAGTGTATCTATTAATATGATCCGTAATACCTATATAAAAAGCATAAATATATTCATATTTGTCAAGATAAGATAAATCACCTTCTATAATAGCAAGCATATGATGCGTGCCATAACCAGGAAAACCAAAATTAAAAACTTGATAGTTTTGTCCTAAAATTTCACCAATTCTATAGCATAGGCTTTCCTCATCCGCTAGGCCCTCCCCAAAGGCATAAGAACCACCAAAAATAAGAACTGCAACCTTCGCATCGGGATGATGTGGCGTTATTCTATGCCCACGTTCATCAATAGTGTAAACACGGTCATAGATCACTTCTGGCGTACTATTATCTAAAAAAAATTTCCGTTTCATGCTTAAAAAATAACTATTGGGATGTGAAGCATATCCTAAACGTTCATGATCATTGAAAAAATTACCGGCTTCAGTATAGTATCCACCGTGAAGCAACCTACTTTCAGGTGGTTTTGGAAAATACGGTGCAGCATAATATAACTCTAAAGCCGAAAGCACCACACCTATGGAAAAAATAATTATGCACAAATACTGAATGAAGCTTTTTTGAGTGACGATTGAAAAAATTAAAAAGATAATAGAGGCAGATAAAACAGCACAAAAAAATTGAAGCTTAAAGTCTATTATAAAACATGTAATTATTATTACAAATAAAAGGATAGATACTAGAATTTTAACTTTATTCATAATTTTTAAATTCCTACGGATTAATTATTTATTCAACTGCGCTCAATTAAATTTGCAAGCACAATCTCCACATTATTCAAATATCAGTATAAAAAGCTATCAATTTGACAATTTTAATAGACTACAATTAATTATTTTTTTCATAACCCTGAATAATTCTAACTACTTCGTCAGCTACTATTTTATTAGCCAATGCGTTAGGATGTTTATCAATAGGTATCTCGTAATCAGCCATTCTCATAATATAATCTGGAAACAATCCACTTACATTAACTACAGGTATACCATCTGGAATGCATGCTATTAGTGGCTTAGGATCAAATCCTCCCCACGCCAACACCGTAAAAACACTGTTGGAATTTATCTGCTTTGATTCTTCAGCAATTTTTGCAACAATTGCTGTAAATAACTCCGCTTGCTTTTTTACTGAACTATATGGAAGTAAAATCTTTTTCAAGGTAAATGTATTTGCTTTATATGCATGGCTAAGATTAAGAAATTTACCAAGATTTGTATTTTCTATATTTTGAGGGTAGTAGTCCCTGAAACTCCCCCTAAGCACTACCTTACCATCTTCGATTAAATAACGCGGTCCTTCCTTATCCCAAAATTGCATACCTGCACTGCGCCTAAGGTGATCTGTTCCAGCTGAGTAAAACACATACATACGCTTATATTTATTAAGATAACTAGTGTCACCCTGCAAAGCAGCTAAAACTTGATGTGGCCCATATCCAGAAAAGCCCAAATTATAAATCTGAAAATTTTCCCCAAGAGCCTCACCAACGAGATAACTAAAATTCTCGTGATCATTTAACCCTTCACCAAAAGTAAATGATCCACCTAGAAATAAAACCGCAGTACTAGCCTCAGGATGGTGTGGAGTGATTCGATGCCCTAGCTCATTTACGGTATAAACTACATCATAAACTACTGTAGGAGGCCTGTTATCCCTATATTTCTGCTCACGCACCGAAATAACTACACTATTTGATAGAGGCATATATCCAAGTGTGGTATTGAGTACATAATAACCGCTTCCACTCTGAGAACCGCTAGCTTCAACCCACTCGGAAGCAGGAACACTAGAAGAAGACTTAATTAAGCAATACAGTTCATATGCTGATAATGCAAACCCTATAGAAAACAAGCTAATACATAAATATTGAACAATAG
>CAYJPT010000226.1:0-2615 GCA_964372165.1 uncultured Desulfovibrionaceae bacterium | reverse complement strand
GAAGGGGTGTTTTCGTTAGGCGAAGTACAAGCCTTACAAAAATCGAGAGCAACGCGTGCTTCTACTTAAGTTGACATTAGTGATGTCAACTTAAAATACTATAATGTTAAGCAATAATGAAAATTGTTATAGAGTAAACAACATTATCGCTTGGAATAATTGCAATTTAGCCAATCTTGATATGCACCACTGCGAGCGCGTTTAATCCAGCTTTGATTTTCAAGATACCAGCGTACTGTTTCTAAAATACCTTCATCAAAGCTATGAGATGGTACAAACCCTAATTCTTTTTCAATTCTTGTGCAGTCAATGGCATAACGAAAATCATGCCCTGGGCGATCGCTTACATAGGTAATAAGGTCTTTATATTCACCATGACTTTGCGGCATAAAATTATCAAGAGCTTGGCAAATGGCGTGTACTACTTCTAAATTTGTTCGTTCAGCTCGTCCTCCAATATTGTAAGTGCGCCCAACTTTACCATTTTGTAAAACCATTTCAATGGCGGCACAATGATCTTCAACATGCAACCAGTCGCGAATATTTGCACCTTTGCCATAAATGGGCAATGGCTTGCCATCTAGCGCATTGCAAATGATGAGGGGGATGAGTTTTTCCGGAAATTGCCGTGGACCATAGTTGTTTGAGCAATTAGTTATTAAAATAGGTAAGTTATACGTTTCAAAAAATGAGCGTACCAAGTGGTCGCTTGCAGCTTTTGAAGCAGAATATGGGCTGTTTGGAGCATATGGTGTTTCTTCCGTAAAGGCAGGTGCTTCAAGGTCAAGGCTACCAAACACTTCATCAGTTGACACATGTAAGAAACGGAAATTATTTTTTTGGCTGCCTTCAAGGCTATGCCAATAATCTAAGCTTTCACGCAGTAAGGTACAAGTGCCAAGCACATTAGTTTGTACAAAAATTTCTGGTTCGTGTATGGAGCGGTCAACATGAGATTGAGCTGCAAAGTTAATGATGGCACTGGGCTTATAAGTGTAGAGTAAATGGCGCACAAGCTCATTGTTACCAATGTCGCCATGAACAAATATATGGTTGGTGTCTTTTGTAAGTATGGACAAATTATCCATGTTGCCAGCATAAGTAAGTTTGTCTAAATTAATAACACGAACCCCATTACGACGGCTTTGTAAAACATGGCAAGAGCCAATGAATCCGGCTCCACCGGTAATAAGATAACAAGACATATATCCGTCCTATGAGTAAAATTTTGTATGGTTGACAAACAAGTCCAAAGCACTTTACTACCTATGTGCCTGCACTTAGTCCGCTACTATGCGAAAAGGTTTTTTTTCTGTCAAGCTTTGTTGTTTGTTTGTGTGCGGAACGTAAAGCCTTAAAAAGATAATGTTAATTTTTAGTGTGGTGTGAATAAATGTAATTGATAAAATATTTTAGTAAAACCAGCTTAAAATAATTTTTTAATTTTTAAATTATTTGATTCAACTGATAAGTATTTAATAACAGAAATAAATTAATTATGTGCAAGCATGCCCTTAAATGGCATGCAACAAATATCAAAAAGGAGTACTGCATGATTTTAATTATAGGTGGGGCAGGTTATATTGGTTCACATACAGTAAAAGATTTATTAAGCAATGGTTATAATTGTATAGTTGCAGATAATCTTATTTATGGACATGAGCAAGCAGTTGATAAAAGGGCTGTTTTTATTAAAGCCGACTTGATGGATAAACAATCTTTGCGCGATATATTTACAAAACATGAAATACAAGCCGTAATTCACTTTGCAGCCTTTGCATATGTTGGTGAAAGTGTAGAATCACCGCAGAAGTATTATCAGAATAATGTAGTAGGCACTATTAATCTGCTTGATGTTATGTTGGAATTTGATGTGAAAAAAATTGTCTTTTCAAGTACATGCGCAACATATGGCAATCCACAATATTTGCCTATTGATGAAAGTCATCCACAAATGCCAATTAATCCATACGGACGCACCAAACTTATGATTGAACAAACTTTTGCTGATTATCATACAGCTTATGGTTTGAAATACATTGCTTTGCGCTATTTTAATGCGGCCGGTTGTAGTTTTGATGGTTCAATTGGTGAAAGCCATACTCCAGAAACTCATCTAATTCCTTTGGTGTTAAAGGCCATAAAGGGCGAACGTGCTAACATTCACATTTTTGGGACAGATTATGATACCAAGGATGGAACATGCGTAAGGGATTACATTCATGTTGAAGATTTAGCTTTGGCACATCGTTTGGCACTTGAAAAACTAGATACTTACAATGGCTATCTCAACCTTGGAACAGGTGTAGGCATTACAGTAAAAGAAATTATTGCTGCAGCGGAAGAAGTTACACAGCAAAAATGCCCTACTGTTTTTTCAGAACGTAGAGCCGGGGATCCAGCTCAATTGTATGCTGATAATAAAAAAGCCATAGAAGTTTTAGGGTGGCAGCCTAAGCATGTAAATATTAAAGATGTTTTGAGTACAGCATGGCAATGGGAACAAAATAAAAAATATTAGAGAGTGCTGGCAAAGCCTTCTGGGGAGAGATCTTTTTTGAAAAAAAGTTCTCTCCCCAGACCCCTCTCTCAAAAAACTTTAACGGCGGCAATAT
>CAYJPT010000225.1:0-2631 GCA_964372165.1 uncultured Desulfovibrionaceae bacterium | reverse complement strand
AGCTTCATCTGGCATATTGGCTTGAGCTTCACCTGAAATGCTCGCTTGAGCATTACTTGGTGTAAATGGTTGTGCTGTGTTTACAGCACGTTGAAAGCTTTTATCTTCGGTCTTAACCTCGGTATTAGGCTTTGCATTAACCTTTGCAGTCACATTTTCTAAAGTGTCATTTTGAGGTATCTGCTGCGCAACTTGTCCATTAATATTTGCAGAGGCAGCAGTACCTACTCGTTCCAAGGGTAGCAACCTTGGCATAAGAGCTAAGTTTAACAACAATAATTCAAGTGCAGCAGCAGGCTCTGGACTATGTATAACTTTACGCTGAGCATCAAGTGTCATATGCCATGCAGCATGCAAATGCGTTGTTGAAAATATGGGAGCTATATCAGACCAAAGCTTAGCTTCATCAAAGCTTAAATTCAAGACTGGCAGTATATTTGCACCAGCTTCACGCAAAAGAAACAAAGTACGCCATAAATTTGTAAGCTCACGCAAAAAGAAACCAATATCAATACCTTGTTCTCCAAGAACTTTACTTAACTCAACAATTTCTTGGCAATCATTTTGTGCAATGGCTCGCATAAGTGATTCAAAAAATTCTTGCCCTGCAAGTCCAAGCACCATACGTGTATTTTCAAGGTTAAGCACTTTCTCACCAAGTGCTAAGCTTTGTCCAAGCAAAGACATACCATCACGCACCGAACCTGCAGCTCTGCGTGCTATCAATTGCAATGCACTTTGTTCATATTCTACTTTTTCTTGCGTAAGCACACGGCAAAGGTGCTCCATAAGCTCATCTTCTGCCAAACGCTTGAAAATAAAATGCTGGCAACGGCTCACAATAGTGATGGGAAATTTATGTGCTTCCGTAGTTGCAAAAATAAAAACAACACGCGGTGGCGGCTCTTCAAGCGTTTTTAACAAGGCATTAAAAGCATTACGTGAAAGCATATGAGCTTCATCAATAATAAAAACCTTATACCGCCCCTCCATGGCTGCATAGCCAATATGCTCGCGCAAAGCTCTGGCATCATCAACGCTATTATTTGATGCGCCATCAATTTCTGTTACATCAACATGATTTCCTTGTGTAATTTTAATGCATTGACTGCACTTATTGCAAGGTTCACTGGTAGGTGCATGTTCACAATTTAAAGCTTTTGCAAAAATACGCGCAATGGTAGTTTTACCAACACCACGCGTCCCACTTAACAAATAAGCCGGAGCAATACTTTCTTCTGCACAAGCACGTGAAAGTACCTTGGTAATCATTTGCTGCCCCGTCACCTCGGCAAAGGTTTGAGGACGATAGTGTGCTGCAAGTGATGCATGAGTCATAAATATGCCTTAAATAAAGGTAGGTAATTAATATTACCTACCTAATATTTTTTACTTTAAAAAGTATAGCGTGTAAGCCAGCTTTCATAATCTGGGTTTTCACCCTTTACTATTTTGAAGAAATAATCTTGCAATTCAAGGGCAACCGGTCCAGCTTTACCACAACCAATAGTACGTCTATCCACCTCACGAATAGGAGTAAGTTCTGCAGCTGTACCAGTAAAGAAAGCCTCATCAGCGGTATAAAGTTCATCACGAGTAAATTGCTGTTCAACCACTGTATAGCCAAGAGAACTAGCCACTTGAATGATACAATTACGTGTTATGCCACCAAGAATAGACGTAAGCGGCGTTGTTTTAATAACCTTACCTTGCACAATAAAGATATTTTCGCCTGTGGCTTCAGAAACAAAACCATTAGTATCAAGCATTAAAGCTTCATCATACCCATCACCAACGGCCTCCATTTTTGCTAATACTGAATTAACATAATTACCAGCCGCTTTGGCCTTGGTCATCATTACATTAACATGGTGACGTGCAAAGGTTGATGTTTTAATACGAATGCCATTTGCTAAAGCTTCTGCACCAAGGTATGCACCCCAAGGCCATACAGCAATAATTGTTTGTATTGGATTATCTTTAGGGTGAACACCCATTTCACCAGCACCAACAAAACTCAATGGGCGAATATATCCTTGAGATAGTTTATTTGCCTTAAGGGTTTCAAGAATGGCATTTCTAATAGTTTCTTCAGAGTGTGGAATACTTAAGCCTAATATTTTCATAGAGTTAAATAAGCGAGCCACATGCTCATCAAGTCTAAACACAGCCGAGGTATTATCAGCACATTGATAGGTACGAATGCCTTCAAATACACCTGTTCCATAATGCATTACGTGGGAAAGTACATGAACATTGGCATCATCCCAAGGAACCAATTTTCCGTCAAACCAAATAAAATCCGTTTTTTGCATAAAAATACCTCGTAAAATTTAGTATAACGCATGCGCAACGGCAAGACCGCAGATAATAAGTAAGGTCTTGCAAATTTATGCACAAGAATCAATCAAATGAAAATACTTTAAAGAGACTTTGAAAGCAAGTGCCTTGTGTTTCTTTTATCTGGGGGGTATTGTATGCAAAGACACTTAAAATACATTTATTTATTAAAAAAATACGTACAGTGGCTTGCTACAAATATATTTATATTTTGGACTTCATGTTAGAGCTTGATAGCTAATGATATATAATTTACTAAACAACTATACAATGACAGTATGGCAATATAAA
>CAYJPT010000224.1:0-2696 GCA_964372165.1 uncultured Desulfovibrionaceae bacterium | reverse complement strand
ATAGCATGATAATACTGTTTTTAAGGCTTACTTAAGGAAATGCTAATTTATTCTGTTTGCAGAATAAATCAGAAAGGCACACTGCCTTCATGCGCCCGTGGGACGCAAAAAAACGTAATTTTTTGCTCTCATTCGGCGCGCAAAGTAGGCACAATTGCCTACTTTGTAAGGAAACGCACAATATGTTTTTTGACTTGTTGATTTAATCAGCGTTTCCTTAATAACTCCAAAATACTAGCTACTGCAATTGAAAATCCTGTGAAATTAGCAATAACTTATTGAAAAAGTACGCACATGATTGCTCACTTTTAAAAAATTGCTTCAAATCCACCCAAGCAAAATAGTTAACGATAACTTTGTAAAAAGTGTTTTTCATCACGTAGCTACTGGATAAATCAACGCCAGATACTTCTCTATACTACATAAATAAACACCAAAATAAAAAAATATCAATACTCAAGAACCAAATTCTATCACTAAACAACAAATCACTATTAATGCCCTTCCATTTTAAGTAAAGTATCCAAAACCCTAATCTCCGCTGAAAAATCATCAATATTATTACGCTGCAAATGGCTATGTTCATTTGCAAAAGCTTGATCAAGGCGTATTAGAATTTCTTTACTTTGCTCCAGTGCTTTAGCTACTTGTGCATTATTTTCAGCATCCTTACTGTGTCGTCTATAATTATCAAGCACTGAATGTGTAGCGGGTAGGTAGCGATTTAAAAACCTTTTACCAAGGTCAGTGTCTCTTGCATCTTCCTTCATGCATAAAATAATTGCTTCTGCAGAAATCGCTAAGGATTGTACATTTTTTTGTAATGCCTTTGGTAAAAGTATTTGCTTAACACGCAATTTAGCAATAGATGCGTGATAATCAGCATAGGGGTCAAATTCGTTTTGTACTGGGGTATGTTCTTCTTTGGGTGCATTTTTTGCGTTATCTATTTTTTTTGTTTTCTTCTTAACGTTATAAAAACGCCAAAAGACACCGCCTATTGCGCTTAAAACTAAAATTGTTGCTAGTGGTAAAACAAAATTTGGCAAAGTTAATAATGCATCCAAGGCAACGGGTAGTAGGAAAATTCCTACAATCCACTCAAAACCCATAGCAAATTTTTTGGCAAAGATACGTTGTACATAGGCTTGAAAGCCACCCCAAAAAATACCTTGATAAAGAGGTAATCCAAGAGCAAAGCATACCACACATTGCACAAGACCCATTGAAGCAGGAAATACCCACTGCACTTTAGTACTTGTTTCACGAGCCACAAGGCAAATTATACCTAAGTATGTACCTAAAAACACAAAACTACCAACACTTGCACCTGCTATAACACCGGCACAAAGTAAAGCTGCCCCATGTACAAGGATACGCATTCCAAAACCTTTAAGATACGCACAAGATTTTTGCCATAAGCTTTGGCCATTAGAATCTATTGGCATGGTCATATACTAACCCTTGGCACTTTCAATACTTTGTTGTGTCTTACGGGTGGCTAAATCTCTTAAGTTTTGTTTTAATTGACTTTCCATATTAACAAGCTCTTTTTCTACTTCAATACGGTTTTGACGACCCTCTTGCGAAATACGTAGTGTTTCGTCAATGGTGGAAATAAGCTTATTGTGAACTTCACGTAAGGTATCAATATCAACAATAGATCTTTCCACCTCACGAGTTGTTTCAATAGCAGCTTGCTCAAGCATATTGGCATTTTTATTCAAAAGCTCATTAGTGGTGTCGGAAACATTTTTTTGTAAAGTTGCAGCACCTTTTTGCCCATGCAGCGAAAGTGCTAACACCATTTGATTTTTCCAAATAGGAATGGTCGTCAAAATACTTGTTTGTATTTTTTGAGCTAAAGCACGGTTATTAGATTGTATTAAGCGAATTTGAGGTGCAGTTTGAATGGTTATTGTGCGCGAAATATCTAAATCATGCAAACGGCGTTCAAATCTATTAATTTGATCGGCAAAGTCGCGTACTTTTTGGGCATCAAGAGCATTGTCTGATTGAGCCGCTTCTGCTTGAAGTCGCGGCAATTCAACAGTTCTTGCTTCCTCAAGCTTGCGCCGTCCTGCCTCAAGATGCATGGAAAGATCATGATGAAATTTTTCATTATGGCTATACAATTGTTCAAGAACCTCCACATCATGCAAAAGCCCACGCATTGAGTCGTACAGCGTACCACTTATGCTTTCAACTTGTTCTCCCAAAGTCTTAAATTGTGCGACGGTTTTTTCAACTTGATTAAATAATGATCCAATAATCGGTAATTTCTCTAAAAAACCTTGTTCTTCATTCATCTTTGAAACATCAAGTTCTTTCACATTAAGCAAAAGATTGGTGAGTGATACACCAATTTCACCTGCATCTTTTGCTTGTACACGTGCAAGTAAGTCATCAGAAAATCGTGAAATATCCTGCATTGTTTTAGTACCGTAGGTCACATCAAGCGAGGGGTCGTCTAAATTAATGGAATTAGCAATATTTGTAATATTTTGCTCATTATTTTCTTTTAATTCATCATTTTTTGTTGAAAGCGTTGAGTTTGTATTTTCTGCAATAGTCATAAATGTCCTCCATATATTGTGCACATGCAATAAAAAAGCTTAACCAGCTTGCATAAATATAAACATAAGGAAACGCTGATTAAATCAACAAGTCAAAAAACATATTGTGCGTTTCCTTAC
>CAYJPT010000223.1:0-2753 GCA_964372165.1 uncultured Desulfovibrionaceae bacterium | reverse complement strand
GAGAACTTGTGACCAGATGCGCCAACACCGTCAGCACATGTCCAAAGACCTTCAACGGTGGTCATACGGTTGTATACTTTACCGTTGGAAGCTTTAACTTTGTAGTCTTCAGGAATCCAAGGCTCGTCTGGACCAGAAACCCAAATACCGCAGCAACCGGAGTGGGAGCCAAGTAGATAAGGTTCGGTAGGCATAATTTCAGAGCCGATTTCTTCAGGCTGAATGTTCATACATGCCCAAAGGTTAGCTTGGCCTACGCACATGTCTAGGAAGTCTTCCCATGCTTCAGACTCAAGATGCTGTTGTTGTTCTTCGTTAAGAGTAGCGAAGGTTGTTTGAAGAGCAGTCTTGGTGTCCATGTAAATAGGACCACGACCTTCGCGCATTTCGCGAAGCATCATGTGGTTACGTAAACATGTTGGGATGATATGACCTTTAGCATAGCCACGTTCTTCATATGGCTTAAGCATTGCTGCGTTGGTTGAGCAATAGTCTTCACCCTTAGCGTTGGTAGCTTTTGCCTTAAACAATAAGAACCATGCGCCAACTGGGCCGTAACCGTCTTTGAAGCGAGCAGGTACGAAGCGGTTTTCCATCATGGTCATTTCTGCACCAACTTGTGCACACATGGTATAAGTAGAACCTGAGTTCCATACTGGATACCAAGCACGACCAAGACCTTCACCGGTTGAGCGTGGACGGTACACGTTAACGGCACCACCAGCAGCTACAACCATAGCGTTGGTTTTGAAAATATGTACTTCATTTTCACGAAGGTTAAAACCTACAGCACCGGCAATACGGTTTGGTGTTTTATCATCAAGTAAAAGCTTAACGATAAAGATACGCTCTAAAATGCGGTCTTCGCCAAGTGCGTTTTTAGCAGCTTCAGCTACAATGCACTTGTATGATTCACCGTTAATCATGATTTGCCAACGACCAGAACGCACTGGGTCATCACCATTACGAAGGCTCTTGCCAGCAGCTTTTGCAGCAGCACCATCAAGGTTGTGACCGTGTTCGTCCTTAATCCAGCATGGTAGACCCCAATCTTCAAAAAGATGTACAGAGTCATCAACGTGGCGGCCAAGGTCGAAGATAAGGTCTTCGCGCACTAGGCCCATAAGGTCTGTACGTACCATACGTACATAATCATCAGCATCATTTTTGCCAAGGTAGGTATTAATGGCAGAAAGACCTTGAGCTACTGCACCGGAGCGCTCAAGAGTAGCCTTGTCAACCAACAACATTTTTAGATCTGGGGCATATTTATCAGCCCAACGTACTGCTTCAAAAGCAGTACCGCAGCAACCCATACCGCCACCTACCATCAAGATATCAACTTGATGTTCTTTAATTGTAGGCTCGGCGATGGCAAGACCTTTTGTACTCTCCTTAATAGGAATCATAGGCATAACAAAATCTCCTTATTCGCACTGTTTAATGACAGCAGCCTAGCGGCCGTGTTCCATTTCCGTGGCAGTTTTATCGGCCTCGGCGATTTCAAACTTCTTACCCAAAGCTTCCTTTGGAGCAACTAACGCAGTTTCAGTGAACAATAGTTCATTTTCTAAGTCAGTTGGCTCAGGATGCCCTTCAAAAGGTTTGATTGAACCTTCAGGGGTTGTACGAATGGGGAACTTGAAACGCTTTACGTTTCCGTTACGGAACTTAACTGTCCACATAATTGAGTCTGCGGAGCGCATGGGAATACAAGTACCACCCATGGGCGCAAAGTCAGCATATGGACGTGCTGTAATAGCACCTTGCGGACAAATTTTTACGCAAGAATAACATTCCCAGCAAGCTTCTGGTTCCTGATTATAGGCCTTCATTTCCTCAGGATCTAAAATCATGAGGTCATTAGGACAAATATACATACAGGCAGTCTTTTCGCCACCCTTACAGCCGTCACATTTGGACGGATCGACAAAAGTCGGCATATGTATCCTCCAACTTTTTATAGTGTTAATGGTCATTCCAACCTAGTGGCAACACCCCACTGGCGGAGCCTAAAAAGGCAGGAATATCCAGCCTTTCATTGTATCCACCAAAGGCAAAACATAAAAAATTAATTTTATGCTTTGGAAAAATATCAATTACTCAAACTCACGTCAAGAACTAATTGTAATTTTTTTCACAAGCCCTTTTCACCACAAATTAAACATACATGAAAAATATACTTGAGTCTAGTCTTCATTGAAAATTTATTTATAATTTTTTGCAAAATTAGTTATAAAACAGCAATTTTCAAAGGTTTGAAGCTGTATACAATTTTATATAAAAAGTATTGATTACTATTAAGTGCTGCTTGAATGCATAGTAAATTCATTTTTTCGAATTATAAATTTTTCTGTTTTGCTGTAATAGTCTTAAAATATGAAACAATTTTTTATTGATACTATTAAAGCTTTTTACCAACAACAGCAAAAAATCAAAAACAAATGAAATTATGTGCCTTTAGTAAAATTAGCACTGTTTTATATCTTGCTTCCAATGCAATTTCACGCTAGAAGCTAGGTGTAGCGTGTATAAAATAAAATAATGATATTTATGTTAACCTATTCATATAGTGACTATTTAACTGTAGGATAAAAAAATCTTATGCAAAACAACGATCAAGATAATTCAAAATTTGCTGAAATTTCATCAAATAGATCAGATAGACAAGGTACATCAGACAGGCCAGAAAGGTCAGAAAGATTTGATAGGCCAGACAGGTCAGATAGACCGGAGAGATTTGACAGGTCAGA
>CAYJPT010000222.1:0-2849 GCA_964372165.1 uncultured Desulfovibrionaceae bacterium | reverse complement strand
GATATAAGGAAACGCAGATTAAATCAACAAGTCAAAAATCATATTGTGCGTTTCCTTACAAAGTAGGCAATTGTGCATACTTTGCACGCTAAATGAGAGCAAAAAACCTTATCCAACCTTACACATTGCCTCGGCAAAGAGTTCTGTTAGCAGTAATATTTATTTAATCGGAATCACGAGCAAATTGCACGTATGTTATTTCGATTGTATGAATCATTATTATTAAGTAATTTTTTAATATATTAATAATATATAAGTAGTTTCGGATTGAATACAAAATAGTAATTGCAATGCGAACTCAAAAGTTGCGTGAAAGGCCGTAAGGGCGCGTTAAAAAAACTTATATATTATGGTAATGATAAAATAATAAGCAAATTATAAATCGGAATACGTGGATATAAGTTGTTTTTAATTTGAAAAAGATGCAAAGTTAATTAAACAATTTTACAGCATTAATAATTCTTGAGTCTTGTGAAATTATGTAGAGTCATACGTCGTACCGGTGCTTGTATTTTTTGCTTATGCTCATGTATTGATTCTATAGTGTGGTTGACAGAACTTTTATTGTACTGTATTAATTAAACATTATATTTGCAGCTGTTTTGAATTACTTCTTTTCTTTTCAGATAGTTATTGAGTAAGACACTAAAAGTGTGCAATGTTGTTTAGAAGTGTCTGTTTTTTTATGTTAAATTGTTATTATTGTGAGTTTTGCCATGGTTGAAAGAATTTTGCTACAACTTATTAAAACTACTCCAAATGTTGTATATGCATGTGATTTGCAGACATATGAACTACATTTCTTGAATGATTCTGGTAAAAAACTTTTTAATGTTGCAAACGATGCAGATTATGAAGGGAAAAAATGCTATGAAGTTATTCAAAATCGTACCTCACCTTGTGAATACTGTACCCAGCAAAATTTGCAATTAGATGATCAAAATAAGTATTCAGCTCACAACACCTATGCCAATAAGTATTTTTTATATACTGAAAAAATTATTTTTATCGAAAAAGAGCTACGTCTTGCAATCTTGGTTGATATTACAGAAACCCACGCCGAAAGAACTGTCAAAGAAGCTCTACTAAATTGCGTAGAAACTTTATACACCAATAAAACCCCTGAAGAATCAATTACAGAACTATTACATATTCTTGCAACATCTTATTATGCACCACATGCATGTATTTTTGAAATTTCAAGTTGTAGGGAGTTTTTTAACTGTACACATCAATGGTGTGCAGATGGTGTGCAGCCAATTCCGCAAAACACTGATACTTTTCCTATTAATAGTCTTTCGTATTTTGTGGAATCTTTGCAAAAACAAGGTGAACTATCTGTAAATTCTGATGATGAAAGTTATTTTGATGCCACTACCCGCGCCAAACTAAAAGGGATAGATGCCGAAAGATTTATTGTTGCTCCTCTGTATGATAAAAATAATCAATTTTTAGGTTTAGTTGGAGTTAAAAATCCTGGAGATAATTCAAATTGTACACGCTTAATTACTTCAATATGTCGATTTGTTGCTGACTTTATTGAAAAAAACGCACTCATCGATTCATTAAACGTATTAAGTTATACTGATGATTTAACAAAATTAAAAAATAGGCACAGTTATTCTTTACGCATAGCAGAATTTGAAAGCAATCCACCCAAAACATCCGGGGTGATTTTTTTTGATGTAAATGGATTAAAAGAAATAAATGATAAATATGGGCATGCAAAGGGCGATGAGGTTTTAACTATACTTGGTAATCTCCTAAAAGATTTGTTTTTTGATGATGCTTATAGAATTGCAGGGGATGAATTTGTTGTACTGCAATCTAATATTTCACAGCAAACTTTTGAATCTTCAGTGCGCTTGCTGCGAAAACACTTAAGAGCAATACATGAACTTAGTGTTTCTTTTGGGCATATTTGGAGTGAGAATGTATCCAACCTTCCAAAGCAAATTGAGCAAGCTGATAGCTTAATGTATACGCAAAAATTGCTATATTATCAAAGCAGTCAAGAAAATATAAAATATAAAACAGTGTTAAGTAACTCACTTAGTTCTGAAATAGAAGCTGGGAAATTTGCTGTTTTCTTGCAACCTCAATTTACATTAAAAAACAGAGAATTGTCAGGGGCAGAAGCTTTGCTTCGTAAGGTTAATTCATCTAAAGATGTTGATAGTCCAGCGTACTTTATCCCACTATATGAAAAATTAGAAATAGTACATTTGCTTGATTTTTATGTCTTTGAAACTATCTGTAAAGTTCTGCGTGAATGGCGTGAAGTATGTTATGATGATTTAAGTATTTCTGTTAATATATCAAGAGTTACCTTAAAACAGCCTAATATTGCTCAACGCTTGGCTGCAATTTGTGCTAAGTATGCCATACCACCGCGTAAGGTTATTGTTGAAATAACGGAAACTATGCAAGCTCCATCATCAATATTCCTTTCTGAAATACTGTATGAAATTACTCAGCAAGGCTTTTTATTGTCCCTTGATGATTTTGGGTCAGGATATTCAAGCTTGCTGACCTTGGCAGATTCACATTTTAGTGAAATTAAGATTGATCAAGGGCTTATTAGAAATTTAAGTGATTCTCAACGTTCATTATCTATGGTGCAGTATACTATTAATATGTGTAATGATTTGAGTATTTTTGATACTGTGGCTGAGGGGATTGAAACTGAAGAAGTTTGCGAATTATTAAACACCATTCAATGCACCAAGGGACAAGGCTATCTATTTGATAAGGCATTACCCATTGATGTATTTTGTAATAAATATATTTTCCCTAAGAATGAAATACTGCCAAAATAATTATTGAAAACTTGTATTTTTTTGATTTTT
>CAYJPT010000221.1:0-2880 GCA_964372165.1 uncultured Desulfovibrionaceae bacterium | reverse complement strand
TATAGAGAGCAACGCAAGCGATTGATTTTAGAGCCTTTTAGTCCTGCACTGTAATTTTTTGTTTTGAAAACTTTTTTACAATTTTCACAAAATTATACTGAAAAAATAATTGTGCAGGACTCTTAATAAAAGAGGAGTCCTGCACTACTATTTTTATTTAGCTAAATTGCCGGAAAGTCGCATTCTATGCTTTGTTTCTTGCACCTTAGCTTGCATTAAGCATAATGTTTAATCTTATTATTGTAATAAATTATCATATTTTTAAGTGCCGCCTAGCTTAGTCTGTATTTGTTTACTTAAATCAAGAGCAAACTCAACTTCAAAGTCTTCAACAGCTTGCACAAGTTGCTTTAATTGTTGCTCAAGTTCGGTATCAGCTAAGCGCGCAACTAAGTGCTTGGAGACATCAATTGCATAACCCCAGTCTTTTTCCATATGAGTAATTGCCTGTTCAAGGACATATCTAGCATGCTCACGCTCTGCTTGGTTTAGGCGCTCGTGTATAGCAACTGTATTTGAGCCATTAACATTTGCTTCCATATCATCCAAGCATTCTTTAATGGCATTTACAGCATTGCTCAAGCATACAACCAAAGTACGTAAATGCGGCGTTGTCATACTAGGAGAATGTATCAAACTTTTTTCTAAATTTGATGCAGCACTGGCTAACTCCTCTGCACCAAGATTGGCAGCAATTCCACGTACAGTATGCGCATGACGCACTGCACTTTCAATATCATTTTTTTGCAAGCAACTACTAATATCTTCATTAATGGTGGCATATCTATTGGCAAACTTTTTAAGCAAGTTAGCATAAAGGTCCTCATTACCACCAACAGTAGCAAGCCCTCCAATAATATTAAATCCTTCAATGCGATCTGGCAATTTTCCTTTTCGTGTGACTGGCGTCTCTTTTGGTGCGGCGGAAGATTTTTTGCTTGAGCTTTTAGAAGGAAGCCAAGAATTGATAGCTGCAAAAAGAGCCATAGGCTCTAGTGGTTTAGTAAGGTGAGCGTTCATTCCAGCGGACATAGAAGCTTCTTTATCATCAAGCATAGCATGCGCTGTCATTGCAATAATTGGCATAGTATAACCGGCCTCACGAATACGACGTGTAGCCTCAAGCCCATCCATAATAGGCATTTGCACATCCATTAAAACCAAAGCATATTTTTGTTTACTAACTGCATCAACTGCCTCTTGACCATTGTTAGCAATATCAACTTCTAACTGTGCTGTTGTTAAAACTTCATATGCAATTTCTTGGTTTATTTCATTATCTTCAACCAAAAGAATACGAGGAGTACCTTCAAACTCTTCACTTTCTGAAGTTTGTGCTGGTGGTGCTGTTGCAATGTGTTTTTCTAAAGCTTCAACAAGCTTTTCTTCCCACATTTGGGGACTTGCATCTACTGGCATTATATCTATTATTCCTGCATCCTTAGCCATTTGTTCAATTTCATGCAAACAAAACTCGGATTGTAAAATTAATGCAGGAATATGGTTAATATTCGACTGTTGTATATACTGCGCAACTTCAACACCGCCAATATCAGGTAATTGCAGTGCTAAAATAACTATATCAAAGGGTTTTTCTGCAATATCTGCATCAGAAATAATGCGTAAAGCAAGTTCACCCTCATGAGCCACATACACTTTCATACCAAGTGCCGTTAACTGCGACTCCATAAGCTGCTGATTTAACGAATTATTTTCAACAATCAAAATTTTCACGTCGTTAAGCGGTCTTTCTTTTTCAACTGGCAAAGTTTCAGCTTCTATCAATGGTAGAGTAACATTAAATATACTACCACCATCTGGATTAACCTCAAGTGATATAGTTCCACCCATGCGTTGTATGAGTAATGAACAAATGGCAAGACCAAGGCCAACACCATGATGTTCACGCGTGCCAGAGCTATCAACCTGCGTAAATGGTAAGAAAATCTGCTCACGCATATTTTCAGAAATACCAATACCAGTATCAATAATACTAAATGAAATTGAGGGGGGTGAGGTTTCTAACTTGTCAACTTTTATTGTGATAGAACCACGTTCAGTAAATTTAACTGCATTGCCAGCAAGATTTAATAATATTAGAGAAATGCGCATAGCATCGCCTTCCAAAACAGGAGGCAATTTATCATCTACTATACTATTAAAACTTAGCCCCTTTTCATGGCACCGTGGTTCAATAGTTGCTACAACATCATTTAATACCGCATCCAAACGAAACGGGAGATTATTAATTACAAAATCATCATTTTCAAGTTTGGAAAAATCAAGCATTTCCTGAAAAACATCCAGCAAACCCTTAGCAGAGTCAATCATTGTTGTAATATATTTACGCTGCTGATCATCAAGCCGTGTTTGCTGACATAAATACCCAAAACCTATAATAGCGTTTAACGGGGTACGAATTTCATGACTGATTTTAGCTAAAAAATTATTCTCCATAGCAACTACCTAGTGTATGTACTCGTTAAAAACACGAAAAAAAACCAGCACTCATTATGCACTATTTTTTATAAACAAGCAAGAGGAACGGAAATCAACTTTAAAAGTCCTGCACAATTACTTTTTAAGTATAATTTTGTGAAAATTGTAAAAAAGTTTTCAAAACAAAAAATTTACAGTGCAGAACTAAAAGGCACATTGCATCTTGCCATTGAAGTAATTTTTAAAATTTTAACATCAAAGTTATATTTGAAAACAATTGTGCAGAGCTCTTTATTAAGATTGTGCTATAAAAAACGAAACACATAAAAAATAAAATTTTTTACAAGCTCTATTCTACTCGGTGTGTTTATACTGTTATGAAGAATTTGGAGCGGGAAACGGGATTTGAACCCGCGACTTCAACCTTGGCAAGGTTGCACT
>CAYJPT010000220.1:0-2885 GCA_964372165.1 uncultured Desulfovibrionaceae bacterium | reverse complement strand
TTTTTTAGCAAAGAAAATTCTTATGGTCGTCAACCACTTGCTCGCGTTTATCTGTGCAAAGTATTAAAATTCGATTGGCAGAGCCCTTAGGAACTTCACGCTCAATAATTTCTACTTTAGTAAAATAACGCTCCAGCTGTTCTACAAACAGTTCAAGAGTATAATTTGCAGGTAAATTAGCTTGTTTTTTGTGGACAGATAACCCATTTGGCATAAATTCAGTAATCAAATGTTTATTGGTATGGTCAGCAAGGCACCGTACAATAAGTTTCCATGGATGATGATTGCTCAGAAAAAGATGATGTGTTAAAGCAAGTGCTAAAGCAACATCTCCTGGTTGTTTTACAGCGCCGTCAGCTCCTGCTACCATAAATTTAACACTACTTTGTACTCCGTGTTCACGCAAATAGAGATGACCACTTGCAACGGCAGTTTCATCTGGTTCAATTGCTAAAACCTCTGCTCCTAACCTAGCAACTAAACGTGAAAATACACCAGCATTAGCAGCAATATCAACTACAGTTTTGGGTTTCAAAATCTTTAAAAGTCTTGTTATTATAGCATCTCGGTTAGGCGAATTAGGTACAAGAGTTGTATCAATATCATCATTAGTTATTTTTTCATCGTGATAATTACTCCATAGAGTTTTTTCCCACGTAAATTCTGTGGATTGAACAAGTGTTTCAAGTTCATTAAGCACGTCACCTCTTTTGGGTGAAAAACTTGTAGGCCCCATAAGTTGCAAAGCAACAGCACCTTCGTTAGTTATACCCTCAGTTGTGCAATGACGCATAATCCCCCCCAAAGCTGGGCTTTTACTGCGTAATAGTAGAGGGTATATCATAAACTTTATACACTCGGCAATATCATTAAAGTAATAATCACCTCTAGCTGGCATAATAGAACCAATATCACACCAAACCGATTTATTAGCACCTTGCACAATCATGTTATAACAATGCCCATCAGTGAGGCATAGATTTTTTTTATGTAAATCTTTACATAAAGCTAAAAATAATAATGCCGCTTCTTTTAAGTGCAATGGGTTAGCACAACGCATCGGCACATTAAAATATTCTGTATGCTGTTTGTATATCTTACCAAATCCATCAATTTCTATATCTACAGGTTGCGTTTTTGGAATAAAACCATCACTAGCTAGTGAGTTTAACAGATGTAAATATGAGCCTTCATGTACCAAGCTCTGCGCCGTTGGAAGCGTTGCTCTGTAGTAAGAGTTATCATAAAAGAAAGTCCTAAAATTAACATCCATAAAAGCATAACCACGCCACCTGACATCTGAAACTTTAAGTTTTTTTAATTTGTTAGACATAATATTCTCTTCGTGAATGTAAAAATTAGCTCATAATTGATAGCCACTTCTCAGTTACTAAAAATAAACATTAAAAACATATAATGAAGTCTACAAGCATACAAAATTTATACTTAATTTTATTTAACATTTCAAGCATTACCACTGGCATAACATACAAAATATGCATGCAAGACACTATTTTTTTCCAAACAATCTTTATTATAGTAATTTAAGTTAATATCACTACTGTCAACTTTTTAAAGGCGATCTCCACTTGTCCGTTAACTTGTTGATTTTTATGCTTTTTAGTCCTGCATAGCAATTTTAAATTTTTTTGTAATTTTTAGTAAAATTGCGCTCAAAAATAATTAAGCAAGACTCTTTATTATGATATATTATTAATGGTGTTTATTAAGGCATAAAGCCATAAAACCGACTGTAATACCAAGAATAATACCAAGAATAGGTGTTAAAAACATACTTCCAATGACCCATTCAAATAGACGTTCACCCACTTCATACCCTAAAGTCTGTATGGAAAATTCAGATAACCAATGCCCATGCCTTAAACGATAACCCACCAGTACCGCTAATCCAGGTAAAAATGGAGGCCACGTCAGTGGAATCATTGCTAGTGCACAAAGTCTATTTAACTTTAGCCAACCTATGCATAATAAAAGAAAAACACTTTGAATAATGGGAGCAGGCAAAGTAAGAATTGCCATAGATATTCCGGCTGTTTTGGCAAGTTGCCAAGGAGTAGCTCTATTATAAGGGTCATTCATAAGATAGCGAAGTGCGAATACAGGATGGCGTAGTGAAATACTTTCGCTAATTTTATAATCATAGCGTCGATAAGGTAATGGCACTAAGGCACGCATAGTTAGCTTCACATTAAGCGCAATCATGCCTAAATGAGTTTTGATATTTGTACAGTATCTTGCTGAAGACACTCTTGTTTTTATCATTAGCTCAATAATTGAAAAACCACCCCAAGCCGCGCGTACTAATGACTCAGCATCAAAACTATAACCATAATTTTTTAGCTTAACAAATTCAAAAAATTCTACAGGATAACATTTAGTACTGTGATGAATATCATGCAACTTTACACCCGTTTGCACACGCATCCAAAATATTGATAATACTCTCTCAAGCCTCTTAGAAAATGCTATATTTTTTTGATTAAAGTCACGCTTGCCAACTAAAATTGCAAGGGGATTTTCTTGTGCTTGCTGTAAAAACAATTCTATTTCTTGCACATCGCTATGCTCATCAACATCAAGTGTAAGAATATGTGTACATTTTTTTTCTTTTGCTAAAGCTATACTTAGAAAAATAGCTTTATTTGGCGAATCATTACCATCAATGTTTAGCAATGTGACAGGAATTTTATGAGAAAGCGATACATTACCAGCCAAAATTATTGTATCGCAATACTTACTAGCTGCATATATATAATCTTTTAATATTAAGTGGTCTGTATATCTAACTATAAGTATACATGGTTTAATGCTGGTGGTTTTCATGGTGGACATTATTTTCATGCTCATGCCCGTCGTGATTGTGG
>CAYJPT010000219.1:0-2895 GCA_964372165.1 uncultured Desulfovibrionaceae bacterium | reverse complement strand
CTCTTTTTCAATACTAAATGTGAAATGCAATAACGCGAGGATGTTTTATCCTCGCGCTATTAATTTTTTGTCTTCCATGACAACCCCCTGTGCAATCCTGCGCATGGGCCCTCCATTGTTTGGGGGATTTTCCGACTTTAACTTCACTACTAATTAAAGTCGGAAAATCATGTGGGGAGGGAATTTTACCAAGGGCTAGTTTTATACTTGCCCCTTGTATTGGCGCAAAATCCTATGGATTTTGTGTTTTAGCATAATTGATATTATGCGGCCATGCTGGCAATAAGTTCACGTGCATTTTCGTTACTTGGGTCAATGCCAAGCACTGCTTCTAAGTGTGCTTTTGCTTCGTCAAGACGACCAAGTGACATAAGAATTCCTGCTAGGCTAACTCTTATAGCATTTGATTCATTAGATATACCTATGCTTGTTTCAAGCGCAGGGATAATCTCTTCAAGGCGACCCAAGTGATGGCCTTCGCGCACAAGGCAATTTAGTGCAACAATATTTTCTGCATTCATGCCAATTGCACGGGAAAAATGTTCATAGGCTTGCTCATGCTCTTCTTGTTCCATAAGTACAAGGCCAATACCTGTTAAGGTTTTGTCTGTAACTTCAATGGATGCAGCCTTGGTATAAAGCACCATAGCTTCTTCAAGCTTGCCATATTGTACTGCAATAGTAGCAAGACCAAGATAAGGTGCAACATGAGTGTTGTCGCTGGCGATGGCTTTACGATAATATTCTTCAGCCTTATCTAAATCGCCCATAAATAAGTAACACTCGCCTAATTCCTTGTTAATTTCATAATCAAGATGACTGCTCATAATATCCTCCCCAAGGATGATAATTTAATTATTTTTCGATAGGTCTCGACACGATGTCTACCTTTGCTGGAGAGAATGCATATAGCATGCCATTTGTGTTTTTATACTTAAATTATAGCATGTTATGCTAGGTGTGTTTTGAGAAGAGGAAATAAATGCCTAGTATCTGACAAAAGCTTGACTAAAAACTGTTAGGAAAATCGCGTTAGATATAGAGTAGTAGTGCTTTGCAATAAAATATCACAGAATATTTTGTTTATATTCCACCTTTTGTATTAACGACACTATCTAAGATAATGCTAAGTACAGCTTGCAAATCAAGTGAGGAAGTATCTATAATGATGGCATCGTCTGCTGCACATAGTGGAGCAATAGTGCGTTCTCTGTCTTGTGCATCACGTTGTATGATTTGTTGAGTAAGTAAGTCTAAATCAACATGCTTTCCACTTTCTTGAAGTTGGATGAGGCGTCGATTGGCGCGTACTTGTGGGCTTGCATCTAAAAAGAATTTAAAAGTCGCACTTGGAAAAACAACTGTACCCATGTCACGCCCTTCAGCCACTAGAGGAGTATCTTGACCAAGCATACGTTGTGAATTTTTAAGTATATTTCGTATGACGGGTACAGTACCAAGCTTTGATGCAAGCATGCCTACAGCTTCATTGCGTATTTCTTCACCAATAACATTATTATTGCAAAGTAATGCTGTATCTTCGCCTGATCCATGAAGGCTAAATGTATATGCCGCACACTGACGCTCTATTTCTTCATCAGTCATATTTTGAACATTGTCTCCAAGTTTTAGTGCCAAACAACGAAACATTGCACCTGTATCCATGTAAGCTAATCCCAAATTCATTGCCACGGCTTTAGCTAAAGTTGTTTTGCCAACTCCTGCTGGGCCGTCTATGGTAATAATGGGCAATGTTTTCATAATAATATCTCACTAAGGTAGGATAGAAAAAGGTTATTTTCGTGTTCAGTGCCAACGCTTACACGTAAAAAATTTGGCAAAGCATAGCTTGCAAGTGGGCGAATAATAATTCCCTTTTTGAGCAAAGCTTCAAAAATTTCCTGTGCCGGCATGGAGTTTGGTGGAGTAAACATTATAAAGTTAGCATGGCTTGGGTATACATTGCAGTTTAACTTGCTAAGTCCCAAAGTAAGTTGCTGACGCCCTAACTGTACTGTTTCAAGTGTTTTTTGATAAAATATTTTATCGTCAAGGGCGGCAAGGCCAGCTTCTTCTGCCAAGATATTTACAGAAAAAGGTAGACGAGTGCGCCACATATATTGCGCAAGTTCTAAAGGTAAAATTCCATAGCCGAGGCGTAGACCGGCTAGTCCATAACTTTTAGAAAAGGTGCGTAAAAATATGACATTTTGTAAATCATGACCTTGCACAAATAAGGAATATTGCTTCTCATCAGTAAAGTCCATATAGGCTTCGTCAATAACTAAAAGACAATTTGGGGGAAGTTTTTTTGAAAATTCCAATACCTCGGCTGCCTTAGGGCAATATCCTGAGGGATTATCTGGTGTTGTAATAAATACGAGAGAAGTCTTTTCATCAGTTAACTTAAGTAATTCATCAAACGGAAAAGAAAAATCTTTGGCAAGAGCACTTTGGCGCAATTCTATGCCACTAATTTGAGCCTGCGTGCTATAAATTCCAAAGCAAGGTTTGAAACAAACAATGTTATTGTGCTGTGCTTGACAACATACACGCATTAGTAAGTCGATGATTTCATCAGAACCATTGCCTACTATTATACGCTCTTTATCTACATTATGATGCTCTGCCAATGCACAAGCTAAACGTGGATTTCCTCCTTGCGGATAGCTATGTACAGTATTTGCCGCACGACATAAGTACTTTTGTACTAATGGTGAAGTACCAAGTGGATTTTCATTACTGGCCATTTTAATAACTTGTGTTAAATTAAATCGTTGGCGAATTTCTGTAATGCTTAGTCCCGGTACGTATGGCTTTAAAGCTTCAATTTCTGGGCGTATATAGTAGTGTTGTTTGCTATTATTTAACATTAAATACCTAGTTTTTACATTA
>CAYJPT010000218.1:0-2938 GCA_964372165.1 uncultured Desulfovibrionaceae bacterium | reverse complement strand
TTAAGGAATAAATCAGCATTTACTTAACAACTATAACCATATTAAGACATTTGGATAATCACAAACTACTAAAGGATTTTTATGGCCTATGCTTTTTATTTACCTGAAAAGTGGGATAATGAATGTATCATTAAAGGGCAAGAAGCAAAGCACATAGCGCAAGTCTTGCGCCTTAAAGTTGATGAAGAAATTATCTTACTTGACGGGTGTGGACGTAAAGGCCGATTTATTATCAAGCATATTACAAAAAAAGAAGTATGCGCTCAATTAGTAAGTGAAAATTTTATACCTCGCCCATGCTCCTTACCCATTATGGCTTTAGCGTGGAGTAAGGCAACAAGACGCGGTTTTTTTATGGAAAAAGCCGTTGAACTAGGTGTACATGAAGTGTGGATTTGGCAGGCTGATCATAGTCAAGGGCGCCTATCTACAAGTATAAGGGAGCACTGGCAAGGTCAATGCATTGCAGCCATGAAACAATGTCATAACCCTTGGTTGCCTAACATTGTGTTATTATCTAGCATACAGGAAGTTATAGAACGCAGTGTCGATTTTGAACAAAAATTCATGCCTTGGGAGGTTCAAGAATCTGTACCAATGTTAAATGGAGCTATGCTTGGCAAGCCAGGCACTACCCTCTACACTATTGGTCCTGAGGGTGGCTTTTCAAAAGATGAAATAAAAAGTTTAACCGTGGGTAATTTTCAACCGGTAAGCCTTGGGAGCCGAGTTTTACGCTGTGAAACAGCAGCCTTGCTTTGTTTAGGTTTGCATTGGTGGGCATCTCACCTTATTGATTGAGCATACGGTAATATAGGATTTTTATGACAATAAATCGTCCTTTGGCAGAGCGTTTACGCCCTCAAAATATGGAGCAATTTGTAGGTCAAGGTCACTTGGGTGACCGACTACAAGCTTTATTAAATGCAAAGCGTCTACCTTCTCTGCTCTTTTTTGGCCCACCCGGATGTGGAAAGTCAACCATTTCTTTACTACTTGCCAAGGCAAAGTCTGAGCATGTTTTACGCATTAGTGCACCGGAAGCAGGCTTGCAGCAATTGAGACGCAAGCTTAATGGAATAGAAATTTTAATTTTAGATGAAATACACAGATTTTCTAAAGCTCAGCAAGACTTTTTTTTACCCTTAGTGGAGTCAGGTGAACTAACTCTTATAGCCACAACCACCGAAAATCCATCTTTTAGCGTAACACGTCAACTTCTTTCACGCTTACATATTTTACGATTACGCAATCTTTTACGCAATGAATTAATTGCGGTTGCTAAACGTGGCATGGAAGAACTAAATATTTTTTTAACAGATGATGTGCTAGATTTGCTTGCCACGGTAGCGCATGGTGATGCTCGTACCCTGCTGAATATTATTGAATATATATCATCATTACCAGAAAGTGAACACAGTATTGAGCGTGTTAAAGTGGGACTGCCTGAAGTTTTAGCAAGGCATGATAAAGATGGCGATAGTCACTATGAGCTTGCCTCTGCTTTAATTAAGTCCATTCGTGGCAGTGACCCTGACGCAGCTTTATATTATTTAGCTTGTTTATTGGAGGGTGGAGAAGATCCGCGTTTTATTTGTAGACGACTCATTCTTTCAGCCTCAGAAGATGTAGGTTTGGCTGATCCCAATGCCCTACCCCTTGCTGTTGCTTGTCAACAATCCATTGAATTTGTTGGTATGCCTGAGGGTTTTATACCTTTAGCACAAACCGTTGTGTATTTAGCTTTGGCAAAAAAAAGTAACAGCACTTATGCTGCTTATTTACTTGCCAAAAGTGAAATAAAGAGCCGTGGTATACAACCTGTACCCTTGCATTTGCGCAATGCCTCTACCAAATTACAAAAAGAATGGGGTTATGGCAAAGAATATAAATATCCACATAATTACCCACAAAGCTATGTAGAACAAAATTATTTACCAGATGAGCTACACAATATAAGCTTTTATAGACCACATAACCACGGTGATGAGGCAAGGCTTAGCCAATGGTGGCGCAAAATTTCAAAAAAACATGGTGATTTTTAATGAACGCCCTCGACCAAAAATTTGATTTGCATTTCAGTACAGGTGATAGCTATACTTCACCAAATATTACCCCCAGTTTTATTAATAAAAACTTCCACAATATCAGCTTTTTTCTTAGTACACTTTGGGGTCCGGTTATATGTTTAGGATTTTCTGCACTACTAAATAAGTGCGATGACGTAACATGGGCATACAATAGCGCACGTGTTGGGCGCAATTTTGAAGCAATTGGATGCCGTTTTTCCATTAATGGATTAAATCACCTAAAAAACATGACAGAACCTTGCATCTTTGTTGGAAATCATATGAGCACGCTTGAAACATTCTTGCTACCAACCATTATACGCCCTCATATGCCCGTTACATTTGTCGTTAAAAAAAGTCTGTATGATTTACCTTTATTTGGAAGTATTCTAAAAAGTAGAGATGCCATTGTAGTAGCACGAAAAAGTCCACGCCAGGATTTACAAAATATGCTTGATGAAGGCAAAAAAAGATTGGATAAAGGCATGTCAGTGGTGATTTTTCCACAAAGTACGCGTTCAACTACATTCAATCCAGCTAAATTCAATAGTATAGGGGTCAAATTAGCTAAATATGCTAATAGACCCATTATCCCTTTAGCATTAAAAACGGATACGTGGGCACAAGGTAAGTTTATTAAAGACTTTGGCGTAGTTCATAGAGAAAAAACTATTCATTTTACCTTTGGAGCGCCTATACATGTTGAAGGGCATGGTAAAGTTGAACATAACAACATTTGTAACTTTATCAAAGAACACGTACAATTATGGATTAATGACGAAACTATTTAGTCGATGATTAAAAACGCATTTCCATGCGCTTTTCAGAAAGGCACCACGCATTGCCTTACGGCTATGCTTTGGCATAAA
>CAYJPT010000217.1:0-3000 GCA_964372165.1 uncultured Desulfovibrionaceae bacterium | reverse complement strand
TGAGAAACATATCTGGGTTGTTGTCTTCTATGGCGGCTGCTAAGTATTCGGCAATAACTTCCTCATTATCTAAATGCTCAATTATGTCAAATTTTGTTGTATTCATATATTCCTTGCCTTTTTTAATTCATTCCAAAGGGTCTTTGCACGTTTAATATCTCGTTTTTGGCTACCTTTATCGCCACCAACCAAGAGTAAATAAACATTTTTGCCTTCTTGTCCAAAGTATACTCGATAGCCCGGGCCAAAATGTATGCGCATTTCGGAAACACCATCTCCCACTGACTCGCAATCTCCAAAGTTGCCGTTCTCGGCATATCTAATGCGGTACAAAATCCGAGCTCGCCCTTTCTGGTCTTTTAGGTCATCTATCCAATCACGAAATAGGTCAGTTCTGTTTATGATGTTTTGCATAGTTCATTGTATCTATTTGGCTACAAATGTCAAGGCATGTTAATAAGCCTTATAGGGGCTCAATCTAACAGTCCTTTTTAGCAGTTATGATATGCTTGTTGAAAATGTTACTAAATTCAATACTAGAGCCTGTGTGTCAACGAGCAAGGAGCGCGCACTCTAAAAGCCTTAGTGACAGTAGATGTAATGCTTCTTATCTTGACTTAAATAAGGAACAAATTGCTTTATGCAAAATTTTACGTAATTGTACTGAACAGCTAGAAAGTGATAATTTGAATATCTGAAGGAGGATTTTTCCAAAGTTTATGTTTCTCATCAATTACAATGGCTACGCTGTGCCTAGCACGGGTTAATGCTACATAAAATTTTGCACGAGTTGTGGGGGGTAATGGAACTGAATGAGAAGATAGCCAATTAGCCATTTCACCCGTAGGGTAAATTAAAACTCTATCGAAAGACAACCCTTTAGCCTCTCCCATGTTATAAGATGGAAATTCTGTATGGATTTTGCTTCGAGCATCCCATTTTAATTGCATAGGAGCATGCGTATCTAGATACGCAAGTGTTTGGCTCTTTCGTAAAATGAACACACCACAATGCTCTCCATCATCCCTACAACATGAACACGCATCAACCTTACAATACATAGGATACAGCAAAGAAGAATATTCACAAATATGTTGGTGACATCTGTGAGATACATTGAGGGTTGCTTCGTCAATATCACACGATATTTTCCTAGCATTTGCCAAAAGCCAATCTTTAATTTTACCTTCTCTGTATTTTGAATTTTTTGTTGAATGATGTGTTTTATAGATGACTTGTCGAGGATCACCTACCATTGTTACTGTAGATTGGGATTTCATGAGCAACGCAAAAAATTCTAAATCATACCCAGCCATGTCTTGAGCTTCGTCAATAAAAATTTTATCATAAATTTTGCTTATTCTATCTACTACAGCACCATTAGCATTTTTATTACATTCTACAACAAATTTAGACAACTTATCAGAATAAATTCTTATATTATTATCAAAATAATGCCGCATCATTTCTTCAGGCTTTGTTCCACTATATGGCACAGAACGCCCATTAAAAGTGTATTTTATTCCTGAAGCACCTCCATTGATAAAATTAAGACCAGCTACTGACTGTACTCCCAAATCAGGATGCATAGCACTTTGATACGGCTTTACACCATGTTTTATTAAAAATGAAAACCACGTGCTAATGCTAACATTTGAAGGTATATATCCATTTTTTCTGATGAATTTACTTTTTATTTCATCTCTATTGTTTTCTGTATATGTTAAAATGATAATATTTCCTTGAGAGCTAAGAGCTTCATTAATAAGATATGTTGTTTTTCCAGCTCCTGCCGCTGCAAGCAAAAATTTATTTTTACTCATCGCACCAGCTCACTGCATCTAAAATATATTGAGGGAAAACTAATTTTTGCTCTGTATCTTCATACTCGAAATAAGCTAGTGCCCACTCAGTTTTATGAGTTAACATATAGTTGAGCATATCTTCTCCGTTTTTTTCGACACCAAAAATTTCTTGTAATAATGGAATATGTTCTAAATTATCTTTATAAAAGTGCACCTCTAAAGTTCTTTTGGTGTTATCATCACTAGCACAAATTTTTATAAAGTCTAATCCAACATAGTTTTCATATTTCTTCTGTATGTTGTTTGCATAGTCTCCATCGTTATCTGTAATGACAGCTACTTTTTTAGAAATACTCTTTGCAATATTTAAGAATCTTTTGAATGTAAGCCCAACAGAAATTACATCAATCCCTGCCTCTATGGGCAATTTTCCGTTTTTATTTAAATATGCTTTTTGGAAAATTAACTCATCCGAAGGTCCCTCAACAAGCACAGCTCTCTTGCAAAGTAAAAGCCTCAACGTATCGTAGCCAGCAAGTTTCTTGAAAAATTCAAATGTATCTACTTCTAAGGAAGAAAATGAAAAAGCATTATTTTTATTTAATAAAGTAAGGTTGTTAAAACCAAGTTTATTAGCTACAAAACTACTGTGAGTGGAGATAATCAGTTGATTTTCTGATGATTTGTTACATATGTGATGCAATATTTCATTTAACCTGCTGAAAGAAAGGTGACTCTCTATTTCTTCAATCAAAAGTAGGCTTGAGTTATGCTGCTGAGAATGATTTATTGCAAGTTCAGTTTTTATGATACTCTGCTCACCTTTGCTCGCATGATGGAATGGCACATTTTCTAGATATGTCATTAGCGAGTTTTGCCATGCATTGTGCGATGACATATCTACTGAAATTTCAACTTTTTTATCTAAAATATTAAATGATTGCTTTATCTTTTCATTAATACTTTTAATAGATTGTGCTTCTGCAAAAGTGTCTTGGAATTTACGATGCTCTTGCACTATTGCAATCTTTTCTTTTTCTTCCAATACATTTGAAACTATTTTTGATATAAAAACATCTGAACCACTCTTGAAGCGGTAAGTTGAGGAGTCAATCAATGCAGGTTTCACTGGTATTGACCTTATACTGCCCCCCATTAACAATGATGTCATTTTGAGGTAGTATTCTTCCAAGCG
>CAYJPT010000216.1:0-3084 GCA_964372165.1 uncultured Desulfovibrionaceae bacterium | reverse complement strand
AATGAGAGCAAAAAACCATGTTTTTTTGCGTCCCACAGGGCGAATGAAGGCAGTGCAATTGCACATTACACAGTATTGTAACCTACTTTAAAATATATACTTTTGCACCACTAACATCACATATTAGGGTGAAACTTTTTCATAGCTTATTATGCAAAGGTCTAACACGAGGATTTATACATGGATACAATTACCCCCCCAAAGCCATCAGATGCCAAGAGCAGTCGCGTATTAATCGTTGATGATGCACCGGAAAATATACGTATTCTAGGTGAATTATTAAGAACAAAACATACAGTTATGTTTGCACGTAATGGCGAGGATGCGCTGCGCCTAGCCAATAACACCCCCCACCCAGATATTATTTTACTTGATGTAATTATGCCGGGCATGAATGGATATGAAGTGTGTCAGGAATTAAAATCCAATGCAACCACGCATGACATACCGGTGCTTTTTATTACAGCACAAAATGATGAGCAGGAAGAGTCACGAGGACTTAGTATTGGAGCTGTTGACTATATAAGCAAACCCTTCAGGTCTACCCTAGTTACAACACGGGTAGATAATCAGCTGGAATTAAAAAAACATCGTGATAAACTTGATGATTTAGTCAAAGAAAGGACTCGCGAATTAGTACTTACACAAGAAGCTACCATTGAGGCAATGGCAAGTCTTGCTGAATGGCGCGACCCAGAAACAGGTCTACACATTAAACGCACCCAAAAATTTGTCTTGCTTCTTGCCGAGTACATGGCAAAGCAAGAAAAATATGCTTTAGCTCTTGATGCTAAGACTATAGAATTACTATATCTTTCAGCACCACTACATGATGTTGGTAAGGTTAGCATTCCTGATGCAATATTACAAAAACCAGGGCGTCTAACTGAAGAAGAATTTGAATACATGAAACAGCACACCACAAGAGGTCGTGATGCGCTATCTTCAGCCGATTCAAAATTAGGTTCTGACTCATTCCTACGTATTGCACGCACCATAGCTTACAGCCACCATGAACGCTGGGATGGTAAAGGCTACCCACAAGGACTTGCTGGAGACGCAATTCCACTACCTGCACAACTTATGAGCGTTGCTGACGTATATGATGCTCTAACAAGCAAGCGCGTGTACAAACCATCAATGCCGCATGAAAAGGCACGTGAGCTGATTCAAGAAGGTCATGGTACACAATTTGCCCCAGATGTGGTTGATGCATTCCTTGCTATTGAAAATCAATTCAAACAAGTTGCAGATGCTTTTGCAGACAACGATGCGCATTAAAAGTAAATTTTAGCAAATTGGCCGGAAAAAAATAAAATGCTTTTTCCAGTCAATTTGTGCATTATAAATATTTTTCAATGTAAGCTAATAAGATTTCTAAGTGCATTAATCCATTAATAAGCAAGTATTACTTTTGTTTTTACTTTAAGCTTATAATAATCTTATGCAACTTAGTATATAAAAACACACTAAACATGCATAATTACAAACAATGATAGATATTAACTCACACAAAGTTTTACAATTAGCCTACACTAAAGCTAAAGGCCAGAATGTACACTTTGCAAATGAAGCAACTTTCATAACTGACCAAGGCCTTAAAGAAAGCTATCATGGACAAGGTGGTGATGGTTTAGTAGTAATTGTAAGTCAAGAATTACTTAACTGGATGGAGCAATCATCAATCAAAGGCTTATGTTTCAAGCGTTTTAAATATAACATTTGTTTATCTAGCAATGTTGAATCACTACAAATTGAACAAAACATAAAATTTGAAGACACCATATTAAGTATTGTAAAAAAACATAAACATTGTTTTGCGTCTGAACAAAACTGTAAATTATCAAGCGCATCTTGTAAGTTATTAACAGAAGTAAAATTTGCCAAAGTACATAAAGGAGGTACGATTTTTTTAGATAGCATTATGTCATTGGTTGAATAATATTTTTACTAAAAGCCCATCATTTAATCATTAAAAACTATTTTACTGTGATAGCAGTAAAGCAAAAAGGGGAAATAATGAAAGCTACTTTATTTTTACTTGCCTTATGTTTGTGTGTAACATTTTCTTTTGCAAGCCAAGCTTATGCAAAAAATGACAAAGAACTCTTTATGGCCACAACAACCAGCACTGCTGATACAGGTCTTTTAGATTATCTTGCGCCAATATTTAAAAAAGATACTGGTTATTCGCTTAAATTTGTTTCCGTTGGCACAGGCGAAGCCATTGCAATGGGTAAAAATGGTGATGTTTCCATCATACTTGTGCATGCTAAGGCTCGTGAGGAAGATTTTGTTAAAGGTGGCTTTGGTGTAAAAAGATTCCCAGTTATGTATAATGACTTTGTAATCATAGGACCAAAATCCCCAATACAAAAAAATGATGATATCCAAAAAACCTTTACTACTATTATGGAACAAAAGTTACCTTTCATCTCACGCGGTGACAACTCCGGTACAAATGGTAAAGAACTAAGCATTTGGAAACAACTAAAGTTAGATCCTACCAAAAATCCAAATTATCAACAATCTGGTCAAGGCATGGGTGCTACAATTAGCATGGCCGACGAAAAGAAAGCCTACACTTTGACAGACCGTGGCACATGGTTAAAAATTTCTAATGATGCCAATGTTAAAATGGAATTAGGTGTGGTATGCGAAGGTAACAAAAGCCTCTTTAACCAATACGGAATTATTGCCGTAAATCCAAAAAAGTACCCAGACACCAACATCAAAGCAGCCGATGCTTTTATTAATTGGATTGTATCTGAAAAAGTGCAAAAACTTATTAGTCAATTTGGTGTAGATAAATATGGTCAAGCTTTATTTATACCAAATGCCGGTACAAATAACTAAATCGTAAATTCATCAGCGATGCATTTTTTATAGTTATTCTATATTATACTAATGCATACTAATTTAATTGGGGGAGTTTTAAACTCCCTCAATCAGACTGATGACAAACCCCCTTTCGGGTGTTTGTGCTGCCTAAGGCTGACAAGCTGCCTTGGCAGTAAGGCACGAAAATCATTCGCTTGCGTTGCTCTCTATATCCGTAAGGTTCGCTTTGCTCACCTAACGGCT
>CAYJPT010000215.1:0-3118 GCA_964372165.1 uncultured Desulfovibrionaceae bacterium | reverse complement strand
TTTACATTGTTCAAATAAAATCTCTTATACATAAATTTGAAATTAGAATGCCGTGATGAAAAGCATAGAATAATGCGAAAAAAATATTTATATTTTTCCAGACTATTTCTTATATAATGTAAGATAGGTACCCTTATTGCTATAGTTTATCAAAAACAGAACCCTTACCAGCATAGAATAGCTTTTCATGCAAGCGTACGGCATGAGCATCAGTCATACACGCTATATAATCGCACACAACACGCATCTGCTCAGCATATTCATCTTTACTGTTAAAAACTCTTTGTACATCTAAGGGCAATAGTTTTTGTGGATCGCTTGCAAAAACATCAAAAAGTTCTACTACAATTTTGCGCCCACGAAACTCTTGCATTTGTACATTAGGCGACCAGATAATATGCTCTAAAACCAAATCACCCATTAACTTTTGCAATTTAGCTGCTTGTTCATCAAGCTTGGCTACATGTGTTATCAGTGGACAATCGCTATTTATGCCACTTTCTTCAATGATACAATGTGTAATCATAAAGTGAACTAACTCGCCAATGCGATTTTTACGTGCATAGCTCTCCCTACCAAATAAATCATTTGCCACATCTACCGATTGTAGTCCGCAATCGGCAAAAATATCATCCTTACCCTTTATAAAATCATCCCACATATCACGTGTCAAAATGCCCATTGCAGTTGCATCTTCTAAGTCATGCAAAGCATATGAAATATCATCGGCAATATTCATAATTGAAGCATCAAGTGACCTATGAATGGTTTTTTTATGCTCAAAGCGTTTATCTGTACTTGGGTCAATGTGGGCGCAAAAATCTTCTTGCATCGCTCCAAGTGGTTGTAGCACCCAATCAATAACTTCTTGCTCTGCATCATGAAAGCACTTTGGTGGCTTTTGCCCCTTGGCTTGAAATAACCAATGTGGGTTATTATTATGTGCAGCATAAGCTTTTTCATTGACCAAAACACTATACGGTGCTGGATACTTTAATACTCCAAGCAATAAACGTCGTGTGGGATTAAGCCCATGATGCCTTGTATATTGCTCAAGGCTAGATAGAATACGTAAAGTTTGAGCATTACCCTCAAATCCCTGATGCTTACGCATGCATAAATTTAGTGCAGCTTCACCCCCATGCCCAAATGGCGGATGGCCTAAATCATGTGCAAGACATATAGCTGCTAACAAACGTGTATCCGGTAAAGCCTGCGCTACAGGATTTGACTTATATTTTTTACTTAGTACTTTTAATATTCCATTACTTACTTGAGCTGTTTCCAAGGAATGAGTAAGCCTTGTGCGGTAAAAATCACCCTGACCTAAGTCAAGCACTTGTGTTTTTGATTGCAAGCGTCTAAAGGCTGACGAATGAATAATGCGCGCATAGTCACGTTCCCAGGGTGAACGTACATCATATGGACGCTCTGGTGGTGCACTTTGACGCTCTAGCCATGGTTTTTCCCAAGTTTGCGGCATAATATCTCCTCGATACTATCTGAATCTAATTTAAGAGTCCTGCATAATTATTTTTGAGTATAATTTTACTAAAAAATACAAAAAAATTTCCTTTAAATGTTAGTCGCTTTAACAACAATATGCTTGCCATTTGTAGCAACTTTGTCAAGTGTTAGCTATATTTTGTCTAATTCTTCTTTCTTGACAAATGTCTTAAAGTCTTCTAATGGTGCATCTTTATATAATATTTTAATAATTTGAGGTTAACATGTTTGAGAGCCTTTCGGATAGACTTTCAACAGTATTTCGCAACTTTAGCGGACGCGGACAACTTACTGAAGATAATATACAAGACGGTCTGCGTGAGGTACGCTTAGCATTACTAGAAGCTGATGTTAACTTCAAAGTTGTCAAAAGCTTTGTTGATACCGTGCGTGAAAAGTGCCTTGGACAAGAAGTAGTAAAAGGTGTTAGCCCTGCACAACAAGTTATTAAAATAGTACATGATGAACTAGTCAACCTACTAGGAGGCGAAAATACCGGCCTTGATTTGCGTAAAGCTCAGCCTGCCGTTATTATGCTTGTAGGTTTGCAAGGTTCTGGTAAAACAACTTCCTGCGGGAAGCTTGCCAATGCATTGCGCAAGCAAAAAATGCGGCCCTACCTTGTGCCTGCCGACGTCTATAGACCTGCAGCTATTGACCAATTGACTACCCTATCAAAACAATTGGATATACCTTGTTATGCATCAAGTACGGATATGAATCCTGTGGACATTGCAAAACAAGCTGTAACAGCCGCAAAGGAAGCTCAAGCAACAGTATTGCTGCTAGACACAGCAGGACGTTTGCATATTGATGAAAACCTCATGCAAGAACTTGTTGCCATAAAAGAAGCAATAGACCCTCAAGAAATTTTATTTGTGGCAGACGCCATGACCGGCCAAGATGCTGTTACAGTAGCTGAAGTTTTTAATGAAAAATTAGGCATTACTGGCGTTGTGCTCACCAAGATGGATGGCGATGCCCGTGGAGGTGCTGCCCTTTCCATTAAATCAGTTACAGGCGCACCAGTCAAATTTGTTGGCCTTGGTGAGAAACTTTCAGATATGGAAGTTTTCCATCCTGACAGAGTAGCTGGACGCATACTTGGTATGGGCGATGTGCTTACATTAGTTGAGAAAGCACAAGACTCCATGGATGCAGAAGAAGCCGAGGCTTTGGCTGCTAAAATGCAAAAAGCCAAGTTTGACTTGGAAGACTTTCGCACCCAAATGCGACGAGTCAAGCAGATGGGATCTCTTGACAGCATATTAAAGCTCATTCCGGGATTATCTGGTATTCGTGAAAAATTAAGCGAAGCCAGTGGAGCTGTGCCGGAAAAAGAACTGGCTCGCACTGAAGCTATTATTAACTCCATGACCATGGCTGAACGACGCAACCCTGACGTACTAAATGGTAGCCGTAGAGCGCGCATTGCAAAGGGTGCAGGTGTAAGTGTACAACAAGTTAATCAACTTGTGCGCCAGTTTGAGCAAATGCGTCAAATGATGAAAGGAATGCTTGGCGGTGGTGGTAAAAAACCACGCATGCCCATGGGTGGTATGCCGGGCATGCCAGGTATGGGTGGGCTTGGTGGCCTGCCGGGTATGGGTGG
>CAYJPT010000214.1:0-3151 GCA_964372165.1 uncultured Desulfovibrionaceae bacterium | reverse complement strand
TGAGTAAAAGTACTTGGTGGGATGGGTGCAGGGAAGGAATATTTCCTAAGTCAGTGACTTTAGGAAAACGTACCACCGCTTGGAAGGTTGAGGATATTGTGGCTTATATTGAAAGTGTTGGGGGTGAGGTTAAACAAGAAAAGTAAATTCGTGTAGCTACATGAATAACCTATAATAGCCTTTATCTTGGTATATCAAGATAAAGGCTATTTTTTTACTACATACAAAGTGATGTTCATATTATGACTTCTTTCAATGGACATTTGAACCCCAAACTCGTATAATGCTTATTATATTGTTAAAAGTTAGCATATTGCACTTTATTTTTTCCAAAAGAGTTGAGATATGGAAGCAGATTTTTATCTACCACGCAAACTGTCATATGAGTCAAAAACATGGTCAGAAGCTGAATTACTATCTCATGCTAAGGGGATAATCGTTCTTGCTGAACCGGGAGCAGGTAAAACTGCACTTTTGAATTCTTTCGCTAAGCAATTAGGAATCACGTCTGTAACTGCCAATGTATTTGTGCACAAACAAAGTGAAAACAAAAATCGAGCTCTTGTAGTTGACGCTTTTGATGAATTGGCGAAGGTGGACAATAATGGTATTAACATACTTCTTGGAAAAATTTCTAATCTAAATCCCACCCATATTATTCTTTCAAGTAGGTCAAGTGAATGGAGTGACGCAAATACATATACATTTAAAGATTACTTTGGACATCACCCCATAATTGTAAGACTTCTTCCTTTTGATATTCCAGAGCAGCGGATAATTTTTCAGAACTATAAGCCAGAAGAACATTTTGAATCATTTTATGATGAAGTAAGCCGTTTCGATTTAGAAAGCCTTCTAGCTAACCCTCATTTTCTTAAAATGTTTGCCGATGCATATGTGGAAAGCGCGAGAAAGTTTTTAAATAAGCAAAGTATTTTTGAAAAGGCTATCGACGGGCTGGCTAGGGAACTTAATAAAAGTGCAAGCTTGCATCCCCATACGCTCCCCTTAGAGCAAAAAGTTAGTCTAGCTTCAGAAGTTTTTGCAAAGCAACTTCTTTCAGGTTCTGAAGGGGTTAGTGTTAATGAGTCTTCCGAATCACTCTTATTTCCTTCGCTTTTGTCTCTACTGCAAGCTAACTCAATTGGACTGCAAATTCTTGGCACAAAACTCTTTAAACCAGCAGCTAGCAGTGGTCATCACATACCGATGCACAAAATGGTTGCTGAATACTGTGCGGCAAAATATTTAGTAGGACGTATTTTAAATCAGCAAGACTCTCTTGGGTTAACTCAATGCTTAACGATTATTGCTCCAAACACTATAGTGCGAGATGATTTGAGAGGCTTATTAGGTTGGATGGCGGCTCACGGTAATGAACTTATCCAACATACAATAATTAAGCTCGACCCGTATTCTGTACTCGCTAATGGAGACCCTTCACAACTTACTCTTTCTTCAAAACGATTGCTTTTGCTAAAACTCAAAGAGCTTGAACACGATGATCCATATTTTCGAAGAACGGATGTTTGGCGACAATTTAGCGTCTCAGGCTTTTTCACGCATGAAGTTGTACAAAACGTTAGGGCTTTGATTTTATCTGACAGTGGAGGACATTTACGTAATTTGGTTTTAGAATTGTTGGCTAATTCGTCAATTATTCCTTTGCTTTTTGATGAGTTAAGACAACTTATATTAGACCCTAATAATAATCATGATACACGTATTTTCGCTGCTAGATGTTTATTTAGAACAAAAAACTACGATTTTGAATCAGATATAAATGTTCTTATAGGTGAAAGTAGTCTCACATCTCTAAAAATGGTAGCTTATAGTATACTAGACATCACTATTGAACGACTTGGTGTAGATTTACTTGAAAAATTTTTCCGTGCGTGCATTACCCTATACCCCAAGAGAGAGGACGGATTAAAACATGTAATTGGTGAGCGTTACTTCATAAAAGGACTTATTAACAACCTAGACCAAGAAATCGTTGAAAAACTATTAGATAGGTTAACAAAAAATTTACAATGCATGTGTGGTAAAAAGATTTATGAGTGTTGGTGTTTAGATGGCGTAAGTAAAATTGTTGGTCTCATGCTAGACAGATATTTTACTATTTCAACTCCGCCCTTTGACCCAATTCGTATTTGGGAGTGGATTAAAAGCTTGCGATTCTATGGCGACGTGTCACACAAAGACAGTAAATCTGTGCAAATATTGTGTGACGATAAAGAGTTGCGAGAAGGGCTTTTTTCTCACATATTTGGTACTATAACAGACAGAGAACAAAGCAAAGCCTTGCAGCAAAGATTTTATCTTGGTGCTCACGCAGGCCTTTTTTTAACTGATACAAACCGTGGCTTCTTAATTGATATAGCTTTTGAAGCTGATAATCCTAATTTATGGTCTAGCTTTTTTGCGCACGTAAGAAAAGTTTTTAACGAAGAAAGCAAATATAAATATCCACTACGCAGAAAAATGCGTGAGCACGCTTTGGAAAAGCCTGAATTTATGTATATATGGGCAAAATTTAATAGAGATTTTGCGAAATTTGCCCTAGATAATGATAAATATATGCATAAATTGAAAAGAGGCAGAAAGCGTCATAGGAGACAGCAAGATAATCTTAAGGTTAAAAATTTAAATTCTTTTATGGAGAATAAAGAACTCATTGAAAGTGGTCGTCATTGGGGATTTTTACGGCATTTCGCAGAACTTATACTTTTTCACCCTGAAGAAATCACTGAGAGATACGGCGATGAAGAAAATGTTAGAAAATCATTGCGCAATTGTCTTGATTTTATTGATCCTCAAATACCCGACTTGGCAGGTTTACCTGAAACACATAGTTTATCAGAGCGATTACATGTTGAAGAGATTCTACTCGCATCAGCCGTGGAAATAATGCGCGCATATGGGCATATCAGAGTTATTCAACCAAAAGCTTTAATGGTTTTAAAAGTGGTATTGCACAGTAGATGCAATTACTCTCAAGATATCGTGTACCACGCTCTCAAAGATGAAGTTAATGAACTGCTATTTAACTCACCAGATTCCGCTGAAAATTTCTTGCGTGTATACCTTGAACCGCAATTATCCAATTCTACTTTTTCTCATCCCGAAATTGGATTATTACGGTATGACA
>CAYJPT010000213.1:0-3192 GCA_964372165.1 uncultured Desulfovibrionaceae bacterium | reverse complement strand
AAACTTTACCGAACCGCATACATTAGCTTTTAACTTCACAAATTAGAATGTCGTGTCTATATAGATGTTGACTAGATATTTATTTCACAAATAGTAAAAGAACAGCTTAACACGCCAATAAAACAGTTGTTTATGACACACTATATTTGAATGCACTTAGAGGATATATGTATCAACGATGTAAATCAATTAATGTATGCTTAAATTTTTAATAATAATAGTGCAGATTTTTTTATATGTGTTGGTATTTGAAAAATTTATCAACTGTTTAATTTTGTTATATTCATATATTAAAAATAATATAAATAATGTCTGGATTTTGTTTAAATATTTTATAAATAAATAAATTTTTTTTTCTATATTTTTCTAATGTGTCCTTGACAATACGTATTAACATATATATCATTTTTTAGTGGCTACTGAATAGGAGAGAATGTTATGATAGACAAAACTGAATTATTAAGAATGATTATGGAAACTAATTCTGGGCAGTCTCCGGCATATGTTTTAGAGCAATATGCAGTATATCTCAAAGGATTAGATAGTATACACAGTGGCTCAAACATATCAACCACTGGAAATACAGCTTGTGAAACAGAAATGGATAAGGATGTAAGGGACTCTGAAATTAAAAAAGATATCAAAAACTCCTTAACATGTGGATTTACTAAACGTAAATTAGTGATTAAACCAGAAGACGCAATTAGCAATGATTCTATTGCCTGTTGTATCTGTGGTAAAGAAGGGCAGGCAATAACTTCGCGGCATTTGGCTTCGCATAATGGCCTTACACCTGAGGGCTATAAGAAACTCTGTGGATATTCATCTGAACAACCTTTGATGGCTAATAACCATTATACACGCATGAAAAAAAATGCTTTAAAAGCTCAAGAAGCACGCAAAAAAAAGAAGAGAGTAGTATCTAACTAAGCTCCATATATATTGGATTTGAATTTTTTTTAACATTTTAAGAATCCTGCACAATTCATTGTGCGTAGACTTACTTTTTATTGTATAAAAAAACATTTTTTTAACTGTCAGCTAATGCAATAAGGTCAAAAGGCTTCTGCACAAAAAATGTACAGAAGTCTTTTGACCTTATTTTAATATTTCTTTATTAAAGATTTACTTTTGGTGATTAATTACTAAAAGGTGATAATTCTCTTAGCCTTTTCACTAAGGGTGGAAATTCTTTAAGTACAATATCTATATCTTCTTTTGTATTGTAGCGTGACAATGACAAGCGTATTGATCCATGAGCGTAGGTAAAAGGTACACCCATAGCACGTAAAACATGCGAAGGCTCAAGACTACCTGAAGTACAAGCAGAACCTGAACTTGCACAAATACCAAATTTATCAAGCATAAGTAAAATTGCCTCACCTTCAATATATTTAAAAGCAATGCTTGAAGTATTTGGTAATCTGCTATCAATATCACCATTTACAACACAATCACTAATAGAATTAAGCAGACCTTGCTCTAATGTGTCACGCAAGTTTGATACATATTTAATTTCATGGTCAATATTTTTCAATGCAAGCTCACAAGCTTTACCCAAGGCTATCATATACGGTACATTTTCTGTGCCTGCACGACGTCCACGTTCTTGATGACCGCCACGTAACAATGGGCGAAAGCGTGTGCCTTTGCGTATATATAAAGCTCCAACACCTTTTGGTGCATGAAGTTTATGCCCTGACAGGGCTAAAAAGTCTGCTGGTAATGTTTCCATATTTATTGGAACTTTACCCACAGCTTGTACTGCATCTGTATGAAATACTATGCCTTGCTCTTTAGCCATTTCTGCCATTTCTTGTATGGGATATACATTTCCAACTTCATTATTAGCAAACATAATAGAAACAATAGCAGTATCTTTTCTTAAACTTTGTGCATAAGCATCCATGTCAATGCGGCCTTTGAAATCTACTGGAATATAAGTGATTTCGTATCCTTTGCCTTCAAGAAACTGCGCAAGGTTTAGAATAGCTGGGTGCTCTACGCGAGTTGTTACAATATGTTTTTTATCCGGTTGACTTTGAATGGCAGACATAATTGCAGTATTATCACTTTCAGAGCCACAAGAGGTAAATAGTATCTCCTCCGGTTGTGCGCCAATAAGTGCTGCAACGTCAGCTCTGGCTTTGGCTACAGCTTGTCCTACCACTCCTCCAAAGGTATGCATGCTGGATGGATTACCATATTGATCACTAAAATATGGTAACATGGCCTCCAACACCTCAGGTGCTACACGAGTGGTTGCGTTATTATCTAAGTACACTATGTGCATAATTTACCTCGATTACCAAAAATTATGGTACAGCTTGAACTATAATGTCAGGGTCTACAAATTCACGTAAAGTCTGTTGAACAAGATTGTTAATCGTAATTTGACTTGATTTACATTTTGCACAACGCCCACCTAGGCGTACATAAACTTTGATACCATCCATGTCTAAAAGCTCTATATCCCCACCATCTACAGCCAATTTTGGTCTTATTTCTTCTTCAATGGTTTGCATGACTGCTTGCATTCTTTGTAAGTTAGTCATACGCGGCACAGCTTTAATTTCTTCAAATGTTGTTTTACCTAATTCTGCATTTAATATTTCTTCAATTTGGTCTATGCAGTCTGCGCAACCACCACCGGCTTTAGTGTAATGTGTTACTTCTTCAACGCTTTTAAGACCATTTTCGCGTATGGCCCGTTGAATCTGCGCATCTGTAATGCCAAAGCAACGGCATATAAGTTTGCCCTCTTCATGTGCATGAGGGACAGGAGCTTCGCCTCGCCAATGTCTAATAGCTGCCTCTAAAGCTTCTTGCCCCATAACTGAACAATGCATTTTTTCTTTAGGTAGTCCACCTAAACGAGCTGCAATATCTTTGTTTGTGATTGCTAGAGCTTCATCAACATTTAGCCCCTTTATCATCTCAGTTAATACTGAGCTTGAAGCTATGGCACTTGCGCAACCAAAAGTCTGGAAGCTTGCATCAGTAATTATATTGTTTTCATCAATTTTAAGGTAAAGCTTTAAGGCATCACCACATGCAAGGCTGCCCACCTCACCAATAGCATTGGCATCATCAAGTGCGCCAGCATTTTGAGGATTTGTAAAGTGCTCGTACACAATATCTGTATATTCCCACATTGTATTACTCCTTAATTAAAATAAATATAAAAAACAT
>CAYJPT010000212.1:0-3207 GCA_964372165.1 uncultured Desulfovibrionaceae bacterium | reverse complement strand
GCTTTTAACTTCACAAATTAGAATGCCGTGATGCTTCAATTAGTATAACAACTTGTAATTGAATAACTATTGCATAAAAATAAGCCTATAAAAATGGCTAAAAAATAAGCACTGCATATTATTTTTTAGCTATTTTTAAGCATTTTTGTGTTGTTTTTGTAAGTGCAGATTGAAAAGTTTTTTTGCACATGAAAAGTTAAAAATAAAAATAAATGCAATTAGTTTTTGACATTCTTAATTTTGAATAAGCGTGCCTTAATTAATCAACAAGTCATTAATGGTGCATTTTTTGCAAAGTCCTTTTTATAAAAACTTAAAAAGGCAAATTATGCCGCATATTGTTTGTTGAGGTTGGAGGATTTATGAGTATTTCAAGCATAGGTAGCAGTTATTCTGCATATACTTACCAATGGCAAAATCAAAGTTTACAAGGCTCAACAAGCAATACTACTGCAAGTTCATCTACAAGTAATGCCTATAGTTATGATGGAGCAAGCACAGTATCATCTATGATAGAGCTTGTACAATACGCAATGGACTCTATGGGTGTGGGGGGTGATGAACGTGTTACCTTTAACCAAGTTGACAAGTATAAACAAGAGATGGAGTCTGAATTTAGTGCAGAGCTAAATGCACGTATAGCCGCAACAAATGTTGCTAGTGATGCTTCTTTTACAGTTAGCTTAGGAGCAGATGGTAAAATATGGGTAGATACTACTCATGCAGACAAACAAAAAATTCAAAATTACTTTGATACAAACCCAAGTATAGGCAGTGACCTTCTAAAAAGTCTTGAAGATAGCGGATATGATATCAGTGGTAATGTAAAGTTTAATGTAAGTAGCATAGGAACAATCTCATTGGTATCTTCAAAAAATAATACATTGCAATCAGCCTTTGAGGATAATGAAGTCCTTGGTGCAAACCTTATAAAGGATTTAACTGAAAAAGAATTTAATTTAGAAAATGGTATAAAATTAAGCTATAGCGAAGGTGTACTAAGCTCTAGTGATGAAAAATTACAAGCATACCTTGATGAACATCCTGAACTTGCAAGCGAAGTTAAAGCAATACTTGAAGAGAGTGAAGTTTCTGAAGATACAAGTATTAGTTTAAGCATTGATGACCAAGGTGAAATTAGTGTTAATTCTAGTTTAGACAGTGATGATATGAGTTTAGAGAGATTTTTAATTGAAAACGCAGTTGGCACAGATATAAAAGATGGATTAAAAAACCAAGGTATAGATAAAGATATCGACTTTAGTTTATCTGTTGTTGATGGTCGTGTAGTTGTAAATAGCTCTCACCCTGACGCAGCCTTTGTGCAAGCAATTTTAGATGCTGACGAAAATCTTTCCAAAGCATATATGCAAATCGACGCCATAGCGGGTATTGAGGCAGCAAGAAAGTCCATGCAAATTGATCCTTCTGCCATGCGTAAACGTATTGAGATGGAAAGCATGGCCACTTGGTGGGCAAGTACTGGTACATCCAATATAGGTACATTTTCAGGCGGTAATTTTAGTACTATGTCAGGAGTTAACAGCGTAGTATAATTATAAATTAACAATTAATATATGACGTTGCCAATCCTCCAAGTGCTGTTTCTTTAAATTTACAATTCATTTCTCGTCCAATTTCATTCATGGCATTAATGGTACAATCTAAAGAAACTTTATGTGTATCTGGAGATCTGGTTCTGGCTAATAAATAAGCATTATAAGATTTTACTGCTGCAATAGCGCAACGCTCAATACATGGAATTTGCACATATCCCCCAATAGGATCACAAGTTAAACCTAGGTGATGTTCTAAGGCAATTTCCGCCGCATTAGCTACTATATCAAGGTCATGCCCTCGTACATAGGCTATCATAGCCGCAGCCATTGATGCAGCCACGCCAATTTCACCTTGGCATCCTACCTCAGCACCGGCAATAGCTGCATTATGCTTAGCTAAAAAGGCAATAGCTACAGCAGCCAACATGCCCTCACGTAAGGTAATCTTACCTTCATTCATGTAATGTTTTAATATGTATAGCATTGCCGGCACAACGCCTGCAGCTCCGCAGGTAGGGGCAGTAATAATAACGCCACCATCGGCATTTTCTTCTGACACTGCAAAGGCATATGCATTGATTAACATAATAAATTTATCGGCTTCGCGTGAGCATTTTAGAGCTTTTTCATGCAAAGCTTTTGCATGCCTACTAACACCTAGTGGTCCAGGTAAAAAGCCATCTTTTTCAAGCCCACGCTCAACACTTGCAAGCATAAGTTCAATTAGCTCATCAAGTTGAGTGATTATTTCTTTTCTGCTTAGCCCAGTTATGGAAATTTCATTTTCCATAAGTATTTCATGCAATCTAAGCCCGGTTTCATTGGAAATTTCTTGCAATTGCATCATGGATGCATATTCATATTTGGGCTTTCCTCTTTTTACTTCCTGCTGCCCTTTCCATTTGATAAAGCCACCACCTATAGAATAGTACTCGCGTTCAAGTAAAATATTATCCTGCGCGTCAAGTAAGGCTACGGTCATAGTGTTGGCATAGCTATATTTATGTTCAACTTCATCAAAAATTATATGTTTCAAACTTAAAGAAATTTCATTTCCACAAATATTTTTTTTGTATATTTTTTCAGGATTTTGCTGTATTTCTTTAAGAATATGCGGAGGACATTTTTGTGTTTCATATCCAAGTAAACCTGCCAAAATGGCAATATTAGTGCCATGACCTTGCCCTGTAGCACTTAATGAACCAAAAAGACGTACAATAAGAGTTTTAGGTTTTTGGCTCAAAGTGCTTTCATTACAAAACTCTAAAAAATTATACGCGGCTTTCATGGGACCTATAGTATGTGAGGAAGAAGGGCCTGGTCCACATTTTAACAAGTCAAAAATACTTGTTGCAATAGGAACATCGTTATTTAATGGTATAACTTTATTATGAAATCTATCCATGATCATGCACCTTTAAGTAAAAGAAATCATCCAACTGCACACAAAGTTCACCAATAGTAACAGTACAAAAAGTGTTTATTAAAAAATGTTAAGGAAACGCTGATTAAATCAGCATTTCTCAGACTGATTACAAACCCCTTTCGGGTGTTTGTGCCGCCTAAGGCAGACAAGCTACCTTGGCAGTAACACACGAAAATCAATTGCTTAACGGCGCAAGTGAATTGCGCCTGCTCTTGATTTATC
>CAYJPT010000211.1:0-3221 GCA_964372165.1 uncultured Desulfovibrionaceae bacterium | reverse complement strand
TAAATTCGTACCAAAGTAGAATAGGGCGCAGGTATAAATTCGTACCAAAGTAGAGTAGGGCGCAGGTATAAATAAGTAAGCGAGAATAATTTTTTATGCTTTATAATTGCAAATACTTTTTAATATATTAGGATGCAAAAAGCTTAAATTTTCTTATCATGGTTTTGTCATTTTTTGCTTTTGCCATATCAATAACTGTCCAGTTATTTAAATCTTTTTTATGTACATCAGCATTATATTCTAATAATAAATCAACCATATCCATGTATCCTTCATTATAGGCAATCATTAAGGGCGTTTTTCCAACCTCATCGTTTGAAAATAACCTTAATATTTTCTTGTCATTAAACTGCTGTAATGGGTAATTGATATCTACACCTTTTTCAAGTAAGGCTTTGACAACTAAAACTAAATTCTCCTTCACAGAAAGTAGCAAAAAAGGATACTCGTGATCATACCCAGTAGGTACAATTTTTAAATCCCTAACAAATGTAGTTTGCGTAATGATGTTATAAAGCATCTGCTCATGTCTTTTATGAAATACAAAGTGATAAACATCTTGCTTTTCAAGATTATTGTTAAGAAGAAAAGACCTCATTTCTCTGGTTGTCATGCGGGATATATCTTTTGATTTAGATAATAGAATGCTGTAAATTTGCTTTCTTTTAGCATATTCATCACGTGTTTTGTGGTGTGATGAAAAAATATATTTTGTATTAGCACTGATGTTTTTTTCAGTAATTACAAAGTCAAATATATCTTGTCTTTTACGGTTTTTAATGTTTAAGTTAACTATATTCAGTAGATAGTGTATAGCGAAGTAATCTCTTTTTTTAATAGCCAGCATAATGGGAGTGTAGTTGCCTGTCGAATCAAAGTCGTCAACAATTGCATTGTATTTGATGAGTAAATTAAGAATTTTATGATGCCCGTTTAAGATAGCATAATGTATTGGGGTATGCTTTTGATTATCGCAAAGATTTAAATCAGATTTAGCTTTTATGAGTACCCTTGCAATCTCATAGTGTCCATTTTTACAAGCAAGCAGAAGACCGGATTGATTTTTATCGTTAACTAAGGTCGACAATTTGTCAGATTTTTGTATAAAATCCTTCACTAAAACTAAATTGCCATATGCGCAGGCTTTGAAAAAATCCTCAGGGTTTATTTCCGGAGGTTTTTTGTCAGCTTTTTTTATTTTTTCAGGTTGTATTATATCACTATAGGATACCTGAAAACTTGATTCTGGATTATTTTTGCTTTTTTGCGCTATTTTTTTAGCTTTATCTAATAAGCCCATCATAAACCAATCCTAAGGAAAAAATTAAAAAAGTACTAAACACTACATGTACCTTGCATAAACAAGATTGTTTGCAAATACTATATAATGTTCTTGTGGGATCAACAAGTTGCACTATCTGGACCATATTATTGATAAGCTATTAATTTGCTTTAATATTGTACTTTTGCAAAATAGTCTTTCACGCAGTGAACTTAAACCCCATGCTGCTTGGTTACTTAAAAACGTAGCACAACTAATACATTGGCACAAGCATAATTTAGTTCACTTATCCTTTGTAATGCTAAAAGATAATAAAATTAATTTAAGTTGAAAAAAAGCTATTATACCAGAATGTTACCTTGTTTAAGCTCATTGTGTTAAAATTTTTTTGATATGACAAAAAAATTAAAGTTAAAGTGTGCAGAATATGAGTATTGAGCTTGAATTGTATATTTTTTATCAAGCATTTGCTGTTTTTTGCTAATTCTGTGGTAAGGATAAATAGTGGTATGGTATTCAGTAAAATTTTTGTTTATCTAAAACAGATAATATAATTTTTCTTATTATATTATCTGTTTGTTGATAAGATTATGTACTTAAGTCTTAAAATTATTTTTTCATATTTAAACATAAAAAAGTACCGGCATAGATTTTTGTGTCATATGAACTACCCTTAAGCATGTGCATTATGTAACAATTAATTTTAATTTTTCTAATTTTTTTAAGATATTATATTTATGCTAAGTTATTATAAAAAATAAAACTCAGAATTAAGTTTTATTTTAAGTGTAAATTTATTCCTAAAAAATTAGCTTTTTCCGAATCACTTGTTTTCTTTATGCTGATTGCAATTAAATACTGTATTTTATGAAAAATTTTTAAATGGTTTTGTTTGATAAAAAAGCACCATGTGATAAGTTCGTGAGATTTCATCGTAAGGTTTTTTATTTTAAATTATTACTTGACACTTTGTGAAAAAAAATACAAAACTTTCTTCGGAATTGTTCACGAGGTGAAAAACTTATGAATAGTTAGGCATTAGCTTTGAAGCAAAAGTTGATTTTTTGAATAAACTTTAAGGAGTGGATTAATGGATAGAAGGAAAGTTCTGGGTGGCATTGTAAGCCTTGGTGGAATTTTAGCCGCAGGAGGCTTTGCAGATGTAGCAAAAGCCGAAACTCAAGGCAAAATGCAACGCTTTGCTCAACAGGGTGGAGATTTTAGCTGGAAACCACACGTATTAGATCCTAGCCAAGTAGCAACGCTTGCGCATGCTGCCTATCATCATAAAGGTTATGGTTGAGCATATGGCGTCATGTACGGACTCATCGGTCTGATGGGTGAAAAATTTGGTGCACCTTACTCTACATTTCCCTTTAGTTGTATGGAATTTGGTAAAAGCGCAACTGCAGAATCAGGTGGTACTTGTGGTTGTCTTATGAGTGGAGCACAAGTAATCTCACTATTCTATCCTCGCAAAATTGCAGTTCCATTGCAGCAAGAACTTTTCAGATGGTATGAAGCCACAGCTTTGCCAATTTTTCAGCCTGCAGCTGGCAGTGCTAAAATTGACGGTGCGCTGCCCAATTCTGTATCAGATTCAATTTTATGTCATGTTTCTGTGGCACGCTGGTGTAGCAAAAGCGGTTATGCCTCTGGCGCTAAAGAACGTTCTGAACGTTGCGCACGTATAACTGCTGACACTGCTGCTAAAACAGCAGAACTTATTGCCGCTCAAATGAACGGAAGCTTTAAACCAGCACTTGTTCGTTCTGAAATGTATCAAAGCTGTACTGCAGAAGGCTGCCACGGACCTAAGCCTGATAAGTGGGCAAGCACCTCTTTGAAGGGTACCATGGAATGTTCGCCTTGCCATACAGGAAGTTTATATGTTCAGGATAAGAGCAAAAACCATCCTTAAAAATTTTTTGTAGTATTT
>CAYJPT010000210.1:0-3226 GCA_964372165.1 uncultured Desulfovibrionaceae bacterium | reverse complement strand
CGACTGATGACAAACCCCCTTTCAGACGTTTGTGCCACCGAAGGCAGACAAGCTGCCTTGGCAGTAAGGCACGAAAATCAATCACTTTACGGCGAAGCAAAGCTCCGCCTGTTCCTGATTTATCGGGTCGTGCTGACTTTGTCAGCACTCTGATTTATTCTTCTTGCAGAATAAATTAGTATTTCCTTAAGATGTTCTCATTTTTATTATAAAATTTTTTTACTCTTTATAATTTTGTTGTGCATGTTATAAAATAAGCATATATGCAAGGCATTGTACCACACCTACAATCAATATAAATTTAAAGGATTATCTTAATGAAAGAAACTATTGTGCTTGCCACACGCAATTTAGGCAAAGTGCGTGAACTATCAAATGAGCTTAAAAACTTTGGTTTGGAAGTCATAGGACTTGATGCATTTCCAAATCTTGAAGATGTTGAAGAAACTGGCCTTACATTTGAAGAAAATGCTTTGCTTAAAGCCCAGACAGTTGCTCAAAGCGTTGGACTTATTGCTATTGCAGATGATAGTGGACTTGAGGTTGAAGCCTTGCAAAATGCGCCAGGCATTTATTCAGCTCGTTATGCTAACGATATTGATTTTTTACCTAATGAATCTAAAGATCAGCGCAATGTTCGCAAGTTGCTACTTGCCTTGCAAAATATCAAGAACCGTGAAGCCCGTTTTGTTTGTTGCATGGCAGCTTGCAAACCCAATGGTCATCATTTTGTTGTGCGGGGCACTTGGGAAGGCAGCATTGCCTATGAAGCACAAGGGCAAAGCGGATTTGGTTACGACCCAATTTTTTTTGATAAGCAGCTTGGCTGCACAGCAGCAGAGCTAACAAAGCAAGAAAAGCAAGCCCGTAGCCATCGTGGAAATGCGTTAAGAATGCTTTTAAGTCAATGGGCAACCTTTCACCAAAATTAACATGATGCCCGCTTCACATCAATTAACAATAGCTAACCCCATGCAAGGTATAAACCCTCGGCTTGGCATTGATAGCCTTTTACTGGCAGCCTTTGTTTTGAAATATGGTCCTAAAATAAAGAATTTTGTTGAACTTGGTGTAGGTGATGGTGTGGCTGCGTGCACTATTGCTTATCATATGCCAAATACACTAGGACTTGGTGTAGATATAATACCTTCGTGCTTAGTTGAAGCCAACAAAAACGCAACCACACTAAATGTGCATGAAAAAATAAATTTTGTTTTGGCAAATATACAACAAACCAAGCAACTACTTAAAATATACAACCAATACAATGGACATAAACTAGCAGATGTAGTTATAGCAAACCCTCCGTACCATGAAGCTGGTACGGGTAGATTAAGTCCGCAATCAGAACGCAACACAGCATTGCATGCAAAAATAGGATTATTTGATCAATATTGTGCTGCTGCAAATACATTACTCAAGCATCACGGGCATTTTTTCTGTATTAATTCTACCCAACATTTGCCCAAGCTCTTACAGGATTTGCAATCTAATAATTTTGGAATTAAACAATTGCTTTCTATACATAGTCATAAAGATAATGCTGCAAGATGGATTTTAATTGATGCACAGAAGAACGCAAAAAACCAAGTAAGCATACTACCAAGCTTGTATCTGCATGATACCAATGGCTCAAATCAATTTAATACTACAATGTTGGAATTTTGCCCATGGATTGCTACTTAGTCGGCACTTAAAAATATGATAATTTTTACAATAATAAGATTACACAGTATAAGTAATCACACCTAAATAACACTTTATTATCTATTTTTAGGCGTGATTACTAAAAGTATATTTAACATTGCTTACTTAAACAAATATGCGTATTTTACAGCAAGCCCGTCAGTGCGCTCAAGCAATTTAGCTGCCACAATATCAACAGCTTCTGGTGTAATAATATCTACTTCTTGTGCTAACAAATAACCTAAGTGTCCTTCACTTTGGCTAAATACCCAAGTAATAGAATAAACTGAGCCCACATTTGGACGATCATTAAATTCTGCCTTAGAAACAAGTAAAATTCTAATTTTTGGTGCATTATCTTCATTTAACTGGAATAAATTACTGGCATTAAACACTTCTTTCAATCGTGTAGCAAGGCGTGTACCTGCATTGTCAGTTCCAGTATGATTGACAGATATCTGACTTTTGCGTTCAGTTGTTTTTGCTGGACTATCCGGCGCTGGAGCACCAACTTTAGCTGTAACTTGATTTTTTTGCTCTGCAGCCGCAAAACTCACGTTGGAAAATGAAATGCTAACCACCAGAAAAAAAACAAGTACGCATATGCGCTTAACAATCATATCAAATCTCCTTATATTAGCATAGTTCACAATGAATACACTTAATCACTTTCATCGTTACTGCCGGTACCACTATATTGTAAAGACTGCACAAAGGACTGTATAATTGCACTATCTTGCTTGCTCAAATTACCAAAGCACAACCCTAAGCTAACACGTGAAATACTGCTTAATACACGCATGACAACAGCATTGACAACAATATTGTCTTTTTGTGTCCACATTTCTATTTGAATTTTTTGCTCTCGCTGTATATCACGCAGCCTTGTGCCTTGTATACCGTCTAATGACAACTTACAGCCGTCAATGGAAATATCTTGAACAACACCAAAGTATTTTTCAATACCTATGGTAACTGCACAAGGCAAAAGACAAGCTGTCCGTGCAGAACTACGAATTTCGTACACCTTAAATCGCTCTGGATAGGCGCAAAACGCCAAAAATTTTCGTGGAATAACATTAGTCAGCGAGCTCATAAAGGTAACATTATGACCATGTGATTTGAATAGGGCAGAAAAATTAGAATCACGAACTAAATAATTTGATATGCCTGAAATAGTAGGAAATTTAAGCAAGAAAAATTTATCATGCTCATAACCTACAAGCTGTGTTTCAAGCTTAACATTATTTTGAAATAAACATGTAAACACAGTACCCAAATCTACATCTACATTGTAGGCTGTGATTGGCTTTTGATCTTTATAAAATTGCTCATCCATAAAAAGTATTCCTATGTACGGTGTTAGAAAACATCATTAAATCATAAGATACATTATTTTTTTATAAATATATACCGAATTTATAACAAATAACCTAAATTTTATTGCATATTTTAATGTGCCTTTTGTATCAGTTACTTTGTCACAATATTTTAATTTCATAGCTGCGGCTAGTTAAGGAAACGCTAATTAAATCAACAA
>CAYJPT010000209.1:0-3235 GCA_964372165.1 uncultured Desulfovibrionaceae bacterium | reverse complement strand
CAATATGGGAACAAAATTATTTCCTGTTTGTTCCAGAGCTTGCCAAGGCTGAAATATGGTTTAGGCAATGCTATATTTCACACGGTAAAATGTTCTTTCCTGCTTAGTATCTAAAAAGGGAAACTTCGTCAGTGAGCATATTTCACTAATCTAAAGTATAACGTCTTCATAGTCATGAGGGCGTTTTTTTATTGCTAACAATCCTCCCTCATACATCGAAAGTCAAAAATCACGAAGTGCGCCACTTACGCAAACTGCGTTTGCAGTGTCGCCAAAGGGACAAGTCCCTTTGGAAACCCCTAAAAGGCATAAGAAAAAAGGCATGGGGGGAACAAGCATATGAGGAATAAATTATGGAATTTTACCACGCAAGTTTTAGCAAGGTTCAGCGTAGCAAAGGGCAAAATGCCATCGCTAGTGCTGCTTATTGTGGTGGAATTTGCCTACAAAAACTTAGCGGCGAAATGGCTGATTACCGTAAAAAAAAGAATGTCTGTGGGCATAAAATCATACTGCCAAGCCATTTTTCTAGCTTAGACATTCCTAGCTCTCAATGGGTATGGACAGAGGCAGAGAAGGCAGAACACCGCAAAAATTCCACAACTGCAAGACGTGGAGATTTAGCCTTACCTCGTGAATTCACCCAATATGAATGCTTTGCAGTGGGCTATGCATTTACTCAAGACCTAGTAGATAGATATGGTGTAATAGCACAAGTTGATTTTCACCACTTAGGAACTAAAAACCCACACATCGACTTACAATGGACTACTAGGATATTTGATGGAGAGAAATTTATCAAAAAAACTAGAGAATTAGACGATAAAACAACTGGGCCGCAAGAAATTTTATGGCTACGTGAGCAATGGGCCATCAGAGTTAATGAAGTATTAACAAAATATGGCAAAAGCATCGACCACCGCTCTTACAAAGACCAAGGTAGCGAAAAATTACCAACTAGACATCTTGGGCGTAAAGCCGCTGCCTTAGAAAAGAAGGGGATAAAAACTGAAATAGGCAAATATAACGGCAAAGTGCGTGAATATAACGCTTATGTAGAAGAACGAAACAATTTAGCAGCAGAAATTGTATTTCTGGAAAATGAACTCACGGAGGTTCAAAATGAGTCAACAAACAGTGTTACCAGTCTATCCCAAGGGGATAACAGTATGGCAAGGGCAAAAGACACCAACTTTCACGATGGAAAAAGGAACAAGCATAATGCAGACAAGAGTTCACTCGTCGGATACCCCATCACTGGAGGGCATAAAGTACAGTCGGTCAATGAACTTGGCGGAGATAACTCAAATGCTCTTGGGAATGAAGCGGCAAATAGACAACTTGAGCCAAGCAAACAACGATACTCAAGAATTACACCAGAAGTTGCGACCGATACCACGCAAGTTTGCGGAGCTCAAAGTAAAACAGGAGCAAGACATCAATGGGCTAATAAGCAATATAAACCATGTGATCAACGATGTGTACAACCAGTTGGACAACCTAATGGAGGGCAAAATCAAACCCAATCAGGAGAGTGTGAACTTGGTCATGCAAACCTTGAATATGCATGGGGAAAAAATCGACAAGATAGAGGATTTCCTCGAGAGAAGTTAAAACTTATTGAAAGCATAGTTGAGGGTTTTGACAAGATGCAACCTACAACCTTTGCAAAGTATAAGCCTAATTCCATTGAAGGCATAAAGAGAATTGTTCAACAGTTAGCTAATGCACGTACACTTAAAATTTTAGAAAGCAAGTGTGTTGCGTTGTTATGGGATAATTTGTTCCATACCAATATCCAAAGGCCAAACCTAGAACATAATCTTATAACAAAAATTAAGGCTAAGGTGGGGCAAATTACTGGGCAAGTAACTATGCACCATATTGAGCAAGCATATATGCTAAATGCGTGGGACAATATGTTATCATCACCATCAATAACCCCACCGCCTTTACAGGTAGAGTTGGCAGACAAAATTCCAGAACTAACAGTAAAGATAGCAGAAAAAACTGCTTTAGCCCAAGTGGATACGCTTTTGATGGAGCAATCGTGGAATGCCATGCTGACATCACCGCCCATAAGCCACGAGGATATTACCTCTACTTCTGGAATTAAATGTAAAATAAACGAATTATCGACAAGGGTTACACTAAACAAAATCAGTGAGATACTGGCATATCAATCTCAATGGATGCCTACAAACAATTTATTAAGAAACAATGCAGATATTAGGCAACAATTAACTGAATTAAGAACAGGAAAACGTGCTGTAAAAAGGCAAGTTGAGAAAATTGCTGGAATTATTGTTACAGAACACATATCCCAAAAACTTATAAACACATCTAATGATGATGAAATTGGAGAAAATAATGGACATGAATACTACGACAGTTTCAAACCAAGATAATGGCAACGAAGTAAATCTCCCCCTAGAAAATGAGGGAAGGCAAATACAAGCAGAACCAGAGGTCACACAAACCATTGAGGCACAAGATCCCCCAAAGCGTAAGCGAAAATCTAAGGCAGAACTTTTAGCGGTTAAACTTGCGAAACGAGCCGAGCTTGATATTAAAATTGTGAGTTTACAAAAGGAATTAGACGAAACTACCCAAAAAATTAGAAACCGTGGACTTGTTCTTATAGGCATTGTGGTTGAGCAATGTATTAAAAAGAAGATTTTCGAAGCCAATCCACCCCCTACAGTGGATATGACTTGGTGGCAAAATCAGGCCATTCAACTACCTGATAAGGATAAGGAACCATACAAGAAATTCTTAGAATTAATCTCAAAAAATGATTAATAATTTTTTATGCAAAGGGCTATGCCACGCTTGCTACGCAAGCTTACATAGCCCAAGACTCAAATACAGTAAGTCTACGAAGATACATAGATTTTTATATATATTTGAACTTTTGTAGCCTTACAGTATTTGAGCCTCGTTTATGTGCAAAAAAGACAATTTTTTGTATGTAAATACTTTTTTATTTATGAAAAATAAAGGCAAGAGGGGAAAGTTTATATGCCCAAAGTGAAAGCTCTAACAAAAATATTATTATAGTAAACCAACACTATGGATATCTGACAAAAAAGTATACAAATTATCACTCAAGTGTAGTTTACATTTTTACAGTTTGTTTATGTCACCCTTGCAGAATTAACAATATAAAGCTACAATTACACCATAAAGCATACACAGGAGAATTTTCATGTCTAACATACGAGAACAAGAGCGA
>CAYJPT010000208.1:0-3281 GCA_964372165.1 uncultured Desulfovibrionaceae bacterium | reverse complement strand
TTTAAGCTTTGAAACTTGACCCTGCACGCCACAAAGCATAAGTTTGGGCATGCAAAAAGCCAATCCTAAACATGTACTCATAGCCGTTTGTGCTGCACAATTTTTTCTCCCCTTTATGCTGGCAGGAGTTAATTCTGTACTTCCTCCTATGGGTGTTGATACCCAAGCCAGTGCCAAAGAATTAAGCTTAGTTACTACCTTCTATACCCTCGGTTTGGCAACTTTTCAGCTCACAACTGGGCGCATGGGAGATATATGGGGTAGGAAGCGCATTTTCTTATGGGGAATGGGTATTTTTATCCTAAGTGGTATTGTTATTGGGTGTATTAGTGATATACTTTTAATACAGGCATTACGCTTTGTACAAGGTGCTGGGGCTGCTATGTTTGCTGCCAGTGGTTTAGCCATACTTGCAACGGTAGCCCCTGAGGGCAAACGAGGGCAATATATTGGTTTATCTGCTGCAGTTGTGTATGCAGGTATTGCTTGTGGACCGCCAGTAGCCGGACTTATTGCAGCTACAGTGGGCTGGCGTTGGATTTTCCATGTCAATGCCTTTGCTGCGGCTGTGGCCTGGGCTTTTATGTATTTTGTAGTGCGTGAAGAATGGTATGAGGGTAAGGGTGAACCATTTGATTGGCGTGGTGGATTTATTTATGGTGCTGGCATGGGAACGCTTGCCATTGGCAGCACAATTTTACAAAATTTACCCCTTGAAGGTGCATTGCTTTTACTAACTGGCATAGGCTTGCTCATTGTTTATGTCATGCATGAACTGCGCACACAGTATCCATTGCTTGATATTAAACTACTTACTAAAAATAGGGTATTTGCACTTTCATCATTGGCTGCTTTTGTTAATTATAGCGCATCATTTGGAATGATACTCTTTTTTAGTTTATATTTACAAATAGTACGAGGTATGAGTGTAGGTGATGCTGGCTTGTTTTTAGCTTTGCAATTTGTTGTGCAAGCAGGTGCAACACCGTGGGCTTCACGACTTGCTGGTCAATATGATGCTGGGCGTATAAGTGCCATTGGCATTGCTTTATGCGGACTTGGTTTATGTGCTTGTGCTTTTCTTGATCGTGACAGTAGTTGGGCATTTTTTATAGTTGCACAAATTATCTTGGGTTTAGGAATGAGCTTTTTTGCCGCACCAAACACAACAGTTATTTTTGAAAGTGTTGACAAAGCCCATATGGGGCAAGCGGCAAGTTTGGTTGGTACCATGCGTACTTGCGGTGCTCTGGTTAATACCACAATTATTAGCATGACTTTTGGTTATTTTTTGGGTAATGCGCCGGTTACAGTGGATAATATCGACGAGTTTTTACTTAGTATGCGTGTTGATCTTGTTCTTTTTGGTATTTTTAATCTGGCTGCCATAGGTTGCGCTTTAGGGCGTGAAAGAAGCAAAAAATAAGGACTTTGCCATTATCCTCAAACAATATAGTTGTTTGATTAATGACAAAGTCCTTGGATTATAAGCTCTTGTGTTAATATGCTATTATATATTAACGCATCAATTGTTGTGTTAGTTTTTCCATCGATTGGTCAATAGTAAAAGTAGCAGCCTTTTGACTTGGTGGAAAATCTTCGTATGTTTCTAGATGTTTTGCTACCACAGCTTGTGCAAGGTAGATGGTAAATAGGTGATCCAAGGCCCAATCATAATATGTATTGGAAGTAACATCTGCTTTTTCAAATGGATCAAGGCGCAGGTTAAACATTTTGGGCGCACGTAAAACAGTAAATGGTTCTAGCCAAATACCCAATGTGCCTTGCATTCTTTGCTCCATAAACACAAATTTAAAATTATCTACACGTAGAGCTAACAAATCACCATCATCAGAGAAATAGAAAAAGCCCCTGCGTGGATTTTCTTTTTCTTTACCTGTTAAATAGGGTAAGATATTTTGACCATCTAAATGAACTTTAAATGTTTTGTCACCAGCTTTGTAGCCTTTGAGTAATTGCTCTTTAATTTGCGCATCACCTGCCGCCGCTATCAAGGTTGGAAACCAGTCAAGCGAAGATACGATACTATTGTCAATGCTTCCCGGCTTAATGTGTCCTGGCCAGCGAATCATAGCCGGAACTCTAAAAGCTCCTTCCCAATTTGTGTTCTTTTCACTTCTAAATGGTGTCATACCGGCATCTGGCCAAGAGTTCATATGTGGACCATTGTCAGTGGTATATATCACAATGGTGTCCTTATCTAGTCCAGCTTTTTTTAAAGCATCAAGCACTGAGCCTACATTTTTATCATGATCCATCATTGCATCGGTATATGGACTCATAAAACGTCCGCTTTGACCTACACTTTCAGGTTTTACATGCGTTCTAAAATGCATATGCGTGAAATTTAGCCACATGAAAAACGGCTTTTTTTCATCTTTGCGCTTGATAATATAATCAACAGCACGCTGGCTAATATCATCGTCAATAGTTTCCATGCGTTTTTTTGTTAATGGGCCTGTGTCTTTAATTGTACCATTGGCAAAGGAATGGATAACACCACGTGGTCCAAATTGCTTTTTGAATTCAGGACTTTGGGGGTAGTCAGGTAACTCTGGCTCTTCTTCAGCATTCAAATGGTAAAGATTGCCATAAAATTCATCAAAACCGTGGTTGGTAGGTAAAAATTCATCACGGTCTCCCAAATGGTTTTTTCCTAACTGTACAGTGTCATAGCCTTTTGATTTTAATATTTCGGCAATGGTTACATCTTTTGCTTGCAGTCCAATAGTTGCCCCTGGCATACCAACTTTGCTAAGACCGGTACGAAATGGTGTTTGCCCTGTAATAAAGGCAGAGCGTCCAGCTGTTGAGCTTTGCTCAGCGTAATAGTCGGTAAACATCATGCCTTCTTTGGCTATGCTATCAATGTTTGGAGTTTGATATCCCATAATTCCATGCGAATAGGCAGAAATATTTGTTACGCCAATATCATCACCAAAAATTACAAGAATATTAGGTTGTTTTTTTTCAGCCGCGACGACGTTGTCGGCAAAGACACAAGCACCAAGCATTGTAGCGCAAAGGGGAATTGTGACATTAGCCATTTTTTGAAGGTGAACTTTCCAATTTTTTTGCAACATAAAAACTCCTTGTTTTGTTAGTATTTATATAAATGTATATTAATAATACAATTACATATTAAGGAAATGCTGATTTATTCTGCAAGCAGAATAAATCGAACCCTCTGCAAAATTCATTATGCAGGGTTTCATGGAGCGTTGACGCTAGTCAAATCCGAAAGGCACACTGCCTTCATT
>CAYJPT010000207.1:0-3297 GCA_964372165.1 uncultured Desulfovibrionaceae bacterium | reverse complement strand
CATATTGTGCGTTTCCTTAAGACAAATTCACTTATCAAATTTACAAAATATCTTCAAATTGAGCTTGCCTGTTGGTAACTTTAGCCACATAAGCCCGAGTTTCAGCAATAGGCAAAACTGTTGTTAAGCGAGTGTATACTTCATGCGCTTCTAATTTATTGATATTAGCAATAGCATCCTCAGGCCCACTACCAAAAAAACGAATCAGACGGCCAGGCCCCATATTATAAGCTGCAAGAGCACAATACAAACGAGACTTCTCGTCTTTAACACCGCCCAAGTGACGAGTTAATAACAGATGCACATAGGCCGAACCAAAAAGGATATTGACTTCAGGATTAGATAAATCTTCAAGCGTCATAGTTGCACTATGCCCGTGTAAAAATCTATGGACTTCACCACCAGCTGTACTTGGCAACAATTGCATAAGTCCCATAGCTGATTGCGAACTCACAAGGGCAGGCGAAAAACTACTTTCTGTTTGAATAATAGCAAAAAGCAAAGCCTCACTCAAATTAAATCGCTGTGCTGCCTTGCGCACCAAATCTCTATAACGGGCAATCTTTGCTTTTGTACTTTCGTTTCTAGGAGGTAAAGCTATATGTGCAACAAGTGAGCGATGCATGCGTTCAAGAGATGTTTGTTCAATAGAGCAAGCAATATTATCTCTTTGCTTCATTGCCCAACGCACAGGTTGGCCATTCGCACTTATAGCCTCACCGTAGCTAACAGGCTGCACAACACTTAGCATACTTTCTCCAGTGGGCAAAGCATTCATAAGACTTGCAAAAAAAGTATTATTTTCAACACTCTTCAAACCTTGGGCTGTATGTAAAGTAATATGATTTTGTGCAAAATTTAACCATTGTGCATTTGTATCTTTATTATTATTTTCATTATTTAATGTAGTGCTACGCACATTGGAATTAACAGGAAAACGCATGCTCCAACTGCTATCATTAACAATGGGCTTTGGCATATCCTCAAGAGCAAGCTTAACAACAGCATTAGAAACATGACGGCGTATTTCTAAGCCCTCACGCTGCGGCACAAAACCAACTATCAACGCCAGTAGTATCAAGCCTACGCTGGCGCACCATATGTAACTATAAGGTTTTTTTAAATAAGTCATAATCATTTTATACTTCCTTTGGTTACCCATAATTATAAATGGTAACAGCCTAGAAGGTGCACATAATTATGCTCCTCTTATGGCAATTAAGCAAATAAAAATAATAGCCCCAATTGGGTGCTTTGTTTTTATGATGCAATTTTTTTGCCATATCTTCTATCTATCGGTTATCAAAATGAAAACTTTATCAGCATTGCCCGCAACTAATCTGTGTACTAACTTCATATAAGTTTTACGTTGATATTTTGACATAGCAGCTATCTGCCATAAAGTTGTGTCTTATGTGCAATTTGACGACACTATCTAAGGACTCCTGCACAATTCATTGTGCGGAGTCTTATGGAGCGTTGGCAACAGTCAATGCGACCGATAAATCAAGAGTAGGTGCAATTTATTTGCGCCGTTAAACGATTGATTTTCGTGCCTTTTAGTCCTGCACTATAAATTTTTTTTTGAAAACTTTTTTACAATTTTCACAAAATTATACTGAAAAAGTTATTGTGCAGGAATCTTATCTAAGGAAACACTGATTAAATCAAAAAGTCAGAAAACATATTGTGTGTTTCATTACAAAGTAGGCCATTGTGCCTACTTTGCACGCCGAATGAGAGCAAAAAACCACAAGAAAATTTAGCTTAATTTTTAATTTACATAGTTGTATTACCATATTACTATTTGCACCTAAAGTTAAAGTTCATTAGATATTAAATGAAAAAATTATTTCATTAACATTTTTACTGAAATTTAATGGTCACTAGCACTGCACAAGCATTATTATATTATAAGTCCAGTATTTTTTAGATTGAGGGGATAACATGGCGGCACTACCCATTGCACCGCATAGTCCTTGGCTTGCTCCTTTAGCTGGGTATTCTGACCTAGCTTTTCGCCTTTTGTGCCGTGAAAATGGAGCTCGTGTTGCCTGTACTGAAATGGTAAGCTCTAAAGGGCTTATGTATGAAAGCACTGGAACCAAGGAGTTATTACAAACAACACCACAAGACAGTCCCCTAGTCGTACAACTCTTTGGCAATGATGTTGAAAGCTTAGAAAAAGCTTTAATATATTTACTGGACCTTGGATTTTGCTTTTTTGACTTAAACATGGGTTGTTCAGTACCAAAGGTGAATCGTAGTGGTTCTGGTTCAGCTATGCTTAAAGATGTTCAGCATAGCTTAAAAATTGCTAAATCCATGCTTGATATTGTTGGTCCAGGTCGTTTAGGATTTAAGATACGTCTGGGCTGGGACGACCAAAGCCATATTTGGGAAGAGTTGCCCTTACGTTTACAAGACTTAGGTGCCGCTTGGATTACCTTACACCCGCGCACCGCACGTCAGGGTTTTGGGGGCGAGGCTTATTGGCCAGCTTTAACAAAACTTGCCCCACAGTTGCAAATACCCCTTATTGCCAGTGGCGACCTTTTCTCAGCAACGGACGGAATTAATTGTATTTTGCAAACTAAGGTGCAAGGAGTGATGTATGCAAGAGGTGCTATGCAAAACCCTACTATATTTAACGAGCACATTGCACGCATAGAAAAAAAACCTTTTACAGCAATGACCCCACAAGTATTATTACATATGATAAGACGACATATGGAGCTTGCAAAAGAATACAGCTCGCCACGCGTAGGATTATTAAAAATGCGTACCTTTGTGCCACGATATGTGCATCATTTTCATGGTGTACGAGTATTACGCCAAGCACTTGCAACTTGTGAAAGCTGGGAGCAGTTAGATAATATTTTGGAGGAGTTTTTAGAGCGAGCATCGAGTTAAATATTTATTAAGGAGATGCTGATTTATTCCTTAAGCAGAATAAATCAGAAAGGCACACTGTCTTCATTCGCCCTGTGGGACGCAAAAAAGTGTGATTTTTTGCTCTCATTCGACGTGCAAAGTAGGCACAATTGCCTACTTTGTAAGGAAACGCACAATTTGTTTTTTGACTTGTTGATTGAATATGCGTTTCCTTATGAAAATGCTGATTTATTCCTTAAGCAGAATAAATCAGAAAGGCACACTGTCTTCATTCGCCCTGTGGGACGCAAAAAAGTGTGATTTTTTGCTCTCATTCGACGTGCAAAGTAGGCACAATTGCCTACTTTGTAAGGAAACGCACAATTTGTTTTTTGACTTGTTGATTGAATATGCGTTTCCTTA
>CAYJPT010000206.1:0-3323 GCA_964372165.1 uncultured Desulfovibrionaceae bacterium | reverse complement strand
CAGCGGAGCTGTCCGCCCGCAAAAAGCAATATGAATACTATAGAGAAAAATTGCTCACCTTTGGGTATGATGTGGAGTGGAAGGCGTTGGGGGACATTGGAGCCTTTATTCGAGGCAACGGATTACAAAAAAAAGATTTTATCCCTTACGGCGTTGGTTGTATCCATTACGGACAAGTTTATACTCAGTACAATACCGCTACGGTAAATACAAAATCTTTTGTTTCGCCAGAATTAGCCAAAAAACTTAAGAAAGCAAATCATGGAGATTTAATAATAGCGACTACAAGCGAAAACGATGACGATGTTTGCAAAGCAGTTGTGTGGCTAGGTAAAGAGCCAATTTGTGTTAGCGGAGATTCCTATATTTTTACGCACAATCAACATCCTAAATATATTAGCTATCTATTTCAGACAGCTCAATTTTTTGATTATAAAAAAAAGTGCATAACTGGAACCAAAGTAAAAAGAGTACATGGGGACAGTATGAAAAAATTTTTATTTCCTATTCCACCACTTACCGAGCAAGAACGCATCGTAGCAATTTTAGACCGCTTCGATGCCCTCTGTAACGACCTCACAATCGGTCTACCTGCGGAAATTGCCGCACGACAAAAGCAGTATGAGTATTATAGGGATAAGCTTTTGAGCTTCAAGGAGATATGAGTTAAAAAAGGCAAATAATGCCAATAAGTGTTCCTGCTACACCGATTCCTAAAGAAACCCAAGTTAGTGTGTTTTGCTTTCGTGACTTAGTGCTAGCAAAAGAAATAGCTCGATATGAATTATTTAAAAAATCGTTCAATTCAAAGCATGCGTTAAAAGCATTTTCATAACAAATATAAAGAGTTTCTATGTCACTATCTTCTTCATTTTTTGGCTTAAGGTAATTTCAAATTTTTTAGCTTCAAGTAATAATTGTTTTGCTTGCTTCTCTTTTTCATCCAAGGTTGGTAAGAAATTACCATTGTCTGCTAGAGTTAAATCAATACCTTTGTGCTCATGGCGAAACCTTTTCACTTCTTCAAAGTAAGAAACACACAAATATTTATAGCAATCAAGTACGGCACGTTTTACATGGCGTTGCGCACTGGCGAGGTCTTTTTCGGAATTTTGTAATTTATAGCGGGATAAATGTGTAAAAATAGAGCGAATTTCATTCAAAATTTCTATAGGAAATTCACCATCTACTACTTCAATAGTAAGAATAAGAGGTGCGATAACTTCTTGATAGGTTTGATAAATTTCAAGCTCAGGACCTAAGTTCTGAGCTTGTTTGTGTTTGCAATCATTTGTCATAAGTATAGTCAAGCTAAGTAGTCGTTATATCATCTAAATATTTATCCACTTCTTCCATGGTCCGAATTTTCTTTCTGGCGAGTAAGGGGTTTCCTCTTCCAGCAACGGCTCCTCGTTTTCTTCGAGAAAAAAAGAGGGCATTATTGTTTTTTTTCAAAACTAAATCTTTCTCGTCAGAAAGTGATAAGCTGTTAATTTCCAGAATAGACACGCCAGTAATCTTCTCAATTCGGGCTTTAGCTCTATCTGATAGACTATACATTTTTTTATCCATTATTTTATTCAAGCTGTTTACAATCATGTATGCCGAGAGTAATCACTCTAGGTATAAAGTCAACGCACTGCTCATATATTGAATTAATATAAACGTCAACAGCATTATGATATAAAAAAAAGCTGTGTCAAATGATAAATATTTTTTGTTTAGGAAAATGGCATACTAACGCACGAATTGCTGTTTAACTTGTTGTTAATTAAGTATTATTAGACTTGAAATAATTTTTTTAAAAAATTTAGAGGTGTGCGGTAAACATAAAATATTATATAAAACTATATATAGCATTGACATTGTACTCACAACGTATACATTTACCAGCAGTAGGGGGGGGAAATGGCAAATTTAAATATTCGTATGGATGATGATGTAAAAAAACAATTTGAACTCTTTTGCTCTAATGTGGGCATGAGCATGACTACGGCTGTAAATATTTTTGCAACCATGGTTATTAAGGAACAAAGGATTCCCTTTGAAATTTCGCATAATCCTTTTTATGATGCTGAAAATATAACAGCATTAAGACAATCTATTGATAATATGAAAGCAGGTAAGGGCGTATATAAAACCATGGAAGAGCTAGAAGCCATGGAAAAAAGCTAAGCTATAAAATAAGGTGATAAAATGTTTGATATACTCGCTCAAAGTAATGAAAGCACCGTAGTTGCCGAGTACATTCCCGAAAAGCGTAACAGTACAGCTTACCAAAGCGAAGCCGCCCTTGAGCAAGATTTTATAACAAGGCTACAAAAACAGGGTTATGAGTATGTTAACATTACTAGCGAAGAAGCACTTAAGCAAAACTTACGCACTCAGCTTGAAAAGCTTAACACCTACACCTTCACTCAAGGAGAATGGGATCAATTTTACACCAAGGTTATAGCCAATGCCAAGGAAAGCATCACCGAGAAAACTCGTAAGATGCAAGATGACCATGTGCATGTGTTGACTCGAGATGACGGCACGTCCAAAAATATCAAGCTCATAGATAAAAAAGACATTCATAACAATCACGTCCAAGTGCTTAACCAATACACAGAGAGTGGCGGCACCCACACAAGCCGTTACGACGTGACCATATTAGTCAACGGTTTACCGCTGGTGCATGTGGAGCTTAAACGCCGTGGCATTGCCATTCGTGAAGCTTTTAATCAAATTGCTCGCTATCAGCGTGAAAGCTTTTGGGCTGGCTGCGGCCTTTATGAATATATACAGATTTTCGTAATCTCCAACGGCACGCATACTAAATATTATTCTAATACCACGCGCAATCAGCATATTAAAGACATGGGCATGGCTACTGGCAAGCGTAGACCCAAGACCAGCCATAGTTTTGAATTTACATCCTTTTGGGCCGATGCCAGCAATATGCCCATTCCCGACCTTGTGGACTTTACCAAGACATTTTTTGCCAAGCATACCATACTTGCCATTTTAACTCGCTATTGTGTGCTCACTTCTGAAAATATATTGCTAGTTATGCGTCCATATCAAATTGCCGCCACCGAGCGTATCTTAAATCGCATTGAAATTAGCAACAATTACAAAAAAATGGGCACGGTGGATGCTGGCGGTTATGTCTGGCACACTACAGGCTCTGGCAAGACGCTAACATCATTTAAGACGGCGCAACTTGCCACCAACTTGCCATACATTGATAAGGTACTCTTTGTGGTGGATAGGAAAGACCTAGACTACCAAACCATGAAGGAATATGACCGCTTTGAAAAAGGTGCTGCCAATAGCAATAC
>CAYJPT010000205.1:0-3355 GCA_964372165.1 uncultured Desulfovibrionaceae bacterium | reverse complement strand
CATGGTTTTTTGCTCTCATTCGGCGTGCAAAGTATATTTTTTTAATACAAAGGATACATATGACTACATATCCATTGCATCTACCCACAGTGCATATTGATGTGCAAAAAATTTGCCATAATTTTAATTTACTTGAAACACTATCCAAAGCTTGCCAAGCATCAGAGAATGAAGCATGTGCCATAGCAAAGCTACCTAAACATTTTGGGAAAAATCATGTTCAAGGTTTTGTGTGGCCTAAACAGCTTGCAGTAATCAAAGCTGACGCTTACGGGCATGGGCAGAAAGAGTGCGCTCAAGCCTTATTAAAAAATGGGGTGCAAATGTTTGCTTCAGGCAGTGTGCAAGAATGTGCAGATTTACGTGAACATATTGATAGCCACATAGCAATATTAAATCTTCTTGGACCTATTACCCAAGAAGATATAAATTTGTGTGCCACTCTTGGCATTATACCAGTTATTCATAGCGTAGAACAAATTAATTTACTAAAGGGTTTACCTGCAACATTGCCCATTGCCATCAAGTGCAATACCGGTATGTCTAGGCTTGGCTTTGATGCGCACGAGCTGGTTGATGCAATAACAGAGCTAAAACAACTACCCTTTGTCATGCCGGTGCTGGCTTTATCACATTTACACTCGGCTGACAGTGTACATACTAAAGACGAAATTAAAAAACAAGGGCTTGAATTTGCACAAATGCTAAAAGTTTTAAGAAAAAATTGGCCAAGCCTTGCCGCATCTCTTGCAAATTCTGCTGGGACAATATTTGCTGACGAAATAAGCACTCACATTGGGGCGCATATATGCAGACCCGGTATAGCGCTTTATGGTAGTAACCCATTTTATAATACTGAATTTTCAACAAGGGCCAAAGATCTTTTACCTAGCATGTGGGTTAGTGCCCCCATACTTGGCACACGCACCCTAAGTTGCGGACAAGGTATTGGATACGGACACACCTTTGTAGCCAAACAAAGTACACGCGTCGCAATTATTGCTTGCGGCTATGCCGATGGGTTTTCTCGTGGATTAACCAATAAAGGTTTAGTTTGTGTTGCAGGACAAAAAGTGCCATTAATTGGCCGTGTTTCTATGCAGATGATTGCTGCAGATATTACCAGTATAAAAGAAGAAAAACCACAAGAGGCATGGCTTTTGGGTGGGCCGTATGCAGAAGCTATACCCACAGAAGAACTCGCCGCCTTATGGGGTACTATAAGTTATGAAGTACTTTGTGCTCTTGGTAATAATGTTCGCAAATACACAAAGTTTGATTCATTATAACATCAGGCAGGTGATTCCGATTTCCAATTTTTTGCATATGCAGAACAAGCATAAAAAAACAAAACTTTCTTAAGGAAACGCTGATTAAATCAACAAATAAAAAAACATATTGTGCGTTTGCTTACAAAGTAGGCAATTGTGCCTACTTTGTACGCCGAATGAGAGCAAAAAACCACGCTTTTTTGCGTCCCACAGGGCGAATGAAGGAAGTGTGCCTTTCTGATTTATTCTGCTTGCAGAATAAATAAGCATTTCCTTAATTGTAGCTATAAATCGGAACAATGACGTGAACATCAGGCTTTGTAACAAAACTCAACTTGAAATTTTATGGCAAATAAAATATTAGTATACTCTGACAGATTATTTAATTAGTCAAATGATTCTATCAAATTGTGAGGTGATTAACATGAAAGTTTTAATGATAAATGGAAGTCCACGTAATAATAGCTGTACCCTTACAGCCTTAAATGAAGTAGCAAAGGCTTTGTATTCTCATGATATTGAAAGCCACATCGTAAGCATTGGAACTGCAGCTATCCGTGGTTGTATTGCCTGTAATAAATGTATTAAAACAGGATATTGTATATTTAGAGATGATGCCATTAACGAATGGGTAGACCTTATGAAAGAGTGTGATGGGCTTATAGTTGGCTCACCAGTATACTATGCTGCCCCAAACCCCTCTTTGTGTGCGGCTCTTGACAGAATGTTTTACTACAAATCTGATCCATACGCCTTTAAGCCCGGTGCTGCTATTGTAAGCTGTAGACGTGCCGGTTCTACTGCTGCACTTGATTGTTTGAATAAGTTTTTTACCATTGCTCAAATGCCCATTGTTTCATCACAGTATTGGAACATGGTGCATGGCAATGCACCTGAAGAAGTGGCACAAGATTTAGAAGGTTTGCAAACTATGCGTGTACTTGGAAATAATATGGCATGGCTTTTAAAATGTCTTGAGGCAACAAAAGACAGCATACCAAAACCTAAACAAGAAGAACGCTTTTGGACTAATTTTGTTAGATAGTTTTTTCACAAAAATATTTGTTAGTCAGCACATAGAAAACTAAAATCTTATTGCCATAAACAAGCATAAAAGCTATATTTCATGTATTGTTTATGGCAATTTTATTAGAGTGAATTTGCACATTTAATATATCATAACAAGCAATTTATATATTTTTTTAAGGAAACGCTTAACACTAGTTAGCTATTCCAAACGAAAACAAAAATTTTGCAGTAACATTTATTATGAAAAAATTTGCAAAGTCACTACTTTTTATTGACTAAAAGTATCAATACGCTTATGAATGCCTAGCCGTTTAGGGAAATTAAAAATTCTTTTTAATAAAGTTAGTGAAACACTGCTAGACTATACGCAGTTTTGGCCAAGGTCGAACTGTACCCCACCAAATGTAGGAGAGTGATGAACCAGCAAACACCTCTTATTGAATTATGCAATGTTGTCAAAGGTTTTGACGGACATTTGGCTTTAGATGGTATCAATCTCACCATTAATAATGGTGAATTTGTATCTCTTCTTGGGCCTTCAGGCTGTGGTAAAACCACCATGTTACGCATACTTTCTGGATTTGAAAATCCAAATGATGGCACGGTACATATTGCCGGTCAAAATATGCAGAACATACCACCTGAAGCAAGACAGGTAAACACTGTTTTTCAAAATTACGCACTTTTTCCGCACATGAATGTCTTTGAAAATGTGGCATTTGGCTTGCGAATGCAAAAGCTAAATAAAGACATTATCAAAAAGAAAGTTCATGAAGCTTTAGAAATGGTACACCTAACTGACCTTAGTGAGCGCAAACCATCTATGCTGTCAGGTGGACAACAGCAACGTGTTGCTCTAGCACGAGCCATTGTGAATGAGCCGCTTGTGCTCCTACTTGATGAGCCTTTCAGTGCACTTGACCACAAGTTGCGCATTCAAATGCAGCGTGACATTAAAAAACTACAACGCAATCTTGGCATTACCTTTATTTTTGTAACGCATGATCAAGAAGAAGCCTTTGCCATGTCTGATAGGGTAGTAGTAATGGACAATG
>CAYJPT010000204.1:0-3366 GCA_964372165.1 uncultured Desulfovibrionaceae bacterium | reverse complement strand
AATAAAAAATAACCAAAATTAATAAAAGGATATGAATATGCGTTGGAGTGTAAGCTATATTCCCACATTAAAGGAAGCCCCGGCAGATGCAGAGGTTATTAGTCATAAATTACTTGTGCGTTCTGGCATGGTGCGCAAGTTAACTTCTGGAATTTACATCTATTTGCCTCTTGGATTGCGTGTTTTAGAAAAGGCAAAGCAAATTGTACGAGAGGAGATGAACGCTGCTGGAGCGCAAGAGTTATTATTGCCTGCGGCTTGTCCTGCTGATTTATGGCAAGAGACGGGGCGATGGGATTTTTATGGTAAGGAGCTTATGCGTTTAAAGGACAGACATGAGCGAGATTACTGCTTAGGACCAACGCATGAAGAGGTGATAACGGATTTGATACGTGGTGAGGTGCGTTCTTATAGGCAGCTTCCATTTAATTTATATCAAATTCAGACAAAGTTTCGTGATGAAATGCGCCCTCGATTTGGACTTTTGCGTGGGCGTGAGTTTGTTATGAAGGATGCATATTCTTTTGATGCCACTGATGAGGGCGCTGATATTAGTTATAAAAAGATGTATGAAGCGTACCAAAAAGTTTTTGCACGTATGGCGTTGAAGTTTAGAGCAGTTGAGGCTGACTCTGGATCTATTGGTGGTAACTTTTCACATGAATTTATGGTGCTTGCACAAACAGGTGAAGATACCATTGCTACATGTACGGCATGTGAGTTTGCTTCAAATGTTGAACGGGCGGCAGTAATGCATGATGGTCAAGGCCATAGTGGTAACTGTGTGGAGTATGAGAGTGTATCAACTCCTGGTGCGCATACGGTTGAAGATGTATGCAAACTTATGAAGATTGAGCCCACTCAACTTATTAAAACATTGTTATTTAACGTTGATGGTGCTGCAGTTGCAGTGCTTGTGCGTGGTGATCGTGTAGTTAATGACATAAAGCTTAAGAATTTACTGGATGCTACAATAGTTGAAATGGCAAGCCCTGAAGAGGTAAAGGCTTGGTCAAAGGCAGAGGTGGGTTTTGCAGGACCGGTGGAGCTTAGTGAGAATGTAACAATTTACGCCGATTATGAATTACAAGGTGCCACAGATTGGGTTTGCGGAGCAAATAAAACTGATACTCATTTGCTACATGTTGATCTTGGGCGTGATTGTAAAGTAACTGCATATGCTGATTTACGGATGATTACGGAGCTTGACCCATGCCCTAAGTGTGGTGGTAAGCTTGAGTTACCTAAGGGCATTGAGGTTGGGCATGTATTTAAGCTTGGCACAAAATACAGTGAATCCATGAAAGCAACTTTTCTTGATCAAGATGGTAAAGAGCAGCTTATGATTATGGGTTGCTATGGTATTGGAGTTTCACGTGTTGTGGCGGCTTGTATTGAGCAAAACCATGATGAATATGGTATAGTATTTCCGCCGCCTTTAGCACCATATGATGTGCTTTTGGTGAACCTTGACCCCAAAAATGATGTGCTTTGTGAAAAACTTGATACATTAAAGGCTGAGCTTGAAGCTAAGGGTATTGATGTATTACTTGATGACCGTGAAGAACGCCCAGGTGTCAAATTTAAAGATGCTGATTTAATAGGTATACCAATGCAAATATTCTTAGGTAACAAGGGCTTTGAACGTAATATTGTTGAGGCTAAGGATAGACGAAGTGGAGAAAAATCCGAGCTTAGCTTACAAAATTTTATGCAAGAATTTTCAGATTGGCAGGCTAAGGTTTTAGCTGGTTGGGGCATTTAGTTTGAGTACAATTTTTAGTGTTAAAGAATTAACCGATAATATAAGGCGGTTATTTGATGCTCAATTTCCTTTTGTTTGGGTAAAAGGTGAGGTGAGTAATCTTTCACGTCCAAGTTCTGGGCATATATATTTTTCACTAAAGGATAATGATGCTTTACTAAATTGTGTATGGTTTAAGAAAAATCAACGTGCCTCAGAAGGGTTTGACCCTTTAACCGGTGAAGTATTTAGTGATGGTCCAAGGCCATCACTTGCCCAAACTATTACCAATGGGCAACAAATTCTTTGTGCCGGTAATATTTCTGTATATGCTCAACGTGGCAATTATCAATTAACTGTGGCTATTGTACAAGATGATGGACGTGGTGCATTATATGCAGCTTTTGAAGCTTTGAAAACAAAGCTTATGGCAAAAGGTTATTTTGACACGCAACGCAAGCGTCCTCTAATTTATAATCCTAAGCGCGTTGCAGTTATTACTGCACCCACGGGGGCAGCTATACATGATTTTTTGACTATTGCTGATGACCGTGGAACAGGTGCACATATTCGTATATATCCAACCTTGGTGCAGGGTGAAGGTGCAGCACTTGCCATGAGTGAGGTTATAAAGTTAATTGTAGAGCAAGGCTTTGCAGAAGTAATTGTGCTTATACGCGGCGGTGGATCACTTGAAGATTTGTGGGCATTTAATGAAGAATGTTTAGCAGATGCGATTTATAATTCACCTATACCTGTTTTAGCAGGAGTTGGGCATGAGGTTGATGTGTGCCTTGCCGATATGACGGCTGATGTGCGTGCTGCAACTCCAAGTCACGCAGCACAATTATTGTGGCCGGAGCGTGAGGAGCTTATGCAGTATGTTGATGGTCTTGAGATGGCTCTTACTGATGCTTTGGATGACAAGGTGCAGCTATGTGCACAGCGCTTGGCTCAGGCTGAGCAAGCAATAAAATGGCTTTCACCTTTGCGTATGTGGCAGCGTCAAGATGATGCGTTAAAAAGCCTTGAGGCACGACTTATGCATAGTGGTCAGAACTTTTTTGATAAGCATAATGAAATCTTAAATAGATATATTGACACTTTGCCAACATCATTTACACGTTATGTTGAGCGTAAGCATACATTACTTGAAGGTTATAATTTAGGTCTAAAAGCATGTAGTCCACTAGGTCCGCTTGCGCGAGGTTATGCACTTTTGAAAACAGATTCGGGACGTGTTTTGTCGTCAGTTGAGCAGGTAAATGTTGGTAGTTCAGTGCATATGACCTTATTAGATGGTGAAATTATAGCCAATGTACAGGAAAAAAGTACAAAATTGCTAGATGATTAATATTGTTTTAAATAAATGAGAGTTAAGTATGAGTGATGAAAAAATATTAAATAATGCTACAGGTGAACCGAAAACTTTTGAAGAGCGTATGGAAAGGTTGCAAGTTATTGTGACTGCATTGGAAAAAGACGAAGTAGCATTAGAGCAAAGTGTTGAATTATATAAAGAGGGTATGCAAATTACAAAAATGTGCCGTGAACAATTGGAAAAAGCACGCCATGAGATTACTTTGTTTACAGAAAAAGGCGATCAACCTTTTTAAAATTTT
>CAYJPT010000203.1:0-3422 GCA_964372165.1 uncultured Desulfovibrionaceae bacterium | reverse complement strand
AAGGAAACGCACAATATGTTTTTTGACTTGTTGATTTAATCAGCGTTTCCATAATATTTTTTTGTGTAAAACGCTGAAATTAGCATCATAACATATCACAAAGAAAGCAAAAAATATTAAGGCTTTGCGCAATCTATTGTGCAAAGTCTTTTATAACATTGCATAACTTACGATGTCGTAATTAGTCGACATCTGAAAAACAGCATAACTATTTGAAAAATATTGTTTATAAATAATAAAATCCAATTACATACTACAACACTTTTAACACCACACAATAATCATGCAAGAAAAAGAGCTATTAAAATTAATTACCCGTGCCCGCAGTAATATTTATCAAGTATGTGATAAAACACCTTTAGAACAGTACCCTCAAGATGGAGGTGGTATTTTACTTTTAAAGCGCGAAGATTTATCACCTGTACATTCTTATAAATGGCGTGGTGCATATAATTTCATGGCTTCTCAAGATGCTAAAACTTTAGCTCGTGGTGTTGTTACAGCCTCAGCTGGAAATCACGCTCAAGGTGTGGCCTTAGCAGCCGCTAAACTAAAAGTTAAAGCACGCATTACTATGCCCATTACTGTTGCACGCATGAAAGCTAATGAAGTTGCACGCATTGGTGGAGAATTTGTTGAAATTATTATCAGTGGTGATACTTTTGACGATGCTCGCCGTGAAGCAGATGCTGCTGCAATTAAGTATGATATGCTTTATGTGCACCCCTATGACCACCCCTTAGTGGTTGCAGGGCAAGGCACTATTGGTGATGAACTACTCATGAGCCCCGTTTGGCCTGATGTAGTATTTTTGCAAATTGGTGGTGGTGGCTTTGCAGCTGGTGTTTCCACTATCTTAAAAGCACATGCTCCGCATATTAAAATTATTGGCGTCGAGGGTGAAGATCAAGCAAGCATGCATGCTGCAGTCAAGGCAGGTAAACCTACTACTCTTGAACATTTAGATGTGTTTTGTGATGGCACAGCAGTTAAGCATGTAGGTGATTACACCTTTGAACTTTGCAATAAATATATTGATGACTATATAAGTGTTTCTAATGATGATGTTTGTGCAGCCATACAAAAAATATGGGAGCTTGCACGCACTTTACCAGAGCCATCAGGGGCCTTGGGCATGGCAGCATATTTGAAAATGCAAGAAGAGCTTAAGGGTAAAAATGTAGCTGTTGTTGTTTCTGGTGCAAATATGGACTTTGCACGTTTATCATGGATTGCAGGGCGTGCAAGCATTGGTGCTACGTTAAAGCGCTGTTATGAAATAGAAATTTCTGAGCGCACAGGGTCGATGTTAAAGTTGCTTACAACGGTAAGTGACTTGGAGCTAAACATTGAAGATTTCCTCTATGGCAAAGTACAAACCGAGCACGCTTACCCAATTTTTGGCTTCAAAGGCGTAAGCCAGCAGCTTGATAAGCTTGAAGATATATTAAAAGCTCATAATTACACCTTTCATAATGTAACTACTAGAGAAGATGTAGGGTTTAGAATTATCAATGCCAATTCTGAACTTTGGCAAGACCCATACATGGCGATGATAGAGTTTCCTGAACGTCCTGGAGCTTTGCTTGAATTTATGGAGGACGTTTCTAAACTTAGCAATATCTGCTACTTTAACTATCGCAATAGTGGTGAAATGGTCGGGCGCGCACTTATGGGCTTTGAGTTTGAAAGCAAAGAAAAACGTAAAACTTTTTTAAAGCATATGAGTATCGAAGGTCCGGCATTTTCAGAAGTTGATATTAATGCATTTCTCAAAAGATAATCCAGTCGCCACTAAAAAACATATTAATACTTTAACATAAAATGAGTTTTAAATTGCCAGAAATAAAACATCAAATGCTACTTTCTGGCAATTTAACAAAACAAAAAGATTTTTTTACGGCCGACTACATTAATCACTCTTTTTACTATTGGCCAAATCATCATATGCATTCTTGGTATGCCGCAAAAATATATTTTGTATGCCCTGTATTTCACCAAGACCTAACATATGTACATTAGCTTTTATGCCAGCAGCTTGTAATTGAGATAACCAAGAGTCTGGCTCAGGCCCTGCCATATCATTACGGGCATGATCGCCCGCCACAACCATAAATGGCTGTAGCCATACACTTTTAATATCATTTTGCTTAAGCTTACTAAGTACTTTTTCAAAAGTATTGCTACCCTCAACAGAAGCTACGTATATATTAGCATCTTTTTCTTGTAAGGCCTTTTCTAATGCATAAAGCATGATGTCCCCAGGCCCATGATGGTTTCCGTGTCCCATAAAGACAATAGCCTCTTCTTGTTTGCGCTCTTTAGGTAGCGATTGCAACAATACATCACGCACTTCATACAAGTCTTGACCTGAAGACATAAGCGGGTATCCAAGCAAAACACTCTTAAATTGATTTGGTTTAGCGGTAAGGTTTTTTACAATCATGCGCTGCAAATTATAAAATTCCTCAGCTGCACCCACATGAAAGGATTGTACTCGCACATGAGTATAGCCCTTAGCGGCAGCTTGATTTAAAGCAGCATTTATTGATGGGATATCTTGACCGGATTTTTTTAATTTTTTACGTATTATATCAGATGTATAAGCAACAATCACTGTTGTATTATCTTTAGCATACGCCTTTTCGATTGCATCTAGGGCAAGCTTTGCTTCTGGCACGCTTGTTCCAAAAAAAGCTAATATATTGACCCATTTTTCAGCAGCATAAGCTGTATTGCTTTGTCCAACTAAACATATAGCTAGTAACAACCATGCAAAATATAAACTAATTTTCCTATGCATCAAATTCTCTCCTGTTCAGTCCATTACAAAAAACTATAAGTTTTAAATACCTATAGTAAAATAACCGTGCTGCCAAAAGAAAACTCCGCCTATTAAAGCGGAGGATACATCTCAAGAACATCACAGCAAATACCCGTTGCCACATGCTCGTTGACCAACAATTACTATGCTTCAATAAAAGATATTTATTAAAAGTTAAATCAAAGTTTGGTCATACGCTTACTTACAAAAGCAGGTCTTCCGACTTACCCCTTTTTTTCAACCTTCCCAGATTACTCCAGTGGTATATTAGAAAAAATACTACGAGGATTACGGCGGCGGGTCCGCTCCCGATTTGCACGAGATTCCCTATTAAGCCCTCAATGGCACTTTTGCACACAAAAGAATGCTTGAGTTGCTACGTTTTGTCAAGGTTTGAACATATGCAAAATCATGGCATGCGCACAACAGCGTGAGTTATGATGCATTGTTCAATTAAAAAATAACATACACTGGCATTCTAATTTCAAATTTATGCATAAGAGATTTTATTTGAACAATGTAAATGTATGAGGTTGGGGAAGGTTTTTTGAGTAATTTGCTGCGACGGAGCGTATGCGCAGGTGCTGCAACGCGCAAC
>CAYJPT010000202.1:0-3424 GCA_964372165.1 uncultured Desulfovibrionaceae bacterium | reverse complement strand
ATCTGAAGCTGATAAGCGTGGGTTTGGACTCGCTGGATTGGGAGCAAATATGCTTAGTAATCTTTTTGTTCTACCCAAAACACAGATTTCCCTCAAAAAATGCTCCGCTTTACCTTGCTATCAAAAGAGGAAATTCAAATTACTACGGAACGCAAAATTGAGCTAAAATTCTTATTGCAACCATAAGGGATGCATGTATGGAATCATTTCCATTAGACTAGAAAGTTTTTGTATTACTCGCTTTGCATAACAATCTTCTCAATGTATAACGCCCAACTACCCTTGTAGGTGGCTTGGGATGTCTATCTACTGGTGAAGCACCCGCAGGATACTAACCACATTACCAGATGGACAGTAAAAAATGATGTGTTGCCCCACTGATAGCGAATGGCAGTCAGGCAACAGTTCAGGTCGCTTTTTCCCAAGCTTAGGGAAGTCGAGTAACTTTGTAAAAATTTACTCAATGTCATGCAGGTATCTTTCAACTTGTTCCTTACCCCATTCATCAAGAGTGTACTGCCATATGGAGCGAAGGTCACGCCTAGCATGAGATGAAACCTTAAGGACGAACTTATGCACTATTCCGTGCCCCCACTCCTAATGCCATCAAAAAAATGCCCTACCTCAGTCGCAGTGCTTAAACTTGTGATTTTGCCCGTGGCAATATCGTCCACACCCTCGGCAAGATGCTTTTGTAAAAGGCTTAGCTTGGCTTGAGTCAGCAGTTGCTCATTAGTGTCCATAAGCCTCAAAGCCTCACGGATGACCTCACTAGCATTATTATAGTAGCCACTCTCCACCTTAGCCTTAACCATATTTTCTAAAACAGGGGTCAGGGATATATTCATACAAGCCTCCTTAGTACGTTCATAACACAATTTAGCAAAGATTGTTATAAAGGTCAAAGTGAAGCTAATCCACACATTAAGTCTTTTTTATTATTAAAAACTTTTCCGCCACTATAGTATGGAAACATAAGACCGTGAATTCAGATATTCAAGATTCGTAGGCATATGAGAAATCAAGGCTTAGCTTGTCTGACAGCATCTAGGTTATATTGGTAATACCTATTATACATAATTACCTAGCCCAATTATACATTATTAAACGTATATAAACACACGGTTACATAACACCCAACAATATTTTAACACAAAGAGGTAAGAAATGAAAAAGAAAACAACTACTAACCCTACTCACAATGGTTTAAGCATCAACACCAATCAGGGAAAGAACTTGTCATGCTTAGAGGAAGTATTGGACAAACATCATGCACACCTAGTTGACATGACAGATAAACATAGCAAAGTCATGCAAGTTCGTTTTGACCTACGTTATCCTACTGATGGTAGTGTTACACCTGACAATAGCCAACTAAGTGATTTTAATTACAATCTCCAAAGAAAGTTACAGAGAGCAAAGATTGAGGGAGGACATAGGGTTGACCCAAGGCTAGTGACAGTCACGGAGCAGCACGGCAATAGCCCACATCCGCATATGCATGGAGTTATAATGGTAAATGGCAATGCTCACCGCAAAGCTTTACCAATTTTACAAGAAGTCGAACGCCAATGGCAACAAGCCTTACATACGGAAGCTCAAGGTCTTGTAGACCACTGCAACAAACAAGGCGAAAACGGTATCACTGTCAACCGCAATGCAGATGACTTCAATGCCAAGATGAACCAATGCTCACATCAAGCAAGTTATTTAGCTAAGACTAGAGGTAAAGATAATAATCCTAAAGGTTCATGGTTAGTTAAGGGAACTAGAATTCCGAAGTAGAACAAGCTTAGCGATTAGCACTTAATATACTTATCTAAAACAAGTCTGCATGAGTCCCTGTGCGAGAGACAGTAAGGATAAGCTTATCACCATCAATTGCATATATGAGTAACCAATCTGGTTTTATATGACACTCTCTAAATCCATGATAATTGCCTTTAAGTGGGTGATCTAAATTATGTGCAGGCAAGGTTTTCTGATGTAAAAGAAGGTCAATGACATTCTCAAGTAGCTCCATATCTACATTACGTTTCCGTAACTTCTTTACATCCTTTCTGAATTGGCTAGTGGTTTGAAGCTTAAGCATCTTTGTCTATATCCTCAAATAGTTCAGATGTAGAAGTGTATGTTTTAGCTTCTACCTTGCCACTTATGATGTCCCTTGTTTCTTGCATGGCTTGCTCAGTTTCTTCGTTATATCTAGGCTGCTTAACTTCAAACGGTAGTCCACCTACTAACAAGGATTGATGTAAGAAAATCTGAATAGCATCGGTAACACTTAGACCAAAGCTTGCAAATAAAGCTTGGGCATTGGCTTTGACCTCAGGATTAACACGTAAGTTTATGCTTGCTGTTTTTAACATTTATTTACTCCAAGGCTTTTGTTATATAGCGTGAATAAAATGTACTACAAAATGTTCACAAATGCAACACAAATCTTCTTTTGTTCTTAACGCACGTTCATGATAATGCGCTAACACGTCAAGAATTTACACTATTATATATAACTTCCCAAAGCAGCCTTAAATAACCTAATCCAACATCCATATTAATCTTAATCAAGGAGGGAAAATGATGTATCCTTTTTACCAAAACAGAACAAACGCATATGACCAAGGCGCACACAACCAAGGTGTGCTTATGCATGATATAGGTTCTTCTGCCTTTTTCACAGCTCTTGAGCAGAGCTTACCTGCTGTATTTACACGACACACTGCATCCCAAGCACTTGGGGGACTTATTGCGGTTAAAACCTTCTCAAACCTGGACGCTCTCGGGCAAGGTGTACCCAACAAGGTGCGGATTGGCAATAAGGTTGGTTATGAGCGAGACAGTTTTATACAGTGGCTCAAGGCAAGACTAGTAAGCTATTAAAAATAATTAGTTTATTAGCCAACCACATCAATACAACCAAAATGATTAAGCTGACGCACTGCCGACAGTGTTAACAAAAGGAAATTCATAATGAAAACACGTGAAATTACAACAAGTTTTGTATCGGAAGTGCAAAACGGCTACATCTGCCAAGCAATGGTCAAGGATGAAAGCGGCATTAGTGCCTCTATGGTTGCCGAAGGCAAAACTGTACACGAAGCTTGTAACATTGCTTTGGGTAACACAATGAAAGAATTAAGTAAAATCATAGAACAGACAGGCAAAAATGATTATTTTCTACCAGCTACATCGGGAGGCTCATTTAGCAGATCATCCTCTCCCCAGCGCACACAGGCAAATAAAAGTACTCTCAACGGTGGTGGAAATAAACCTGTAAGCTCCAATCAAAAAACACTAATTCAGCGTATAGCTGCAGAAAAAGGCCAATCAGCAGAAACTTTAAGCTCTAACATGTATGGCAAAGAGCTCAGCAGCCTTACTGGAGAAGAGGCTAATATCCTTATTCGTGAATTGAAGCGATGAT
>CAYJPT010000201.1:0-3429 GCA_964372165.1 uncultured Desulfovibrionaceae bacterium | reverse complement strand
ACCAGAGTGGCTTAGGGATGAGATTAGAAAAAATATTGAAATACAGTTACAAAGCTATCATATCTAGGAGACACAGGCTATAGGCAGAATAATTAATTTTAATAAAACTCATTAATATTTTAACCTATTAAGAGGACTTCATTATGTGCAATGTATGGAAAGTTGGATCGCGCTGGGATGATGTTGGTAGTAAGAATCAGTCTATAATCAGCATATTCCGCAGAAATAATATTGTTTTTGTTGGCAAAAACACTAAGAGCTTTGAGAAAAATGTAAAAAAAGGAGATTATATTGCAATAGCAGATGGGCTTAGTATCTGCTCCGTAGCTAAAGTGATAAGTGACCCTGTGCTGATAAATAAATTGCAAATAAAAATAACTACTGCAGAAAAAGCCATTTTTGATTATAATGAGTGCAAAGATTTTTCATGTGGAGTTAGAGTTAAAATTGTAGACTTAAAAGAAGGTGATTTTTTGAAGTCTAGTCGAGGTGCATTTTTTAAAATTCGTAAAATTGAAACTAAAAATAAAGTTATTAAGCTATATAATGATGGTAAAAAATTTTATATACGGGCGTTAACTTATACTATTAAAGGAGACAAATCAGGCTTCATACCCTTGTTGAATAATGTAAAATATGTGATACCAATATTCCAGCGCCCATATTCTTGGTCAGAAGATCAACTAGAGCCATTTGTCGATGACATATTTAAGGGATATTGGGGTTTTGAAAAACAAATAGAGAAACAAGAAGCTATGTTTATTGGGACAATGCAATTGTCTGAGAAAAAATTTATTAGTAAAAATGAGTATGAACAAGAAGTTATAGATGGTCAACAGCGTATTTCAACAATCATAGTGTTACTTAAAGTATTACAGCTAAAGTACCCTGATAATGATAAGTTAAGTACATTAAATTTTATCTGGCTGGAAACAAGAGTAAATAATGGGTCGCAAGATGACTTTTTGAATTGCTTTTTAAATCTAAAGGGGTTAGATGAACTAGATAATACTCAGAATTTACAAAATAACTATATTATAGCTGCAAAGGCAGTTTCAGAATACTTTGATAACAATATAGAAGTTGAAGCTCATTTTGAAATTGAAAAATTTATTACGTATATTTATACTCAGATTTACTTTGTTGCAATTGAGACCTACGCTGGCATTTCTAAGACAATACAAATTTTTAATACTATTAATACAACTGGTCTTGATCTGAATGGTGGAGATTTATTTAAGGTGAGGATGTATGAGTACCTTAGAGATAAAGATGAGCACGATGAAAGTATCTTTGATGAAATAAACGAATTGTATAAACTTATCGATGATAAAAATATTGCATATGCCAATAATGTTACAAATATAATTGATGTATTAGGAATATATCGAGACTATATCATTGCAAAATATGATTTACCTAATGTACTCTTTGATTATAACACAGAAACATTTTTTGAACGTTTATTTGACACTATTTTAGGCATAAATAATTGGGAGCATTTTAGTAAAGCTAGCAATGAAGACACTAAGCTAGAACTATCACTTGCAGAAATTAAGAAATGTATAGAAACTAGATTCAAATGGCACTCAAATAAATTTATTTCTGTTGAAAATATGTTTTCTTACGAACTCTTATTTAGATCAAGATATAGTAAGTATTGGAGAATGGTGTACCAAATACTTTACATAAATTTTGACAATCCAAACGTTGCACAAATGCTATCTGAGTCACTTATTTTAATAAATAAGATAGCGTTTATTTACAGTGTTAGTTTTGACAAATCTATAATTAAAACTCGTTCTTTTTTTCAGAATTCAATAAAAAATATAGTACGCAACGGTTATAATAAATTTAGTTGCGATCTCAGAGAGCAATTAAAAACATATAATAAAAATGACGCGAAAAATGAATTGTCTGGGTACATTGCATATAATGCAAAAAAGAAAAATCTTATTTGTCAAATGCTTTCCTATTTAGATGAAGTAAAAATAAACACCGATATAAAAAGAATTAAACAATTATTATTTGAGACAGCTTTTGACATAGAACATATTCATGCTAATGCAGACAACTCAGTTGTCGTAGAGGATGACTTACAAAATAGCATTGGCAACCTTTCGATGCTTGAAGCAAAAATCAATAGAAGTATCTCTGATAGTAATTTTGATGCTAAAAAGATGGCTTATAATAACAGTAATTATTCTTCAATAAAATCACTTGTAAAGTTCACCAAATGGGAACAAAAAGAAATTGTAGAGCGTAGAGATTTAAAAGTTCAAGAAATTATGGAATATTTATTTGAATCACATCACCTAAATGAATAATTTATTTCTTCACTTAACAAAATATTTCTTCATCTTACTTTTACTTTTTGCGCGCATTAGCCTTTATCAATGCTTTGAAATTGGGCCTAAGCTTATACATATCTTCTGGTACAGTGAGTGCTAAACACGTATTCAAGTTATCTGCATTGCCCAGCGATCTACTTCCTTTACGCTGCTTATCATGTGTATATTTTCCATAATTTAGAGCACTTTGGAAACGTTCACGTACTTTTTCACACTCTGGGCTTTTCGCATTTTCCCATAGGCTATAATTTTCTAAAAATACTTGTAAAATATCCCATAAATCATTTTTCACACAGTAAAAGAGACTTTCTTCATCAGCCTTAGTCATTTTAATGCCTAAAGAGAAAAGATATGCTAAATTCTTGGCGTTGCTATGTTTATCAATATGCCCAAAAACGCTTTTGCCGTTTTCGTCTAAAGCATGAATATCAGCCCCATATTTCACAAGCAGTTTTATCACACTCAAGCTTTTGTAAGGGGCTAAGTGCATAAAATCCGTGGAACCTCGATATTTCATATTAATATCATAACCATATTTTATAATAAGCTTTAAAAACTTCTCCCCATCTTTATCTGATAATACGTGTCTTCCATGCCAGAGCAGGCTCATGCTTTGTGGGGCTATAAAATTAGAATCAAAACCTGCCTTCAAAAGAAGCTCCACAATGGCAACACATCCAACTTCGGCGGCCATATGCGCCGCAGTTCCATCTATGTAGTCGGAAGTATACATGTCTGCACCATGCTCTAGGAGGATTTTTGCCTTTTCGGTATGGTGGCTTCCTGCTGCCCACATAAGGGGTGTTTGCCCCTGCCCATCTTGCCCTGCCCCTGTATTTACATCTACACCATAGTCAATAAGTAATTGTACTATGGAAGGTGCTTTGGCATAATGCAATGCGGTGCCACCTTCACATTCTTCACAAAGCGAAGAGTCTGCCCCATACTCCAAAAGAAGCTTTGCCATAGGGTAATTGTTTTGCTTTGCGGCAATAATGAGTGCGGAATCTGACCAATGTCTTGGATTACATTCATCTGCACCTTCATAGCAATATTTACGCGTGTTTACGTCTACACC
>CAYJPT010000200.1:0-3435 GCA_964372165.1 uncultured Desulfovibrionaceae bacterium | reverse complement strand
AGGGCGAATGAAGGCAGTGTGCCTTTCTGATTTATTCTGCTTGCAGAATAAATCACAGACTGATGACAAACCACCTTTCAGGTGTTTGTGCCGCCTAAGGCAGACAAGCTGCCTTGGCAGTAAGGCACGAAAATCATTTGTTTAACGGCGCAAATGAATTGCGCCTACTCTTGATTTATCGGCTCGTGCTGACTTTGTCAGCACTCTGTGATTTATTCTGCAAGCAGAATAAATCAGCATTTCCTTAAATGCATCTCATACTGCAATATCATAATTAGACGGAAATCTCTTTTAAACAATGTCAATACTTCAAAACTCTCCGCACAATGATTTGTGCAGTGGTCTTACTTTTGTATTAAACTATATTAAATTTGCTGCAACTTATGAGAAATAGCACAAATATATAACCATAAAAATATTACTTTTATTTACGCATGTTATGCATCATCTATTATAATAAACCGCAAAAAGGTGTTTTTTTGGCTTTTTTTTCTTCTATTATTCTTATAGAGTAGCAAAGGAAAAAATTTTAAGGAGAAGACTATGGCCGTCAATTATTCGCAAAAAGTCATGCGCAAAATGAAAAAAGTATGTGCTCATCAACCTGAATTTATGCAAGCAGTAAAAGAAGTTGTAGATTCACTTGAGCCTTTATTCGAACGTGAAAGCAAATACCAACAACACAATATTTTAGAACGTATTACTGAGCCAGAAAGACAACTTATCTTTCGTGTAGCTTGGACAGATGACAAAGGTCGTGTGCAAGTTAATCGTGGTTATCGTGTACAATTTAACTCAGCTATAGGACCATATAAAGGCGGCTTACGCTTTCATCCCAGTGTAAATCAAAGCATTTTAAAATTCTTAGGTTTTGAACAAATTTTCAAAAATAGCCTAAGCGGCTTAGCTATTGGTGGCGGCAAGGGCGGTAGCGATTTTGACCCTAAAGGTAAAAGTGATGGCGAAGTAATGCGTTTTTGCCAAGCTTTTATGACAGAATTATCTAAAATTATAGGCAATACTGTAGACGTACCTGCTGGCGACATTGGAGTTGGAGCTCGTGAGGTTGGTTACCTCTTTGGACAATATAAACGCCTCACCTCAAGATTTGATGGTGTTCTTACAGGTAAAGGCTTACTTTGGGGCGGCTCTCTTGTGCGTACAGAAGCTACAGGATATGGTTGTGTTTATTTTGCCGAAAACATGTTAAATGCTATAGGTAAAGATATTAAAGGTAGCACTGCAGCTGTATCCGGATCTGGTAATGTTGCAATTTATACTATAGAAAAGTTAAACCAACTGGGTGCAAAAGCTGTTACAATCAGTGACTCAAAAGGTACAGTGCATCATACTGCCGGCATTAACCTTGAAGTATTAAAGCAAGTAAAAGACATTGAGCGTGCATCACTGACACGCTATATCGAGCTTTGCCCAGACGCAAAATATATTCCGCTCAAAGATTACCCAAAAAATCAGCATCCTGTATGGCATATGCCTTGTGACCTTGCTTTCCCAAGTGCCACACAAAATGAACTAACAGGTGAAGATGCTAAAATTCTTATAAAAAATGGTTGTTACCTTGTTAGCGAAGGTGCAAATATGCCGTCCACTCCAGAAGCTATTGAAGTATTTAAAGCTGCCCAAATTGCTTATGGTCCGGGTAAGTGCGCCAATGCCGGTGGAGTTTCCACAAGTCAATTAGAAATGGCGCAAAATGCAAGCATGCAAGCATGGACTTTTAACCAAGTTGATGAAAAATTAAAAGATATTATGCTTGGAATTTTTACAGCTGCAAGCCAAACTGCTCAAGAGTTTGACTGCGCAGGCGATTATGTACTTGGTGGTAACATTGCAGGATTTCGTAAAGTTGCCGACGCTATGATTCAGCAAGGCGTTTACTAATAATTTATACTGCAATTTAATAAATAAAAAAACAGGTCAATGCATGATACATTGACCTGTTTTTTTATAAACAATATACTATTATACATTTAAAGACTACTGCACAATTCATTGTGCGCAGTCTTATGGAGCGTTGACAGCAGCCAATGCGACCGACAAATCAAGAGTCCTACCCGAAGGGCGGCAAAACCGTAGCCGTTAGGTGAGCAAAGCGAACCTTACGGCTACAGAAAACAACGCAAGCGATTGATTTTCAAGCCTTTTAGTCCTGCACTGTAATTTTTTGTAAACTTTTTTACAATTTTCACAAAATTATGCTGAAAAAGTAATTGTGCAGAACTCTTATTTATTGAATATAAGTTGGAATATTTATAAAAACATTGCGTGTAAAAGTAATCATCCTTTCCATAATCCAAGGTAAAGCTAAAAGCAAAGCTACAAACATAGACAATATCTTTGGAATAAAGGTAAGTGTCATTTCTTGTATTTGTGTTGCAGCTTGAATAATACTAACTATCACACCAACGGTTAAGCCAACACCTAGCATGGGCAATGCCATCATTAAACAAAGTTCAATGGCTTGACGGCCAAAACCAACAACAAATTCTGGAGACATATTATCCTCTCTTATAAGATAAAGGAGTTAACTAAAGAACCTACTAATAAGTTCCAACCATCAACCATTACAAACAGTAACAACTTAAAGGGCATGGACACCATCATTGGCGGCAGCATCATCATACCCATAGCCAAAAGCACACTAGAGATAACCATATCCAATACTAAGAATGGAATATAAATCAAAAAACCAATAGTGAATGCAGTTTTTAATTCACTAATTACGTAAGCTGCCGCAAGCATTATTGTCGGCACTTCATCTTTATTTTTGGGAGCTTCCATGCGTGAAATTGCATAAAAAACTGATATATCTTTTTCACGTGTGTGCTTAAACATAAAGGTACGTAAAGGCACTTGTGCACGATCTAAAGCCACACGGTAATCTATTACTTCATTAAGATAGGGTTGTAAGGCTGTGTCATTAATTTGCTTACCCACCGGATACATTATAACAATGGTCATAAATATTGCTAAAGAGGCAAGAATTTGTGTAGGAGGAAGCTGCTGAACACCCATAGCTTGACGCAAAAAACTAAAGACTATGATGATTCGGGTAAAGCTTGTGACCGTTAGCATAATAGCCGGAGCCACAGACAATATGGTTAGAAGAAAGAGGATTTCAAGTAAGACTGTTACTTTTTCAGGATCAGATGCGCCACCAGACAATGTCAATTGCAAAGGTGGCATAACGAGATCTTGAGCGGCTAAAGCCAAGCTTGGCATTAGCACAACAAAAAGGAGGCTACAAAAACTAGTCGTCAGATTTTTGGCTTTGCACCATTTCCATAACTTCCTTAAATTCCAAGTTGTTTTTGTTATCATCATCTTCAGTTTCCTTCAAAAGGGTTATCTGGTGGTCAGTGACCCCAAGTAATAACCTTTTATTCAAAAACCGTACCACCATAAGACCTTTGC
>CAYJPT010000199.1:0-3443 GCA_964372165.1 uncultured Desulfovibrionaceae bacterium | reverse complement strand
TTTTTGACTTGTTGATTTAATCAGCGTTTCCTTAATATTTAATCAGTCGACTTTTCGTCAATTGTGATAGCCGTAACCTTAAAATTTTATAAATATACCAGACCTTTAATTATTCAATTATACGCCAACCACGCTCTAGCAAAGCTAACTCAGATACAGCACCCTTACGTCTAATATATAGTGCATTATCTTGCCCCACCTCTACTAAAGTTGATGCATGCACACCTTGCGGGCTTGGTTGTCCCAAAATAATACCATCAACTTGCTCCATAAGCCTTGGTGATAAATCCAAAACATTTGAAACAGGTGGTTCTCCACTAATATTAGCACTGCTACATACCAATAAGTCTCCTACAGCCTTAGCTAATGTCATAGCCAAAGGATGCGACGAAATACGTAGAGCAATCTTACCACTACCAGCACTAACCAAATTAGGTACAGAATCACGAGCCTTTGTTATAAGCGTTAAAGGGCCTGGCCAAAACTGCTCCACCAGTCTTTTTTCAACCTCACTGAGCATAGCAACAGTTTGTACTTGCTGCATATCTGCCGCAAGCACAGGTATTGGCCTTGCTTTAGGTCGTCTTTTTGCACCATATAAGCCCTCAAGAGCTACTTCATGATGCACTCTACAACCCACAGCAAAAAAAGTTTCCGTTGGGTAAATAAGCACTCCACCCTGCTCTAAACAGTGGACGCCTTCATAAAAAGAGAGTATTTTGTGCTCGGTACTCATAATAATTAGATATCTTTTGAATCAATAAATTAAGGATTTTTATGGCCTTAAAACCTTTACGTATAATATCAGTAGGTGCATTAAAAACTGCACACTGGAAAGACGCATCTGCTCATTACAACAAACGCCTAAAACAGTGGCGAAATGTTGAACACCTCATTGTCAAAGACGCCAACCAAGCCCTATCCATACCAGAACGCAATATGAAGGAAGGGCAAAAGATTATCGCTACACTTAAACCAAAGGATTACATCATCTGTCTTGATGAACACGGTAAAACTCTAAGCTCAAAAGACTTTGCAAACTTCTTACAAAACCTCACCCTACAAGCTAAAACACCATGTTTTATCATAGGTGGTGCTTTTGGCTTGGCTGATTGTGTAAGAAAAACTGCGCATTATATGCTATCTCTTGGCCCTATGACCCTGCCCCATGAACTTGCACATGTATTATTACTTGAACAAATATACCGTGCAGAAGCTATATTACGCAATATTCCCTATCACCATGAATAAAATTAGAGTTTTATTTACGCTCTAAGCTTAACTTTTGCACTATAATTTCAGCTACTTTTTCAGTATAGGCCTTACCCTCAAGACCTTGTTTTTCTTGTGGGTCAAGTAGCAGGTCAGGTTTATTAACAAAAGCTGCATGAGGTTTAATGCCATATTCAGCTGGGTAACTATCCTCAAAATACATGTCTTGAAAGCCAGAAAATTTAATACTATGCGCTGTGGCATCAAGTACACAATGCTCATTTGCTTGCACAAGTCCAAGCTCGCCTGCGCGAATTAATCCAGCTAAGCACTCACCACCTTGTGTGCAGGCTATATGACCGTGACTATTGGCAAGCAACATGGCATCAATAATTTGCTGCTCTGTAACTTGCAAGACATTAAAGGCTTGCTCTCCACCCAAGGCAACATATTTATTAACCAAGCGTTCAACACGTGGAAAAGATACGGGATTACCAATCATTGCAGCTTGAGCCACACTTGGACTAACCTTGACAGGCTCCCATACACGGCTTTTTGCATCGGCTGCATAATAACGATAAACAGGATCAGCATGATGAGACTGCACCCCAAATATACGTGGCAAGGTTGTAATTATTCCAAGTTCATACATTTTCAAGAAGCCAGTCATAATGGCTGTGATATTACCGGCATTACCAATGGGTACAAAAATATTAAGTCCCTCAACGTCCCAAGCATACCACTGTGCAACTTCATAAGCATAGGACTCTTGCCCTAAGATACGCCAACTATTTTTTGAATTTAATAAAGCCACACGACAAGTTTCAGCCAACAGCTCAACTACCTTCATACAGTCATCAAAAACGCCTGGCATTTCAAGCACGCATGCGCCACTGCCTAAGGGCTGTGAAAGTTGCTGCGGAGTTACTTTACCATGTGGTAAAAGCACTACTGATTTTAAGGGTGCGCCCACATAGGCTGCATATTGAGCAGCTGCTGCGGAAGTATCACCAGTTGAGGCACAAACTGTCAGCACTTCTTCCCAATTATTTTTCCGAGCAAGTGCCTTTAGATAGCTAAAAGCGCAAGCCATGCCCCTATCCTTAAAGGAGGCACTTGGATTTTGACCATCATTTTTATAAGCAAAGTTAAAGCCGACTTTATCTTTAAGGGCAGGTGATGCTTCAACAATTGGAGTAATGCCTTCTCCAAGATATACTATATCTTCTGCATCCATAACAGGAGCCATAAGTTCATAATAGCGAAAAATACCACGTAATGCTGCGTGCTTAGTGGAAGTACGCGCATCAAATAAATCTCGCCAATATTGGCCATCATGTTTTTTAAGACTGGCAAAATTTATGTCTTCAAGCATAAATACACCGCCACATTCTGGGCAGGTATAAAGCAATTCATGGCTGGCATAACGCTTGTCACATCCTAGGCAAACATATTCTAGTTGCCCTCTATAGCTTGGAAATTCGTGCATTGACATAATTTATTCCTTATACTCCGTTTTTTTCCATGATTTTTCTGATTTTGAAATAAGTCTTTGAATGTTATCGCTATGTTTCCAAATAACCAAACCTGCAACTATTATAGAAAGAGGCAAAAAGCTCCATGCCCCTGACATTAAAAGCAAGATAGGCATAATGCTAACAAAAGCCAATGACCCAAGTGACACAAAGCCACTACGCCAAATAATCACAAGACAAACCAACACTCCAAGTAAAAGTGGGCAAAACGCTATTGGAATATATATACCAACGCTTGTAGCCACAGCCTTGCCACCTTTAAAATACATAAAACACGAAAACACATGCCCAAGCACTGCTGCTAGTGCCGTAAGCGTTATAAAAACACTACTGTCACTGCATGACACAGCAATTCCTACAGGGAAAGTCCCTTTTAATATATCACAAATAAGAGTAATTATACCGTATTTTTTACCACAAAGGCGTGCTACATTAGTTGAACCAACATTTTTTGACCCAGCAGTACGTGGGTCGATTTTACAGCATTTTTTGCTGATAAGTAGTCCAAAAGGAATAGCCCCAATAAAATAGCTTAAAATTATCCAAACAAATTCCATCTTTACCCCTCACAAATAAATTACATTAAAAATAACTTTTCCACCATATTTTTTAGGAAATGCTGATTTATTCTGCAAGCAGAGTAAATCAAAAAGGCACACTGCCTTCATTCGCCCTGTGGGACACAAAAAAACGTGG
>CAYJPT010000198.1:0-3573 GCA_964372165.1 uncultured Desulfovibrionaceae bacterium | reverse complement strand
TTTTAGTTAAGCATTTTTAGTGTTCTGCTAAGCCCCCTTCAAGGGGGCTTTTTTTTGTGCCTTTTAGTCCTGCACTGTAAATTTTTTGTAAACTTTTTTACAATTTTCACAAAATTATACTGAAAAAGTAATTGTGCAAGACTCTTAAAATACTAATATACTTGAATGGCACTGCTTTTTGTAATGCAAGCAAAATTTGAGCATGTGTTACAATTTCGCATGCGCAAAATAATCCTGCATTTATTTCTGGCAAGCCCCAAGGGCACTTGGGGGTAATGTGTATTTCAAAAGGCTATTAGAAAATGGCTTTTCAGTTTCGATTAGTTAATCCGAACCATAAAAACATCTTAAAATACATCTAGCTTAAGGCTATAAAATGTCTAGACTTTTATTCCTTGCTTGGCATCGTCTCTGCACTATTAAAGTGTAATTCTAAAAAAAGCGGCAAATTTTTCCGCCTAAATTTTAGGAAGCTATGTTTTGCTTGGCTATGAGACCCATTAAGATGGCTCCAGCTTGAGCAACGTTTAAGGAGTCGAAATGATTAAGCATTGGAATAAAAACCATTTGTCCACAGCGTTTAGCAATGCCAGGCCGCAATCCCTTGCCTTCGTTACCAAGCACCAACACGGCAGGCAGGGGAAAACTTTGCTCAAAGGCATTGAAACTGTTCCCTTGCGTTTTAATGCCTGTGCCAAGCACGGCAATATCCATTTCTTCGGCTTCATCAAGAGCATGTCCCAAGTTAGAAACCGTCACAATGGGCAAATGCTCCAAGGCCCCGGCAGCAGCTTTTTTTGCAGCATCTCCAAGGTAAGCACTATTGTGCTTGGGCAAGATGAGTCCTGCACCGCCAAGTCCATACAAAGTGCGAGCAATGCTTCCAACATTGCCGGGGTCTTGCACACTATCAAGAGCAATTATGAGAGGCAAAGGAGCACTAGTAATATTGTCCCACAGTTGGGCAAGCGTTGCCCTCTTCACAGCGCCAAGGCGAGCTATGACCCCTTGATGTTGGGCTTTGCACATACCATTAAGCGCACCAATATCCATCAAAGAAAATCGTATGTCATGAGCTCGGCAAATCTCAAGCATACGCTTGGTATCGGCACTATGCAGGCCTCTTTTCATAAAGAGTGTATCCACCCGATGTGGTTCAGCTTCAAGCAGTTCCAAAACGGGCTTGATACCTGGCAAAAGCGAGGAATTGTTCATGGTCGTATCCAATAAAATCCAGATTAAAATTAAAAAAAATTTTTATTGCTTTTTAAGCAACATACTCGGAGTAGTTATGTCAAATAAACTTTTTTTATTCTTAAGGCAACAGCGGATTTATGCTAAACAAATGGGCATTTGCGTATGCATAGCTATACTCAGTGCAGGTTGTGCAAGTAAGGATGCAGATGAGCATGCACTAAAAACTAGTAGCAAAACATACCATGCAGTAAGCGACGACATCAATCTTACCGCACAGCAGAAAAAAATATTCAATCTGACCGGAGAGCTTGATAAACGTTTGCCAAAAAAAGCTATACCTGCGGTGGCAAAACAGTATAGCCATTTCTTAAATAAAGGGCGTGTGACTATGGCAACATTTTCAAAACGCTCTGAAAACTATTTGGGGCACGCGCGTAAAGTTTTTAGAGATAAAGGCATGCCGGAAGAATTGGCTTTTTTAGCCATAGTAGAAAGTGGTTATAATACAACTATTAAATCACATGCCGGAGCTGCAGGCGCATGGCAATTTATGCCTTATACTGGTATGCGTTTTGGTTTACATCAAGATTGGTGGATTGATGAGCGTCTTGATCCATATGAAGCCGTGGAAGCAGCAGCAACATATTTGGAAAAGTTGCATGATTATTTTGGTGATTGGCTTTTAGCCATTGCGGCATATAATGCAGGCGAAGGTAAAATTGGCAGAGCGCTTAAAGGTACAGGTACAAAGGACTTCTTCACTTTAGTTGAGCAAAATTACAAGCTTGATTATAAAGCCCAATTGCGTAAAGAAACCATTGATTATGTGCCACGATTTTTAGCCATAACTAAAATTATGCGTAATTTAGATGCTTTAGGTTTTGAAGATGTGAATATGAATAAAAAACCACAGCATGCTCGTATAGAAGCAAAGCCAGGTACTGACCTACAGGCTATGGCTAAGGTTGTATCAATGTCATGGCCAGATTTTAAGACAGTTAATAGCGCACATAAGCAATATGTAACCCATGCAAGCAAAGCTACATATTTGTATGTGCCAAGTCATAAACAAAGCGCAGCTCGCACATATGCGGCTCACGGCAAAAGTCCTTATGCTTGGAAAACAGTGAAAGTACCAAAAGGTGAAACATGGAGTTCTGTAAGTAAGAAGACTAATGTACCTTCAAGTGCGCTGCAAGCTGCAAATAATAATAGATCTTTAAGCAAGGGTGGGACCATACGTATTCCTAATGGTCCAAATGTAAAAACTCCAAAATTTGTAACATATGTCGCAAAAGCCGGTACTTACAAAGTGCAATCAGGCGAAACCTTGTTAGGCATTGCTATAAAACATAACACAAGCACCAAGGCTTTGATGCAAGTAAATGATATACAAGATGCAAGTAAAATTCGTGCTGGACAAATGTTGAAAATTCCAACTTCAAAAGCAGTAGCGTCTAATAGTAAAGGTAAAAACACAAGCAAGCCACAAAAGAAGCCAAGCACAAAAGCAGTAGCAACTACACATAAAATTATGCCAGGCGAAACCTTATCAGGCATAGCTGTTAAATATGATGTGAGTACAAAAAGCCTTATGCAAGCAAACAATATAAGTGATGCTGGCAAGGTGCGCTCAGGTCAGATAATAAAAATACCAACGGGAACATTAAGTGCAAGTACAACAAAGAGCAAAGCGCCAAGACGTACACACAAAGTGAAATCAGGCGATACGTACTGGGCCATTGCTCGAAAATATGATTTATCAACCAGTGCTCTTTTAGAATTAAATAAAAAATCAAAATCAAGCACCTTGCGTGTGGGTGAAACCTTACTAGTGTCATTGCAATAAAATTTAGGGATATGAGTAATGATAAAAAAAAGCCAAGTTTTGAGGTGAACTTGGCTTTTTTTCTTGTTTTTTGTTTGCCTTTGTAAGAGTTCCCACTCTGCACAAATGCCATTTTGCAAGTCAGAACCGCTCATTAAACGGGCGGTTCTGACTTAGAATACCCAACGTAAAATGGAATATATTATATGTAATGAAATAATAAAGGTAAAAGAATATAATACATATTTAGCAAGAAAGGTTAAACAGGCTCTTCGATAAAAAACTGTCCACAAAAGTGTTGCCTATCCAGTCTGAACCACTACAGTTAAGATGTACGTTGTTTGATTGGTTCATTTGCCTTACGCCCTGCCATGCTTGATGACGGTTCAAAGCTGAATTTAATTGAATACGTCCCCACCATCGTATTGGTGGAACACTTTCTGGGCTTTCGCGTATTTTCCTTTCTAATTGAGCACTTCTAACATCCTGTTTAAAGGGTCCTGCACAATTATTATTTAGTTCTATTTTTGTGCTTTTACAGTAAATTT
>CAYJPT010000197.1:0-3612 GCA_964372165.1 uncultured Desulfovibrionaceae bacterium | reverse complement strand
GTGCAAAGTAGGCACAATTGCCTACTTTGTAAGCAAACGCACAATATGTTTTTTGGCTTATTGATTTAATCAGCGTTTCCTTATTTTTAAAGTTTTACAAAATTGTAGCTTTGTGTTGTTTGCGTAAATTATATGTTAGGCCCAAGTAAAAATGTGAATTATGTCTAAGAGGGTATTATGAAAAAAACATTTCCAAAAGTCGCATCCAATAGTGAAATACGCCATGGTAAAAATATTTATTTTGACGCATGGTTATATAGTTTTATGATTGATAATAATATTGCTTATCATATGAATGAGCAAATTATTGCAAGTAAAGAACAAATTTCTTTTATGGTTGCCTTGGCCGAAGATGAAATTTATATACCATGCTCAGATGAAACTTTTCAACAGCTTATGTGTTCTAAATGCTCAAAGGAGCTTTTGTCGCAATATTCAAGGGCATGGCGCATTGTAATGCGCACTGTACGTAGTTTTGAAACAAATAGAGAAAAAAGACAACGTATTATTGAATTTTGCCGTTATCGCTTTAGGCAATTCATAAAAAATCACAGTGTTACGCCATCACGAGTTATGAAACGCATGAGTTCATTGGTTGCAGCATTAACAGGAGTTGATGATCCTTGGCTTGCGCGTAGACGTGAGGCCAATAAAGATCATTATGCCATGCTTACTTCTTCTGATATGCAAAGGGCCTTATATGCAAAGCCAAGGACATTAATAGATGGCAGCATAAATCAAATGCGGGATGAATTAAATGAGCATGAAGTTTCAAGGCTTATGTATATTTCAGCCATGTCTTATAATATTACACAAGCGCCACCTTCGCCACTTGAATGGCAAGAAAAATTTGAACAAGCTTTGCTTAAAACAAAAGATTTTTTTACCTTACTTGGGGCTGAAGGAGAGGACTCAAAAACCATACTATTTTTATCCGACACTATTGGGGGGCTAGTATTTGATATTTTGCTACTCAAGCGTCTTGTACGTATGGGACATAGAATTATTGTAGTTGTAAAAAGTGGTTTTTATTTTTATAGCCCAACTATACAAGACGTGGAAGAAGACCCAACATTAAAATTAATTTTAGATGACTATAAAATAATACATGATACTAATATTAGTAAAAATGAATTATTAAGTATTTTAGCTAAATCTCCACTGTCTATCATTCATGATGGTACACGTGAGCGTTTGAATCTTTATAGGGTAAATGTAACTTTTGCCCGTGCTTGGAAAGAGGCAGATATTATACTTGCTAATGGGTGGCGTAATGCCAGCATTTTAGTTAAGAGCAGTCAAATGTTCACCCGTGATATTTTTTGCTATTGGGAAGATAATAACGGCCAATTTCAAACTAAGGCCAAAGCACGTGCGACACATGTACGTAAATTAAGTGAATCCTATATTAATAAGCGTGCCAATGATATTATTGAACAAATGCGCGAAGCTCATAAAGCTCATAAAACCATTGTTTTTTATAGCTGCATTATAGGCAGTATACCAGGGCAAGAGGCTACAGCTATTAGCTTGGTGCGTGCCCATGTGGATTATTTACGCCAACGACATGATGATACCTTTTTTATCAATCCTGCTGAACAATCACCTGATGGCATGGATGGCGATGATCTTATGTATATGTGGGAAAAGGTACAGCGTAGTGGATATATAAATATATGGCGTTTTCAAACTGTGCAAGATATTGAATTTAGTTTTGAATTAATTGGTCGTAAGGTTTCACCGGCTTGGGTTGGCAAGGATGCAACTTTTTCAACAGGTTGTACTAAGGAAATGCATATAGCAATTGATGTACAAAAAACACATCCTGAAATGCAAATTATTGGCCCAGATAAAGAAAAGTTTTTCCGCCGTAATAGTTATGGAGTGGGAAAGTTTTTTGATGAACGTATTTCATAAAATTATTAATATAGGCTTGATTAAAAAATAGACATTTAAAATTAGCTGACTGCCTTAAATAAAATATTTTTATGGTTAAATGAATCAATAAATCTGCCAGAAACAAGTATATGCAACGTAAAATTCTGGCAATTTGATGATGCAAAACAGTAAATTTTCAAAAAAATAATTTGGAGTTTTTCATGGCGCAATATGAAGCTGTCATAGGTCTTGAAGTGCATGTGCAATTAGCCACTGCATCTAAGCTATTTTGCTCTTGTGAGACAAGCTTTGGGCAGATGCCTAATAGTAATGTATGTGAAGTATGTTCCGGCATGCCTGGTTCTTTGCCTGTATTAAATGCTCGTGCTGTAGAATATGCCGCAAAAGCCGGACTTGCTACAGGTTGTACAGTGCACCTATCCTCTATATTTGCACGCAAAAATTATTTTTACCCTGATTTACCTATGGGTTATCAAATATCACAATTTGACAAACCTATTTGTGAACATGGACAATTAGAAATTAATGTTGGTGAGCATAAAAAGATTATAGGTATAACTCGTATTCATCTTGAAAATGATGCCGGCAAAAATATTCATGACAGTCATGAAAATGTAAGCTTTGTGGACCTTAATCGTGCCGGCACACCCTTAGTTGAAATTGTTTCTGAGCCAGATATGCGCAGTGCAGAAGAAGCCGTATCATATCTTAAAGCTTTACATGCCATTGTAACAACGCTTGGTATAAGTGATGGCAACATGGAGGAGGGCTCTTTTAGATGTGATGCTAATGTTTCATTGCACAAAGCAGGCACACCATTTGGTACACGTACCGAACTTAAAAACCTTAACTCTTTTAGAAATGTACAAAAAGCTATTGAATATGAAATTGCACGTCAACAAGATATGTTAGATGATGGCGAAGAAATTATACAAGAAACTCGTTTATATGATAGTGTAAAAAACACTACAAAATCTATGCGTAGTAAAGAAGAAGCTCACGATTATCGATATTTTCCAGATCCAGATCTTTTGCCCATTATTGTTAAGGGATCTGATTTAGAGCATTGGCGCAATACCTTGCCTGAATTACCAAAAGCACGTGTAGAAAGGTTTTGTGCATCTCTTGGCCTTGGAGCTGCTGATGCTGAAACCCTTTGTAGTGAAAAAGCTTTGGCAGATTTTTTTGAACAAGCTCTTGCCGCTGTGCCACAATGCAAGGCTAATAAAGTTGCTAATTTAGTTCTTGGACCACTTTTGCGCGAATTAAACCAAAGTGAAATGCAATTAAAAGATATAGTTATGACTCCAGCAGCCCTTGGAGAGTTAGCACGTATTATTGATGAAGGGCTTATTAGTGCTAAAATTGCCAATGATAGTTTTGCAGAGCTTTTTAAAAGTGGTGCTATGCCTGAAGCATGGGTAAAGGAAAGAGGTTTAGCACAGATTTCTGATACCTCTGCACTTGAAGCAGCAGTTGATGAAATTATTGCTAATAACCCCAGTGAGGTAGAAGCTTATAGAAATGGAAAAACCAAGCTTATTTCTTTCTTTGTAGGGCAGGTCATGCGTGCAACTAAGGGTAAGGCTAACCCTGCTTTAGTAAATGAGCTTTTAGCAAAAAAGCTTTAAAGAAATGCTGATTTAATCAGCGTTTCCCAGAGTGCTGACAAAGTCAGCACGACCCGATAAATCAAGAGCAGGCGCAATTCAC
>CAYJPT010000196.1:0-3639 GCA_964372165.1 uncultured Desulfovibrionaceae bacterium | reverse complement strand
TTGTGCTTGATAAAAGGAATGGAGCAAGCAAGGGTTTTACAGTCGAAGAAATGCCCCACAATATGCCACAAATGCAACGCATTCACATGACTATGGAGAATATTTACTATACGCCCCTATCTGACGACAAGCATCATATCCTCATTGATGACATGACGGCAGAAAGCGTGGAACGTCTACGTAAAGACGGTTTTATCCCTGCTGTTATTTTGGAAAGTTCCCCTAAAAATTATCAATGGATACTTACGATTAACAAATTAGATAGCCTGCCCTTATCGAAATGGGGCCATCAAGCCGCTAACCAACTCACAGCCGAGCTTAACAAAAAATATGGCGACCCCAAGCTATCAGGCTGCATACACCCTCATCGTGCGCCAGGCTTTGCTAACTTCAAGCAAGAACATAAAACCGCTGAAGGTGGCTATCCTCGTGTACAGCTTATTTTTGCAGAAAAGCAAGAATGTGGGCATGGAAGTAAGGCATTTCTCACAGCACGACACATTGCCAAGCAGCTTGAGGAGCAGGAAAAGCAAAGAAAAGCCCAGACACACGCCCCACAGAGGCCACAGTTTTCCCAAACCTCGGCAACAACGGCCTACTATCTACACTACGACAATGTACGCCAACACATGCCCATTGAGGACTACTCACGCCTTGATGCCATGATAGCCCTACGCATGAGAGCAACAGGCCACAGCCCTCAAACGGTCATTGACGCTATAGCAGATTGCGCCCCAAGCATTCGTACAAAAGAAGGTCGCAACTGGAAAAAATACGCTGAACGTACAGCGGCTTATGCCTTTGGTGTGGCTGGGGATATAGCGTTGGAACGTTATGAAAAAATCATTAGACATATGGAAAATAAAAATCAACGCCGAGACAATTTTCAACAATTTCAACTAAGAACATAATTGGCTACAGTTTTTTACAACTGCAATATTATTTTTTAAGATGTTGTGAATTTTTAGAAAATGGAGCTAATTATACGTCATCATTCCAAAAATGCAGAATGATAAAAGATATAAATTTACAGCACGGAAAACTATTTTACATAAAAACTTCATCATGCCGAAATTTGGAATGATAGTAATGCATATGAGACGTGAAGAAAAAATACTTTTTAAGAATGTAGGATTTTTATGAAACAACTGTGCCAAAAATTGTTTAGGGCTATACGCAGGGGAGTGGTTCGTAATGTACTTGCGTGCATTGCACAAGGTGTTGACATCGAAACACGTTTGCGAAATGGACAAACTCCCTTACTTTATGCCATTGCGCATAAAAAAATAGACGTTGCCTGTGTTTTACTCATTCGAAACGCAAATATTGAAGCAAGGGATAATAATGAACGCACAGCATTAATACTTGCCGTAGAAAAAAATATGCTAGAAATGGCAGACATTTTACTTAATCGTGGTGTAGACGTAAACACGCGTAAATATTGCTATGAAGGTGCAGATGAATGTGACCCAAGACATTGGTCAGATTCCGCACTCATTATTGCCGCAAAGCAAAATAATTACCCTATGGCAAAGCTTCTTTTAGAGTATGGGGCAGACCCTTTACTTAATGAAGAATGTGAGGGCGGTACTGCATTGCATTATGCTCGTGACCCTAGGTTAGTGCAAATGCTTATAGACTATAAAGCAGATGTTAATGATGTTAGATATTGCTATGGGACTCCTTTAATGGCAGCAGCTTTTAATCATAATTCTGAAAAAGCAAAAATCTTACTTAAAAGTGGTGCAGATATATATATTGTGAACGGTTCAGAGGGTACTGCAGCTCATGTGGCTGCAAATAGTGGTTGTTTTTCTGTCTTAAAATTGCTTTTAGATGCGCAGTATAATGTACATTATGAAGTCCAACGCACTTTAAGCGTCCTATGGCATGGAAGTATAGGGATTTCTGCAAACGACATTCAAAAACTATTCAAATTACTTTTAACATATGGATATAATGTAAATAAAAAATATAGAGGAATCCATGATTTTATGCATCTTGTACTGTGGCTTCCCTTAAAAACTGTAAAAGCAATTATTAAGGCTGGTGCTGATATTCATGCCATAGACGACAAAGGTAAAAGCGTTTTGGGGTATATTAATAGGCATAGTGAGGCAAAAAATTTAAAATATCTGTTCTCTTTAGGCATTAAAATGAATAAATTCGATGAGGAAAGACTTTTTTTTTGTGTGGAAAATAATTTATTAGATATTTTGCAAGTGTTAATCGAAAATGGAGCTAATATTCATGCTGTTAATGCTGAGAGTTATAGCCTTGTGGATTATGCAAACAAGATAAAAAGTAATGATGCCATAAAGCTAATAAAAGAATCTATTTCAAACAAGGCAACATGATGAAGATAATGCGTATACTCTTAGTCACAAATGCATATTTGAGCGAACGAAGACGCAAATTAAATGTTTTAGTAGATAAATTAAATATGCATTTTAACCACAAGCAAATTTATTTCACAAGTGATATACGAAGTGAGCTGTTACGCAGTAATAATAGTTATAATATTTGTCTTGAACTATATTACACGATTCCAGATACACATGAAAAAATTGATTTATCAAATGGATATGATACTTTTAAGCAATGTGGTGTTTCTAAAAAAATATATGTAGCATTTAATGATTTAACAGCATTAAAAAACGAATTACAAAATTTTGGAAAAAATTTTTACTTATCCTATAAAACTTACCTACAAAAGCGCATTAATAAAAATCATAATTTACCTAAAAAACTATTGCCATTTACTATAAAAGTATTTTGTAGCATGTTTTGAGATTTTATTAATGAAAAAAACAACACATTTGATTTAACACTACCCTTTATATCATCCCGCAATCATATTAGTATTGGTGTAAACGCGTTTCTAATTGATTTCAAAACTGGTAAAAAGATTAACTCTATAGATGATACATCTAATGAAATAATTTCGCTTGAGTTAGATGAATGTGAATTACCTTCGTTTATCAGGGGAGGACAAAACTATGCTAATGAACCACAAACATCATTTATACAAAAATACCGAGGTCAAGCCTATAAAAAAAAGGAATTTATAGAGATGATGATTAAATATTTTAATAGAAAAAGGTAATTTATATTATAAAATTCTCTATTCCGTTAGCTACTGCCTTTATATATTTTATAAAAAATAATGAAGCTTCGCTCCAGATTTTTGAAAGAAATTTTTTAAATCTCATGTTTTGGAACGATAGGTTTATATCATCGCAAGTAAAAAAACTATTCCACTATAACGCGCTAAAACATTATTATTTTATTAAGTAGAGGAATATCCTATGAATAAACTAGAACAAAGAACTTTCAAAGCCATACGCAGAGGACGCATTGAAGAAGTTAAAGAATTGCTCATGCAAGGTGTCAGTATTGAAAAACGTCTCCCCAATGGGCAGACACCGCTACTTTATGCAATAGTCCATAAACAGATTAATACTGCAAAGCTTTTGCTTGAGCAAGGTGCAAACTTCGAAGCTAGAGATAATCATGAATATACAGCTTTATTATTAGCTGCAGAAAAAAAGCTATTGGATGTGGTGCAGCTTTTATTGCAAAGCGGTGTAGACGTAAACACGCGTAAATATTGCTATGAAGGTGCAGATGAATGTAATC
>CAYJPT010000195.1:0-3649 GCA_964372165.1 uncultured Desulfovibrionaceae bacterium | reverse complement strand
TACAAAGTAGGCAATTGTGCCTACTTTGCACGCCAAATGAGAGCAAAAAACCACGTTTTTTTGCGTCCCACAGGGCGAATGAAGGCAGTGTGCCTTTCTGATTTATTCAGCTTGCAGAATAAATCAGCATTTCCTTAATTGTCTAATGGTGTTTGCTTATCCCTGTTTAATGTGAAATAAAAAATTAAACTAATCATAATAATGTAGCTGGTAATAACCCAATAAATTGTTACAGTATACCCTTGAATGTTGGCTAAGTAAGAAAAGGAATAACTTATAAAACTTTGTCCTAAACGTAAGCATATCATAAACATGGTGATAGCAGGGGCAACTATATCTCTAGGTACACTAACTGTTAGGCTGTAATTCAAGAAGGGGTGAATTGTTCCAGAAATTAGGTAATATATGAAAAGCAAGATTGCAAAAAAGAGTAATCCTTCCACTTGAAGAAGCATAAATAAGCAAAAACTAACACAAAAACCGCTTGCTAGAATAATGTATGGAAAAAACATGGATTTTGACAAACGTTTCATTAAAAATGCTGATCCAATAATAAGACCTATATTTCCAACGGCATAAATAGAACCTATCTGGCTTGTATTAAAGTCAAAATTTTGTGCCGTATAGAGTGAAAGTAAATGTGGAATGGTTATATCAAGACCTGAAATAAGAAAATAACCTAAAAAAAGTGCTAGGATTTTAGGGTTTGAAAATAGTTTTTTATATTCATTAAGGTTATGTTTTTGCTTGTTTTGAGTGTTTCTTTGTACTTTTTTTGTGAAAAAGAAGATAATAAAAGGAATGATAGTTGGGATGTGTAGGCCAATAAAAGAAAGTCTCCAAGAATATGAAGCTAAAAATCCTGAAAGTAGCGGCATAGTGAAAAGCCCAATAGCCATAAAAGCAAATGAAGCTCCCAAAACTCTAGCCCTTTCTTGACCTTGATAATATTCAGTCGTTAAAATAATACTTAGTATGTGTACGCCTGCTGAACCTATACCTTGTAAAATACGTAAAAAAATTAGAATGTTAAGATTGCTTGTGACTGAACACAATATGCCCCCAAAAAAGTAACAAGCAAGAGCTAATAATAGTAATGAATTTGGGTTAAAGCGAGTTGTGAGATAGCCCCAAATACCTGTAAAAATTAGTGCTGATAGCGTAAAGTATGAAAGTAAAAGAGTTATTTCTGCAGTAGATACTTGTAATACCTCTGCAACAAGAGGCAAAATAGGGATAACTCCGGGAATGCCATGTGACAAAATAAAGCTTAGACTAAAAATAAGCCAAGTTGGGCGTAAATATCTTTCCTTATCAACAAATAAATTCATGATGCCAATTACTCCATATAGTTTGGCAATTTAAGCATTAAGTTTGCTTTGTGAACTGAGTTAATTTAACTGAACATAAACTGTAAACTCGGCTTAACTTTTTTACTATTGAAGCATAATTTACTGCTAGGTGCTTTTTGCATAATAGAAAATTCTTGTCAATACGGTACATTGTTTACTCTTAGTGAAGTGAAGGTGACTGCTAAATTTAGTAGTAGATTTAGCAATTTAAGTGATTTTTAAAATGAGAGAGTAAAATAAAAGCTGTATATACTATAATGTTTACAGTGTATTAGATGGAATGTATTAAAAATCTTGTAATAAATTACGAGGAGTTTTAATATAGTTTGACATTAGCGAAAATGTATTTCTACTATACTGATTTCGCTACGTGTTCCTAATCTATACGGCATTTGCCAAGGTCCAACAATTTTCCAGAAGCCAACACCAACACCAGAGGTTACAATAGTGTGTAAATCATCAATCTTTTTATAGCCATAAGCATTAGCATATTGTGTTTTTAGTATTAAATTGTATGGGAAAAACTGTCCTGCATGTGTGTGAGCAGAAAGTTGAATATCAGCTTTATTACTAAGGCTTTCAGGTATGCTTTTAGGGTTATGGTCTACAACAATAATAGCTTCTTGTTGTGATATGGAGTTTTCATCATATAAAGTTTTTAGGCTTTTCCTTTCTCCAGCCATATAATCTCTTCTGATGTCATCCCTTGCAATAAAATTTATGCCGTCTATTTTTAAAACTTCATCCCTTAGAACATTAATGCCAATATCTTTTAGATATTTGATATTTTCTTCAATGTCATTGCCATAGTATTCATGATTTCCTAAAATTGTGTATGTTCCGTAAGTTGACTTTAATTTTGAAAATACTTTTGAATAATCATCTTTAACTTTTGTATGGCTATTTTGTAAAACATCGCCACCAAAAATTATTATATCTGGTTTTTGGCTATTAATTTCATTAACCATATCTATGAATAAATTCTGATTAGATGTAGTTGTCAGATGTAAATCGGCAATAAAAGCTATTTTAATATCAGGTAGGCTTGATTTTTTGTTAAGAGTTACTTCTGTGTGCGTCACTGACGGATTTCTATAATTATAATATCCTATGCTTCCAATGGAAATTAATACAAGGGGTATAATAATACATAGAAATTTCTTTTGTAAAGGTAAAACAAAATAATGTATAACACAAAGAATTATGCATGTCATAAGCAAGTAATGCGCAAAAAATATATAATTGCCTAGGAAAATGCCATAGAGTTCATTTTCAACAATTATATTTTTTCTCACCTTAGCTAAAGGGTAAATGCATAGTAGCAAGATAATACTGGAAATTAATAATTTTATCATGTTTGTTATTACCTAATGGTTATTTTTTAAATACTAAAACTATAAATGCTTTTAGTAGTCTATGTCATCAACTACTTTAAATCATAACAATTTATTATTTGATGATGCTAGTTAATGTTTCTGCTTTAATTTGGCAAAATACGTATCCTAATATTTTATCAATAAGCGTGGGAACAAATACCCTTACATAAGACTACTACCCGAAGGGCGGCGAAGCCGTAGCCGTTAGGCGAGGGACGAGCCTTACGGATATAGAGAGCAACGCAATCGTTTGATTTTCATGCCTTTTCGTCCTGCACTGTAAATTTTTTGCTTTGAAAACTTTTTTACAATTTTCACAAAACTATACTGAAAAAGTAATTGTGCAGGACTCTTTACATTTAAGATACTAAAAGTTTGTAATCCACTCACCCCTTCCTAGAGAAGGACATTCTTATAACTTACAGCTGAATATGCTATGCTGCACGCAAAGTCAAATTAAGAGTGCTGCACAAAGTCAGCACGAGCCGATAAATCAAGAGCAGGCGCAGTTCACTTTCGACGTTAAACGAGTGATTTTCGTGCCTTACTGCCAAGGCAGCTTGTCTGCCTTAATTATGGTGCGATATGCTGGGGTGATAGATTATAAAAAATTAGCCAAATAATAATTATGCTATTTAATTAATTTTTTATTTATGTTGTAAACACGGCATTCTAATTTGTGAAGTTAAAAGCAAATGTATGCGGTTCGGTAAAGTTTTTTTCGCGTTGCAGCACCTGCGCATACGCTCCGTCGCAGCAAATTGCTCAAAAAACCTTCCCCAACCTCATACATTTACATTGTTCAAATGAAATCTCTTATACATAAATTGAGACCTCTGCATAATTCATTATGCAGAGGCTCATGGAGCGTTGGCACTAGCCAATGCGACCAAAAATCAAGAGTAGAGCTAGCTTTGCTTG
>CAYJPT010000194.1:0-3662 GCA_964372165.1 uncultured Desulfovibrionaceae bacterium | reverse complement strand
ATTTGCACGAGCGAGGTATATCGGAACACCAAAAGTTGACGCCGAACTTTTGCTTACGGGTATGGCCTTTAATATAAAAAAGGCAGTAAGAATATTAACAACATAGGATAATTGCGCCATTTTACCCCTATGATGGTAAAATTAAGCCATCATAAGGGCAAAATAGTAGATGAAAAAGCTCTGCACTGCGGTTCATTTGAAGTATTTTTCAACTAAGGAACTCCTTCTGCTTGATGCACAGTATTGCGCAGTGGTCTTAAATTTAAGATGTCCTGTGAACTCATGAAGTTTTTGCAGTATTGCTATCACTTGCTTTGCCAATGGAACAATATGCACTATACGCATTTTCATGCGTTCAGCAGGGATACGCCATTCTGCTTTTTCAAAATCAAATTCAGACCATTCAGCACGACGTAGTTCACCAGGGTGTACAAAAACATATGGGGCTATGCGTAGAGCAGTTTTTACAATGAAATTACCACTGTATTCCTCAATATTACGTAGGAGTTTGCCTACGTCCTTAGGGTCTTTGACGCTGGCCATGCTTTTGCTTCTATTGGGCTTAAGTACGACTCTGAGGTCTTGGGCTGGGTCTCTGTCTACTTTACCTGTAATAATAGCATAGCGGAAAACTTGCGAACACATGTAAACTAGCCTGTGTGTAAGTTCAAAAAAACCTCTATTTTCTACCACTTGTATGATTTTAAGGATATCTGGTGCGGTAATTTCTTTAATATTTTTCTTACCCAAAGCAGGAAAAATATTTGTTTCAAAGCGTGACATGAGTTTTTGTTGATGTTTGGGTGTCCATGTATGCTGATTTTGGGCATACCACTCTCTTGCCACAAATTCAAAAGCGTCCTCTGTTTCAGCTCGTATACTTTCTTTGAGCAGTTTCTTTTGTTCTGCTAGGTCGATATCGTGCGCAAGCTGTTCCTTGATATGAAATATTTTTTTAAGTAGTCTAATTTTGTGTCTACATTTGTGGCACACTTTTGTAAAGGTATATAAAATCACATTTTGAATTCGAGTCCAGTTTGGGACTCGAACTAAAGCAAGATGGTAGGGGTAAATATCTAACAAATAAACCAGCAAAGTGTTTTTGTTATGCTATGTTGCTACAGTCAATAGAACGTTTTACCAAGTTTGGGGTAGTTGCCGTTTAGTATGAAAAACACTCAAAATTTCTATGGTATTATCCTTCACGCGATAGGGTACAATATACGAGTAGTGCTGTATTACCAACTCGCGCGTGCCAAATACACGCCCTGATCTTCCTTTGTTCGGAAACTGAGCAAGTAAATTTACTTGATTACGAATGGTAGCATATGCTTTTAAAGCCATATCTTCATCTTCTTTAGAAAGATAGGACATTTCGGCATCAAGGTCAGATCTTGCTGCTTCGACCCATTTAATCTGCACTAAAACCCCATTTTTTATCTAAAGCAAGCATATCGTCTTCTGTGGCAAAGTTCCCTGAGTCTGCTTGCTGTATGCCGTGTTTAATTTTCTCAATCTGCCATTTTTCTGTTTGTACAAAGCTTTTAAGAGCCTCTACAGTTAAAAAAGACTTTGTTCTGCCAGTGGCTATTGCCAGTTCTGATAGGTCTGAAGCGAGCTCTTCAGGAATGCGTACGGACATAGAAATTTGCATCATTGTACTCCTTACTCTGTAATACAATGTAATAAAGTTAAGCTTGTGTAGGACAAAAGTCAATGGATTAAATCTTTTTAAAAGCGTATAAAGTATGTTGAATTTGAGGTAATAAAATGCCAGTTTGTGCTCCAAAATGCTGTCTATTCGCTTCTTCGAAATTATAGAAATTTAGAAATTATTTGGATAATACTTTGTTTTATTTTTATATTTTTTGCAGTGATAGGAAATTTTGTGGAAATTTTTTCTTAGCATGGAAATTTAATTTAAAAGTCAAAAAGGATTATTCAAAATTTTCCGCCAACATCATATGAAACTGAATCAGCGACATTTACGACACATAGAAAACTCTCCCTCACGAGAATCTCATACGCCTATGCTGTTTATGCTGCTAGGTAAAATTACAATACCTATATAAATAAAATCATATAAATACACATGTAACGATATGCACGCTTATATGCACTTTAACAGCTAGCCTTAAATCACGTGCCTAAAGCATGCACTTCAAGGCTCTTTGTTCTTGAAAATTCAAATTATAATTAAGTCACATCAAAAGCCTAAATACAATTCCATTAACTTTTAACAAAAGGATTTACTATGAGTTACTACAACTCCTCTAACGTAACGTACCACGCCACATGTAATGGCTTCCCTATCAACACCAACCAAATCATGGAACAAGGTTGTTTTACACAAATTCTTAACAAGTACCACACGCACTTGATTGATATGGTCAACAATCACTCTAAAGTTATGCAAGTTAGATTTGATCTTTGCTACCCTCAAGGTGGCAGTGTTATCCCTTCCAATACACATATCCACGATTTCAATTACAATTGCAAAGAAAATTCCATAGGGCAACTTACAAAGGGAGGCACTTGGTTGATCCAAGGTTAATCCAAGGTTAATGCAAGGCTAATCTTGGCAGTTGAACAACATGGTAGTATCAACCCTCATATGCACGGTTTACTTCTTGTGAACGGAAATATCAAACAAGACTACATGTTTATTTTAATTGAAATTGAAAAGCAATGGCGACAAGCTATTAGCTCTAACAATATGGGGCTCGTTGATTTTTGTAATAGGTTCGGAGAAAATGGCATCATGATTGATAGAAACAAAATTGACTTTCTAGAGAGGTTAAATACTTGTTTTTACCAAGCCAGTTACATTGCTAAACTTCGAGGTAAAGCACATAGAAGTAAAGGCTCTTAGCAAGTTTATGGAACAAGAGTTCCTCAGTTCAATGTGTAGTTGATCTAAACTTATGTCTATAAAGGTTCTCAGAATATGAGAGTAGAGGCAATTTACCCTTATTAAGTTTTTAGTAAATACAGCTATTTACACGCTAGTTTATCGGGGTTAAAATTGTTGATTAAGTGCTACTTTAAACTTTACTGTAGTATTCTACACCTCTGCTTTTCGGATTTGTGCGTTTGCTATATATCCTAAAATAAGTCTGAATGCGAGCCTGTACGAGAAGCAGTTAAAATTAGTTTGTCATTGTTGATGGCGTATATAAGTAGCCAATCTGGTTGAATATGACATTCTCTCAGTCCAAGGTAGTTACCTTTTAATGTGTAATCTCTATAATTAATAGGCAAAGTTTCTTGTTCTAAAGGCATAGTGATAGCATTTTCGAGCAAGGTCATATCAAGATTCCGTTTCTTTAACCTCTTCACATCCTTCCTAAATTGGTTAGTGGTTTGAAGTTTAAGCATCCTTTTCTAAATCCTCAAATAACTCAGATGCAAAAGAGTATGTTTTAGCTTCTACCTTGCCGCTCATTATGTCCCTTGCTTATTGCATAGCTAATTCAGTTTCCTTGTTATATCTAGGCTGTTTGACCTCAAATGGTAGTCCGCCTACGAGTAGAGATTGATGCAAGAAAATCTGAATAGCATCGGTTACGCTTAGACCAAAGCTTGCAAATAAAGCTTGGGCATTGGCTTTGACTTCAGGATTAATACGCATATTTATGCTAGCTGTCTTTGTCATGGATAAT
>CAYJPT010000193.1:0-3767 GCA_964372165.1 uncultured Desulfovibrionaceae bacterium | reverse complement strand
ATAAATCAGCATTTCCTTATTAATCAGTAATGCGTCCTTGAAGCCAAATATAGGCATCTATATCGTCGCCTACCTTTGGTTCATAATCCTTTAGTAAATGCTTTGGAGCATATAAAATAATATGTAGCGGCTTACTATCCGGTATGGGGAAAGCCATGCGCAACATATATACTTCAGTTTTGTCAAGCTTGCTTGTGTCTACTTCCAAAATTGTATTGCGGATTTCATATTCGCAAAAATTTCTTCCAGGCATGATAACTTGTTTACCTGCAAGGTTTATCTTAAATGGAGGTACATCAAGTCGGCTTTTATCAGGATTATCATGTAACCACAGTTCAGCATGTGCTTCGTAGATAGGACCTTGGGTTACTGTCATCTCATCAACTAAAGCCCTTCGTACTCCAAGAGCTAGTCCTGCTAAGTTGAAAGTATGTGTAACACCTGGGGTTAGGTCTTCCTTATCCCTAAAATATAAAGGATTATAAAACCAAAGTGGGCTGCGCCCCTCAAAAATTGCTACAGCCACATGACCTTCAACGCCAGATTCCCAAACCATACTGTCTTCAACGGTGAGGTCATTTGACATACCATCAATTAAAGGTACAGCTGTAACAGGCTTAAGCTTGCCTTCTTCCTCACCTTGCATGACGGTTGCAGCACGTATTGGTTCTTCTTGTGGCCATGCTAAAAGTATAGTTTCTTTATTGTTATCCTTACGTTGCCAACATGGGCGTGTAGCACCGGAGTGTGCCACAGTACCAACAATTTGTGGCATAAGCCCAGCAGGATTGCCCACAAGAACAGCCCATTGCCGACCAAGCCCCTCAAAATGGGTGCGTGTATCTTCATTTTGTACTGGTAATTCAAGCATAATGTATTCCTGTCTAAACAGAAAAATTATAATATTTTACTGTCATAGCATGCTGTAATAATTTACATCATGATTTATTATGGGGTGCAAAACAATATTTTACACCCCTTTACACTTTAGCTACGGCGACCACCACGATCATTTCTGTCAGAACGTGGACCACGGCTGCGGTCATTACGCTCACGACCTTCACGTTGTGGGCGAGCTGTACTTTCAGGAGTCCACTCTTGACCTTGCTCTTCAAGAAGTACGGCTTTGCGGCTTGCACGAATACGGTCACCATTAATTTCAATTACTTTAACAACCATATCTTCGCCAAGGCGTGCTACATCTCCGGGTTGATTAACTCGGTTAACATCAAGCTGTGATACGTGCACCAAGGCTTCAACGTTTGGTAAAACTTCAACAATAGCACCAATTTCTAATATTTTACGCACTTTAGCAACATAGTTTTTACCAATGTCTGGACGCTGGTCATAGTATTGTACCATTTCTTTAGCAGTAACCATAGCCTCAGCTGTAGGAGCAAAAATTGAAATACGTCCACTATCATCAATATCTATTGAAGCACCGGTGGTTGCAGTGATAGCTTTAATATTTTTACCGCCAGGACCAATAATTAAGCGAATTGTATCCGGATTAACAAATATTTCTGCATGCTGAGGTGCAAATTTTGAAAGCTCATCACGTGGAGTTTCAAGGGCTGCGCTCATTTCAGATAAAATATGCATACGTGCTTCACGAGCTTGCTCCATAGCACGAGCCATAATTTCTGTAGTAATTCCGGTGATTTTAATGTCCATTTGCACAGCTGTAATACCTTCTGCTGTACCGGCAATCTTAAAGTCCATGTCGCCAAGGGCATCTTCGTCACCCAAAATATCAGTCAATACAATAAATGAGTCACCTTCACGAATCAAACCCATAGCCACACCGGCAACAGGAGAACTGACCGGAACACCAGCGTCCATAAGTGATAATGAACCACCGCATATGGCTGCCATAGATGACGAACCGTTTGACTCAAGAGTTTCTGATACTATGCGAATGGTAAAGGGAAATTGCTCAGCAGTTGGTAAAATATAGCTCAAAGCTTTTTCAGCCAAAGCCCCGTGTCCAATTTCTCTGCGGGATAGGCGTACAGGTTTTACTTCACCAACAGAGTATGGTGGGAAGTTATAATGTAGCATAAAGCGTTTAGTTATATCGCCATTCAATGAGTCCATACGTTGTTCGTCGGTTGATGCACCAAGTGTGGTAACAACCAAGGACTTTGTTTCACCACGCGCAAATAAAGCTGAACCGTGAGTACGTGGAAGAAGAGAAGTTTGTATTTGTATGGGGCGTACTGTCTTGGTATCACGTCCATCAATACGTGTTCCTTCTTCAACAATGCGGGTACGTACAAGCTTTTTTTCAAGATTGGTAATAATATCGTTTACATTTTTTAATTCAGGGTGCTCAGACCACGCAGCATCCTCGGCAATTGCTTGCATTACTTTTTCTTTTACGGCTTTGCGAGCATTTTTTCGCGCAAGCTTTTCAGCCACACGCACAGCATCGGCAATACCTGCATCACGTGCGCAATTTTGTACAAATTCAACAAAATTTGCATCTTCTTCAGCTGGTACAAAATCAATTTTAGGTTTACCTACAAGTGAGGCAAGTTTTATTTGTGCATCAAGAAGTGGTTGAATTTCTTTATGTGCCCAATCTAAAGCTTCAATAATTATATTTTCAGGTACAAATTTGGCTTCGCCCTCAACCATGGTGATAGCATCACGTGAAGCAGCAAATACTATATCTAAATCGCTTTGTTCTTGCTCTGCAAAGGTTGGGTTAAGAATAAATTTATTATCTATACGGGCAATACGACCGCCTGCTACCGGACCATCAAAAGGTAGGGGTGAGATTAACACAGCAGCTGATGCACCAGTTAGTGCAAGTACATCAGAGTCATTTTCTTGGTCCGCGGATAAAACATTGGCAAGGACTTGAACATCTTCTTTTAGCCCTTTAGGGAAAAGTGGACGGATTGGTCTGTCAATTAATCGTGAAACCAATGTTTCACGTTCTGATGGGCGACCAATTTCACGGCGAAAAAAACTACCGGGGATGCGTCCAGCAGCATACATTTTTTCAGCATACTCAACAGTTAGTGGAAAAAATCCACGGTCAACTTCAAGAGGTTGGGAGCAAGCTGTTACCAAAACTACTGTTTCGCCGCATTGAATCCATACAGCCCCATGCGCTTGATTGGCCAAACGTCCAACTTCAAAAATAATTTCTTTACCGCCAACAAAAGCACTAAGTCGTGTAGGATTAAAAATATCCAGCATACAATTTCCTTTCACAAGGGCAAAGGGATTTTCAAGATTTTAGTCGAGGCTTAAAATAATTTAAAGCAGAAACAATTTTAAGATAAAATGCGCTAAGTAGCATGCTTAAAAAATAAAATTTTTTATGGCACTTTAAAAACGAATAATCATTTACCGCATTTTATCATGTTTTGACATCGACCTTTTAGAAGAAGTGTTACTTCTAAATATTCTTGTTCCCTTTCATTGTGGGTTAAACCGTTAATTATATATTCATGAAATTTGGTAAAATTTTTAAAAACCCTTGTGTGAGTTTAAATATTTGAAAACTCACACAAGGTTATAAAAGCCTCATAGAGTGCAAATTTTACAGAATAAATCAATATTATTCATTAAGCTATTAATCTTAATTAAGAGTATGTTGTAAAATTTTTTACATCTCTATCATCATTAAGCAAAGTTATTACTTACGTAAGCACACTGATGACAAACCCCTTTCGGGTGTTTGTGCCGCCTAAGGCAGGCAAGCTGCCTTGGCAGTAAGACACGAAAATCAATCGCTTGCGTTGCTCTCTATA
>CAYJPT010000192.1:0-3817 GCA_964372165.1 uncultured Desulfovibrionaceae bacterium | reverse complement strand
ACCTACGACCTTCGGGTTATGAGCCCGACGAGCTACCGAACTGCTCCACCCCGCGTCATTGTTGTGCAAGATGTATACTCTATGTTTTTATGGTGTAAGTGTCAAGGAGAAAGTGAATATTTTTTATCATTATTGTTGCTTTTGTGCTAGTGTGAAAGTTATATATGTGTTAAGATTGAATTTATTAAATAAAAGTTCTCCATTGCATATCAGTTTTCTACAGTGTTAACATTCTTTTGAAGCACAATATTATTCATTGATTGTGAAAGGGATAAATCCTTTTGTAGGCTATTGACAGAAATACTAACAATAAAGCATAAGGTGTTCTTCTGGATTGCTGCAAAAAAATGATTGTTGAAGAGGGCGACACAAGGAAAATTATCGGTCAGGAAAGTTTGAGCATAAAATAAAACAAGTAAAAATAAATTTTGATAGTTCAATGTATGAAAATATTTTTGTATGCAAAAAAGCATGCAGTTTTAGAGTGCTAAAGTGTTTTTAGATGAGTAAGTAATTCAATGTAGGGGAGTGTTATGCAGATTAATATAAGAAGTGAGCAAGCAAGTGATTTCAAATGTGTTGAGGAATTAGCACGTGAAGCTTTTTGGAATTTATACTTTCCAGGTGCTAACGAGCATTTTGTTGTGCACGTGATGCGTAATCATCGAGATTATATAAAGGATTTAAGTTTTGTCATTGAAGTGAATAATCAAGTCCAAGGTGCTATATTTTTTACTTATTCTAAAGTTTGTTTGGACAATGGTGATCATGTTGATTGCATTAGTTTTGGGCCGGTTTTTATTTCCCCCAAATTGCATCGTCAATCTCTTGGGAAAAAATTAATCACACATGCTATAGGTATTGCAAAAAATATGGGCTATAAAGCTATCCTAACACTAGGTTATCCTTATCATTATACACCATATGGATTTGTGGGAGCTAAAAAATATAATATATCCATGCCCGATGGTAACTTTTATACTGGTCTTTTGGCTTTACCTTTGATTGAAGGTAGTCTTGATAATATAAAAGGTTATGCTGTTTTTTCTGATGTGTTTGAGGTGGACGCTGAGGAAGTTGATTTATATGATAAAAATAATTTTGCGCCCAAGGAAAAGCAATACAATCCATGCCAAGATGATTTTGCACGGGCTTGTGCTGAGCTTGATGTATAAGTAGTCGGCACTGAGAAACTATACAGTATGCTGAAAATAAACTATTTTTTAGCAAAAACAAGCAAATAATAATGGCATAAATAAGGGCATGGAATGCACTTTTCTGGCATTATTATGGTACTAACGCACTAGTTTTATAGTGCCGACTAACGAAATTTTTCTTACAGAAAAATTTTGCGCGGCGTAAAATAAGCCAGAACTTGCTTCTGGCGTACCCAAAGGGGTATTTGAAGCCAGTTGTGCTCTTGAAAAAGTCATTGGAAAATGACTTTTTCGCCTTCGACTAAGTAGTCTTGTAACCCAAGAATTTTTATATAGTTTTGCTCTGTATTAATAACTTTCTGCCGTTGAATAATCATTATTCTGTTATTCAACGGCGGTAAATAATCATATTTTGCTAGTACGATTTGCGTTTAGAACTGCCATTACTGCCACACCAACATCAGCAAAAACAGCTTCCCATAAACCTGAAACTCCAATAAGTCCTAAAAATACAAATATAGCTTTGATGCTAAGAGCGAGTATAATATTTTGCCAAACAATGCTTCTAGTGCGTTTCCCTATGCGCAAAAGTGTGGGTAAGCGTGCCGGATTATCATCTAAAATAACAACGTCAGCTGTTTCCACAGCTGCTTCTGAGCCTAATTTGCCCATGGCAACACCAATCCCTGCTGTGGCAAGAACAGGTGCGTCATTAATTCCATCACCCATAAAAAGGCTTTCCTTTAGGGGACCAAGGTTACTAAGGGCCGTTGTTTTATCCTGCGGTAGTAGCTGGCTTTTTATAATATCTATAGGTAGTTGTCTAGCAATGGCACGTGCTCCTTCTTCGTGGTCACCAGTAAACATGGCTAGTTTGGATATACCTTCCTTACGTATGTCATGAAGTGCTTGCGCTGATTCTGCTCTTAATGTGTCAGATCCAACAAGGCAGCCTAAATAATCGTTATTTTTAGAAACAAATACTAAGCTTCCGGTCTGCGCCTCTTTGGGTAATAGTTGTTGAAGTTGTGCATCACTTGGTACATTTTTGATGTTATATTCTTCCAGCAGGGCTTTTGTACCTGCTAGAATACGTGTTCCATCGGCAAACACTACCATGCCTTTTCCTGGAAATTCTTGAGCCTCAATATTTAAGGCACTGGGTAGGCGTTGTAGTTCTTCCATACATTTTTTTACTACGGCCTTAGCCAAAGGATGATTGGAATGGTTTTCGGCAAGGGCAGCCATACTTAGTAATTCAGTTTGACTGTCCTTAGTAGATAAAACATGGGTTATAGAAAATACTCCGTGGGTTAGCGTGCCGGTTTTATCAAAGGCTACAACTTTAATGTGCTGTAAAGCATCTAGAACATAACCACCTTTTACCAAAATACCTTGGCGTGAAGCTGCACCAATACCGCCAAAATATCCAAGTGGAATTGAAATAACTAAAGCACAAGGGCAAGAAATAACTAAGAGCACTAGTGCACGATAGAGCCATGTTTCAAAAGAAGCCCCCATAAATAGCGGTGGTAAGATAGCTACAAGAGCTGCTGCAACAACAACTGCCGGAGTATAGTAGCGCGCAAAACGTGTAATGAAGCGTTCAGTTGGAGCTTTACGAGCTGTGGCATTTTCTACCATTTCAAGTATTCTTGCCACAGAAGTGTCTGCAAAACGTGCTGTAACTTTGACAACTAATACGCTGTCCTTATTAATACATCCGGCATAAATATTGCTGCCTTTTTCTGCAAAAACTGGCATTGGTTCACCAGTTAGGGGTGCTGTATCAATGTATGATGTTCCTGAGGTAACTTCACCATCTAGAGGGATTTTTTCTCCCGGTCGAACAAGGACATAAGCACCAATATCTACATTTTCAGGGGTAGTTTCTGTAACATTTTGGCCGTTTTCATCGCAAAGATGGGCGATTGATGGTTTTGCAGCTAACAAAGCACGAATAGATTTACGTGAGTTGCCGGCGGCTTTTTCTTGAAAATACTCACCGAGACAGTAAAATAGCATAACTCCAACTGCTTCTTCCAAGTGACCAATGGCGATGGCAGCTATGGTTGCACCGCTCATTAGAGTGAATTCATTAAAAAAGTCTTTACGCAATAGAGATTGCCAACCTGTTTTTAAAACATTACGTCCACAGATAATATATGGAATTACAAAACATATTAGCATTATAAAAGAGCTGAGCAAACCCGTATGTGTAGCTTCTGGCCCGAAATGCTCAAGCCCAATGCCAATGGCAAGTAGTATTGCACATATACCCATTATTTTTAAGGATGGTCCGTCATGCTCATGGTTGTGCTCATGTTCATGCGTATTACTGTGTTGAATACTTTGCTCAATCCAAGGTGAGATTTCTGTTCCATGTTCAATAGAGTTTGCAATTTTGCTAAGTTCTTCAATGGAGGGCAAAGTACCTTCAGCTGCTTCAATACGCAGGCGTCCATTTTCCATTGAAATAGCTGCACCTTGCACTCCAGGTAATTCTAAAATTGCTCCTTCAATGCGTGCTGCACATGCGCTGCAATGCAGATTGCTTATTTTGAAATTATATAACATGTTTTTACCTTAGGTATTTAAAAGGTTATATTATTATAGTGGTAAAATGAAAACAATTAAGCTAAGGAAACGCTGATTAAATC
>CAYJPT010000191.1:0-3851 GCA_964372165.1 uncultured Desulfovibrionaceae bacterium | reverse complement strand
GAATGACGTGCCTACAAGGAAACGCACAATATGCTTTTTGACTTGTTGATTTAATCTGCGTTTCCTTATATTCTATGCATATAAGTATTTTTGTAAGGAGAATTATATGGAATTATTACCAATTAAACGTGCTATTTTATCTGTTACTGATAAAACAGGTCTTTTAGAGTTAGGAATTTTTCTTGTAGAAAACAGTGTTGAATTAATATCTACCGGTGGAACTTGCGCTTTTTTAGAGAGTGAGGGTTTACCAGTGACGCAAGTAAGTAGCGTAACACAATTTCCTGAAATATTGGGAGGCCGTGTTAAAACATTGCACCCACATATTCATGGTGGAATTTTGGCAGATAAAGATAAGCCGGAGCATTTGGAAAGTATAAAGCAAATGGGTATTTCACCTTTTGATTTGGTATGTGTTAATTTATACGATTTTGCTGGTGCGGTGGAGCGCAAACTTTCACTCATACAAGCAGTGGAAGAAATAGATATTGGTGGTCCATGTATGCTGCGTGCTGCTGCAAAGAATTTTCACAGTGTTTTAGTTTTACCTGGTAGCAAATGGTATCGCGAAGCTATGAGTGAAATGCGCAAAAACAAAATGCAAGTAAGCCTTGAATTTCGTAAAAATATGGCTGCACGCACCTTTGAACAAACATCTCGTTATGACACATTAGTTAGCTCATACATTGAGGAAGGAGTTTTGTCATAGCCAAAATTGAAGGTAATACTCAAGGTTTAAAACCTAGCCAATTAAAAGCTTTAGCTAATCTTAAATCCAGACGCTTTCCACAGCATGAAGCCTTTAGCCAGGAACAAGCCAAGGAGCTTGCAGCATTGTCCCATATACTTGGCAGGCAAGTTGGAGTTTTGGTTGATAGACGAGGCAGAGTTGAACTTGTAATTGTAGGTAACTTTAGTAGTATTTTAATACCTACCTTATCACGTGGGCGAAGTGGCGCAGGCCGCTTACGTGGTTTACGGCTTTTACATACCCACTTAACATTGGATCTCCTTTCTCAAGAAGATCTCATGGATATGCTATTTTTGCGCCTTGATGCCATTTGTGTGCTAAGTGTTAGCCCACATGGTGAGCCTATACAGTGGCAATATGCACATCTTTTACCGCCAAATCCTGATAATCAACCATATTTAGTGCATGATCCAAGTCCATGGCATCAGGCCGAAGTTGATTTTACCTCCATGGCTGAAGCTCTTGAAGAAGAGCTTGCACGTGAACTTGATGATGCCCAAACAACACAAGAAGGTCCAAGGGCAATGCTTATTGGTGTTGGCACATCTCCTCGAATTTTACAAGAACAGCACTTAGAGGAACTTGCAGACCTTGCACAAACGGCTGGTATCAATGTAGTTGGGCGCATGGTGCAACGTGTCAACAAGTTAAACCCTAAGTTTATATTAGGGCGTGGCAAAATGGCAGAACTTGAAGTGCAAGCTTTGCAACATAATGCGTCCATTTTAGTTTTTGATGGAGAACTATCTCCTGTTCAATTGCACAATTTAGCAGATATTACTGAACGCAAAGTCCTTGATCGTACACAATTAATTCTAGATATTTTTGCCCAACATGCCGTAAGTAGTGCCGGTAAGTTACAAGTAGAGATGGCTCAATTAAAATATACTCAACCTCGCTTGGTTGGTAAAAATAGGGCCATGGATAGACTAATGGGTGGCATTGGAGGGCGTGGTCCAGGTGAGACTAAGCTTGAGACAGATCGTCGTCGTATTCGTGATCGCATTGCTAAAATAAAAAAAGATTTAGACACATTACGCAAGCAACGAGCCTTTACACGAGCAAGGCGCTCACGGCAAAATATTCCATTAATTGCCTTAGTTGGTTATACAAATGTAGGTAAGTCTACCCTACTCAACTCCCTAACAAAGTCACAAGTAATTGCTGAGAACAAACTCTTTGCAACGCTTGACCCAACCACACGTCGTTTGCGCTTTCCAGAAGAAAGAGAGGTAATCTTAGCAGATACGGTAGGATTTATAAGAAACTTACCGCAAGAGCTTAAAAATGCTTTTCGTGCAACACTGGAAGAATTAGAAACTGCTGATGTACTCCTGCATGTAGCTGATGCTTCACATGATTTTTTTGACCAACAAATAGCTGCAGTACAAGAAGTTTTAGAGGATATGGAGCTTACGCATGTACCCTTGGTATTAGCTTTAAACAAATGGGATATGTTAGATGATGAAAAACGTGAAGACTTGCGTATGGCATATCCACACGCAATAGCCATATCAGCAACAAATGCAAGCGGCTTTAATGAATTATTACAAAAACTTAATAGGTTAGTCGACATTGGCAAAAGTATTAATACTTAAAAATAAATCGACTACATTGTTAAATTTTTAAACAACAAAAAGTGCAAAATAGAACATTTTAATGTTTCGCATACTTATAGAGTAAATAATAATTACGTATATTGCGGTTCAATTTCTTTAATAATTTGGAACGATTGCATAGACTTAACCGTTCCACCCAATCCATAATACTTGGTCACTCCAGCCACGGTGCAGGGAAGCAAGTCCTCAACATCAGTGTCCAAAACCAAGACATCTCCAACTTTCATGCGTAATAGTTGGTTGCCGGTAATTTGAGTATTACCAAAATGTATTTTGAATTCAACAGGTGTTTCCAGCAGTCTTTCTTTAAGACGAGCTACCCAAGCGTGGTCAATTTCTAAGCGTTCAGTTTGAAAGCTTGCGTGCAATTTAGAGCGTATAGGTTCAATGGTTGCGTAAGGCAAGCAAATAACCATAGAACCAATGGCAGTATCAAGCTCCACCTCAAATGTAATTACCACTACCACATCACTTGGCGGAACAATGGCTGCAAATTGAGGATTAATTTCTGATCTTACAAGCTCAAGCTTAACATCGTGCACAGGCCGCCATGATTCTTCCATGCTTTCTAAAGAAATTTTTATGATTTTATCAACAACGGCTTGCTCAATTCTTGTAAATTCGCGTCCTTCTACCTTTGGTTGGGAGCCTGCACCACCAAAAACATTTTCAACCAAGGCAAATACTAGACGTGAGTCAACTACAATAATAGCATTACCACGAAGTGGGTCCATCTTAAAAATATTAATACTTGTAGGCACTGGCAAAGAGCGAATAAATTCGCCAAATTTTGCCATATCAATAGAAATAGGATTTAATTCAATACGTTTACGTATTGCATTAGAAAGAGCATTGGTGCAAAGCCTAGCAAAGCGATCATTTACAATTTCTAAAACCGGCATGCGACCGCGAATAATACGATCTTGATTAGCAAGGTCAAACGCTACAATGCCAGAATCATCTTCCATCATATCGTTTTCGCTTTCAATTTCCCCGCCGGAAAGACCTCTCAGTAAAGCATCAACTTCGTCTTGTGCCAAAATTTTATTCATGAAACACCTGTGCTTTTTACATTTATAACGTAAATACTCTAGACTTTGTTTTGTATTGGGTCAAGCTTTATGTCAATTAACCAACTTTGCTTATTCAACCAATTACTTAATATATTAAAAAATATATTAAGCTAAAACTTGCACATTTACCAAAACATAATATGTTTAAATGATTATAGTGAATTAATCTATATGGAATATGCATATTTAAGATAACAAGCTAAGTTTGCAAAACATATTTACAAAAAACTTATGCAAATTTTAGACCAATCATCACAGTAACAAAGATTGACCTTAGTGTATGCTCAAGATACAATAATTAAGGAAATGCTGATTTATTCTGCAAGCAGAATAAATCCGAAAGGCACACTGCCTTCATTCACCCTATGGGACGCAAAAAAACGTGGTTTTTTGCTCTCATTCGGCGTG
>CAYJPT010000190.1:0-3870 GCA_964372165.1 uncultured Desulfovibrionaceae bacterium | reverse complement strand
AATTTAATCAGCGTTTCCTTAAGTGTCTGGGCGGTTATGATTATATCTTGCAAATTAAGGTTTATAATAGATGGATGAATCTTTCCTGCTGGCTGAGTGATAGACTGAAAAAATTTTGTAGTAAAATTCTTATGAAATAGGATTGCTCTTTTTTTATATGTGATGTATTTGGATACGGATATTTTACTTAATTTGTTGATTATATAAATAAAAAATAGAGTGATATTATGCTTTTATTCCCAAATCAACTTATTCCAGACAATTTCTTTTGTGATTTGTTAAATATACTTCCTATTGAATTAAGCTGTTGGGCGCAAGATGGAAAGCCTGTATTTTATACAGATGCCTTTTTGAATTTTTTTGAAGCAGAAACCATAGAAAGTTTTACTCATTGTTTTTGTAACTTTTCTCCTGCTTTGCAACCAAATGGTGAAAATTCCTGTGACCTAGGTGCAAAATATTTACATCAAGCTCTTTGTGAGGGAAATTGCGAATTTACTTGGGCTCATAAAAATAAAGTTGGTGAAATTTTTTTCGTAAAATATGTGTTAAAATCTATGACCTATCAAGGGCAAAATGTTGTCATTGCATACAGTACAGATTTGCGCAAAAAAACATCTAATGTGCAAGAAAATTTTAGAGCTATAGTTAATGCAGCACCAATGAGCATTAATATATGGTCTCAATCTAATGAGTTGCTTGCTTGTAATCAAGCAAGCTTAGATTTATATGGCTTTGCTAATATTCAAGAATTTAGAGAAAATATATTATATATAAATCCTCCTAACCAGCCTGACGGGAAAGACTCCATAAAATCTTCTTTAATAGCTCTTGAGCAAGCCTTTGAAAATGGTGAATTTCAAACCGAATGGGAATTTTTAACCATTGATGGTAAAACAATTTACGCTGATGTAATTTTAACTCGTGTTGAGATTGAGGGTGAAAAAGTTGTTATTGAATATACCAGAGATGTTGGGGAGCTTAAAAGTAGCCGAGAGTTAGCACGCCAAGCTGAAGAAAGAATGAAAATGATGTTTGATTCGATGCCTTTATGCGCTAACTTTTGGAATAAAGATTTTCAGAATATAGACTGTAACTTGGCTGCTCCAAAGCTTTTTGGATTAAAAAGCAAAGAAGAATATATTGCTAAATTCATGGAATTATCTCCACCTTATCAGCCTGATGGACGTTCAACAGCTGAGTGGGTTCAAGATAAAATGGGTACTGCCTTTAGTGAAGGTTATGCGAGGTTTGAATGGATGCATCAAAGTACGAGTGGCGAGCCCATTCCTACAGAAGTTATACTTATTCGTGTGGAATATCAAAATGATCATTATGTAATGGGCTATACACGTGACCTACGTGAGTTTAAGGCTATGGAAGAAAAAACTGCTCTTATGGAAGAGCGCAATGCCCTTATAAGTGAAAATGTACCTCTTTGTACTATGTTTTGGAACAAAGCGGGTGAAATGATAGATTGTAACAAAGAAGTACTACGTATTTTTAAATTTGATACTAAAGAAGAATATTTTGCCAATTTGTATAAAACCTCACCTGAATATCAACCAGATGGTAGAAATTCAAAAGAAGCTGTCTTTACTAATCACATTGAAGTTCTTGAAAAAGGGTTTTTACATTTTGAATGGTTACACTGCACTTTAGATGGTGAACTTATTCCTATGGAAATTTATTTAGTACGTTCTATACTTGGCGGAGAGGATGTTGTTGTCTCATATGCCAAAGATTTACGAGCATTAAAAACATCAGAAGAATTGCTTAAAGAGGCAGAGTTGCGAAATACTATTATGTTGGACTCTTTGCCGCTTATTGTTAATTTTTGGGATGAAAATTTTAATCTTATTTATACTAATTTAGAAGCGGTAAATACTTTCGGTTTTCAAAATAAGGAAGAATTTATTAATAATTTTGAGAAAATAAGCCCCGAATATCAACCTAGTGGAGTTAAAACAGAAAATCTTGTGTATCAGGTACTTGATGAGGGGTATAGTAATGGAGTTAGTAATGCAGAAATTTTATGCCAACATTCTGTTACACAAGAAGAAATACCTGTGAGTGTGCTTGCCATACGCACAGCTTATCAAAATAAACATGGTATCATTGTATATGCTAAAGATTTACGCGAACAAAAAGCCATGTTGCAAGAAATAGCCGAAAATGAAAATGCATTACGCACAGCAAAAAACCTAGCGGAACAAAGTACCAAAGCAAAAAGTGAATTTTTAGCCAACATGAGTCATGAAATCCGCACTCCCATGAATGGAATATTAGGGCTTTTGCATATTTTGCAGCAAACAGATATGACAACTACGCAAAAAAGTTACGTTAACAAAAGCGTCTTTTCAGCTACAAATCTTATGCGAATCATTAATGATATTTTAGATTTTTCAAAAATTGAAGCTGGTAAGCTTCAAATGGAGGAATATTCTTTTACTTTAGAGGGTATTTGCCAAGATGTTATTGATCTGTATTTACCAATTAGTGAGGAAAAAGGCTTGAAGCTGCATGTAGCCTCAGGTGAACATGCCCAAACTGTTCTTTTGGGTGATGCATTGCGCCTCAAGCAAGTACTTTTTAATCTAATAAGCAATGCTATCAAATTTACCCGCTCCGGATCTGTTTCATTGGAGGTGGAAAGCTCTTTCCATTTAGACAATGAACTACATTGCCAATTTGCTGTACGAGATACAGGCATTGGTCTAACTCCTGAACAAGTTGGACGATTGTTTACTGCCTTTTCACAAGCGGATAGCTCCGTAACTCGCAAATATGGTGGAACTGGTCTTGGTCTTGTTATTTCTCGTAGTATTATCACTATGATGCGCGGTAATATATGGGTGGAAAGTGAGCTTGAAAAAGGATCTACATTTTATTGTGATGCTATTTTTACAGTGGATACTGAAAACCAGGCCGCTAAGGATATGGAAGTTAATACTCTAGGCATGAACTATGAAAATCTAGAACTAGGGCATTTGCTTTTGGTTGAGGATAATGAAATTAATCAAATTGTTGCGCAGGAAATTTTGCAACAGGCTGGATACACAGTTGATATTGCAAATAATGGAATAGAGGCTCTAGAATTGCTTGAAAGTCAAGACTATGTTGCAGTGCTTATGGATATTCAAATGCCCATTATGGATGGCTACACTGCAACCGAGCAAATACGAATAAAAGAAAAGTATGCTGACCTACCAATTATTGCCATGTCAGCCCATGCCATGAAAGGAGATAAAGAAATTAGCCTTTCTCATGGCATGAATGACCATATAACAAAACCTATCGATGCTGATTTATTATATAAAACTTTGCACTATTGGATATCATTAAATCGCTGATGAAGTCATTCTACTTGTTTTGCAATATGGTTACTTAAAGCAGTTATGTAAATGTATTAAGTTTAGCCATATAAGCGTGTAGTATATTAAGCTAAAATTGCAATGGTACTTTACATCATAATTTAAGGAAATGCTGATTTATTCTGCAAGCAGAATAAATCAGAAAGGCACACCGCCTTCATTCGCCCTGTGGGACGCAAAAAAGCGTGGTTTTTTGCTCTCATTCAGCGTGCAAAGTAGGCACAATTGCCTACTTTGTAAGGAAACGCACAATATTTTTTTTGGCTTGTTGATTTATAGTATTTTAAGTTGACATCACTAATGTCAACTTAAAGAGTCCTGCACAATTACTTTTTTAGTATACTTTTGTGAAAATTGTAAAAAAGTTTACAAAAAATTTACAGTGCAGGACTAAAAGGCACGAAAATCAATCGCTTGCGTTGCTCTCTATATCCGTAAGGTTCGTCCCTTGCCTAACGGCTACGGCTTCGCCGCCCTTCGGGTAGGACTCTTGATT
>CAYJPT010000189.1:0-3879 GCA_964372165.1 uncultured Desulfovibrionaceae bacterium | reverse complement strand
GCTTACACTCCAACGCATATTCATATCCTTTTATTAATTTTGGTTATTTTTTATTGTTATTTAGTTAATTATATTTATTTAGTTAATTTTATTTAGTATATTTTTTTGGACATTTAATTTGTTAATCTTGGTGAAACACCTTTTATTAATTTTAATGGGACACACTATTTATAAACAAAGGTGACTCGATACGATTACAAGCCTCTACTTGCATAAATACATTAAAATAAATTATTTAAGTATTATATCATGCTCATATATAAAGGTATAATAATACACATGGAAAGCATCAAAGCTAGTACCAAGGTCATTTTATGCCTTAGTGGTGTTGCACTGCGTATGGCTAAGCTCCATAAAATTCCAGGAATTAACCATAAAAGTAAAAACATAGCCCCATATATAAAATCTGGAGAAGTCAGAAAATTCTCACTACGCAAGGTACTAACCCACTGTAAAATTGTAGTGCCGACAAACATAAACCACAAAACAAACCAGGCTGCACGGGCCCAAGCTGCACACCATTTAAGCATACCTGCATAATAATCACGTCCAAAGTCGTCATAATTACGACGAATAATAAGCCATACTGACGCAAGAGATCCCGCAAGAGAAAAGGCTAATGGGGGAAGATAAGGTCCACTACTCCAAAAGCTTGTTTCAAAGCTTGGCATAAAAAAACTTTCCAAGCTGGTTGGATATGCAATTCCAAAACTTAAACTAAAATGAGCACTCAAAACACACACTACACCATATGCGGCAAGGGCATACCAAAAGCTGCTCACTATAGCTAAACTTTGATGTATAATGCGCTTTTCTTCCCACTGAGGCCAAAGTATTTTGACCAAAACCATAAGTGCGGTAGCAGCCAACAAGGTTAGACATATGATGATATCAGCCTGTATATTCACCATATCTGGTGTTGCACTAAACAAAGCTTTCCAAGTAATATTTTGTACTTCTGGATCTTGGGTATTTATGGTTACACTTGTAAAATTAGCTCCAATTTGCTTTATTAAATGAAATAATGTAGAATCATGACGTAACCAGAGCGCGGCAATGCCCACTAAACATATTACAAAGCCAAGAATAAGGCTAAGGTTTGTTATTTGTCTTGCGCATTTTGCATAAGCTGAGCGTTTTCGTAAAATTGAAAGAATCTGTCCAACGATTACCATAATAGGTAGTCCGACTAAGCTTAATAATGGAACCGACAATAAAAGGATTATTGCCATAGTTAGTATTTCTTGCCCTGAACCGTTCATAAATATATTTCTCCTTGTGGCGTGGGCTTATTCTTGCCTTAAATTTTCTTTTAACGCAAGACCCTTGAAAAGAAGTACTGATTAGTGCATAAAGAGTTATACACTAAATAAAAGTGAGCGAAAATTTACTTTTTCAACGAGATAATTGAAAAGGAGTATAGCGTGGAAAAGCAAAATATGTGGTTTTATGACGTAAAAAAAATATTAATTATTATGCTTTTACTTTGCCCTTTGGCTACTTCATGTGCTAAATCAAAACAAAGTGATGCCAATGTCGTAGAAAATCAAAATAATTTATTGGAAATTGAGCACCGCATTGCTAACCTTGAGGAGCGTGTTGCTACAATTAACACTAATGTACAAGAATCAAATTCCAGAGTTTACGATGTTCACAATAAAGCTGGTCGTCCTACTGGTTGGACAGCACGCCCAAAGCCGACTCCCAAGTCCGCCCCTGCAACACCGCCAGTTGCACATGTAAGCCCCATAAGTGGCTCTCAAAACATATCTGCACAACCAATGACACCAATGCAAACATCCACGGCACAAGCCCCAGTGACTCCGGTAATTGCTAACCCACAACCTACTGCTATGCCAGCCAGTTCACAAACTCTTTCTGCAAGAGCTCCTATGGGCACACTTGATCCTACAACACGCATGCAGGGTGTACCTATGGTTGAAAATAAAGCTAATTCATCACATGCACTCTCTTTGCCACCTGAGAGTGCTTTATACCCACCTACTCAAGGTGTTGCATCTGCTAATATTAACCAAACTAACACAGCTACAAATAGTGCAGCACCACAACAAGTAGTAGTACCGCAAGCTCCAATAGCTCAAACAACTACCCCTCAAGCACCAGCAGTTCAGGCAGTTGCTGTTGCACCAGCTGCGCCTGCGACACCTCCAGCACGTGCATTAAGTGGTGAACAAAGTGCGTATAAAACAGCACTAGATCTTGTTTTAGCAGGACAATACGTGCAAGGGCGTGAACAATTTAATACTTTTCTACAGCAATACCCAAGTGGGCGTTTAGCACCCAATGCATATTATTGGATAGGTGAAAGCTTTTATGCTCAAAAAAACTATCCTGACGCCCTACTGTCATTTAAACAAGTTACAACCACATATCCTAAACACCACAAAACACCGGATGCTTTATTAAAAGCAGGTATGACCTATGAAAAACTTGGAGATAACGATAATGCAAGTCTGCAGTATCAAGCTTTATTAAACGATTTTCCAAGTTCCAATGCTGCAAAGATAGCACGTAATAAAAGATAAAATTTTATTTTATTGAATGCAATATTGACACATTATGACACATACAAAAAATATAGTAATTGCCCTTAGGGTAACATACTGGCAAGCATGACAAATTATACATGGCAAAGTTTAGATCAAAATGAACGCTCTCAATTTTGGGCAACCTTGGCTTTAAAATATAGTAAAGGTATTGGTCCACGTTTGGCAGTCAAAATATTACGTCATTTTGGATCGGCATTTTCAGCCATACAGCAGCTTGATAGTTGGCAAGAACTAGGTATAAATAAAGAAAAAATAAACCATATTGCATCCGGAAAATGGAAAGAATTGGCACTTGCAGAGTGGCAACATGCACAAAAACTTGATGCTCATATTATACTTTGGCATCATAAAACTTACCCCAATAATCTAAAAAAAATCATAGATGCACCTGCAATGCTATACGCACGTGGTGACACTTCTCTCTTAAACGGACCATGTTTAGCAATTGTTGGCTCAAGAAGATGCACGGCCGAGGGCATAGAAGTTGCCGGAGCTATTGCAAGAAATCTCTCTCAAGCTGGCATCACAATTGTATCAGGCATGGCACAAGGCATTGACCGAGTAGCACATATGGCATCTTTGCATAAAATTGGTAAAAGTATTGCTGTTTTAGGCACAGGGGTTGATGTAATTTACCCACAAAAAAATACTGATATTTATCATGATTTATTAAAAAATGGTCTAATCATATCAGAATTTCAACCTAAAACATCTCCATTAGCCAATAATTTCCCTATACGTAATCGCATCATCAGCGGTATCAGTCTTGGAGTTTTAGTGGTAGAAGGTTCGTTGCGCAGTGGCACTTTAATTACAGCACGACAAGCACTTGAACAAAATAGAGATGTTTTTGCAATACCAGGCCCTACAACTTCTGCAACATCACAAGGCTGTCAAGAGCTTATACGCCAAGGAGCAAAGGTTGTTTTCAGTGCAGAAGATATTTTGTGTGATTTAAGTGAGCAACTAAAAGAGTACACTAAAATAGCTGAAATTGCCCCTACTAATTTGCATACAGCTGCACATACAAAAAAACAAGAGTTTGCTGCAAACAAAGAAGATTTACAAGATGTTAGCAGTGAAGAGCGTGAGGACATACAACAAATACTTAAGTTTTTGCACAGCAACGGGGAAAGTCATGTCGATACATTATGCATGAGCTTAGAAAAACCTGCACAATACATTAATACTTTACTTATGAATATGGAGCTAATAGGTCTTGTTAAACGGCTGCCAGGTGCAAAATATACAGCTAAATCCTCTTAAGGACATGCTGATTTATTCTGCAAGCAGAATAAATCAGAAAGGC
>CAYJPT010000188.1:0-3930 GCA_964372165.1 uncultured Desulfovibrionaceae bacterium | reverse complement strand
TATAGAGAGCAACGCAAGCGATTGATTTTCGTGCCTTTTAGTCCTGCACTGTAAAATTTTTGCAAACTTTTTTACAATTTTCACATAATTATACTGAAAAAGTAATTGTGCAGGACTCTTACTTTATATGTTTACTACTAAGATTTACTTATTTTTTTACATAATCTACATATTGTCTGTCAGTACCCATGATATGTTTAATAAGCCAATCTTTCAAAAACTCTAAAAGTTTAATGCTTAGCACGCCACTTCCACTAGTAAGCTGCTCTTTGAAATCCCTAAGCTTTGCAACAAACTTACGGTGCACTTCTTTATGAGCATCAACTTTTGGATAATCAGTTTTACTAAATATTCCTTCTTCTTCCTTAAAGTGGGTAGCAGTATAATCTGTAAGTGCATCTAATATATCACCCAAAACTTTTTCGTTAGCATTGTCCTGCATAGCTTTATATAATTGATTAATATAATCACAAAGAACTTTATGCTGGCTATCAACAGAGTGAATGCCAAGAGCTAAATCGTCACTCCAAGTTATAAAAGTATCTACACCAGTAGCTCCGTCTAAATTACCAGTATCCAAAGCATGAACTATAATGTCAATTTCATCAACACTACTTGAAAAGCTTACAAGTGTATTCATAAAGTTGCGCATATGATCACCAGTTGTTGCAGATACAGTTTGAACAACATCTAAAGCTTCATTAACATGGTGGCTTGTTTCTGATTGCGCTTGTGCAGCTGCTGCAATATCACTTAATTGCGCTGCTGTATCATCCATACCCTGCACAATATCTTCCATAAATATACCAGCTTGCGTAGCTTTTTGTGCGCTTTCTACTGTGTATTCTACAGCTTTTGCTACAGCTTCCATATTACGATCAGTCTCGGCTTGAATGCTTATAACAGCACCCTCAACTTCTTTAGTTGCTAAAATAGTCTTTTCTGCAAGCTTTCTTACCTCGTCGGCAACAACGGCAAAGCCACGTCCGGCTTCACCTGCGCGTGCAGCCTCAATAGCAGCATTAAGAGCAAGCAAGTTGGTTTGATCGGCTACATCATTAATAACGCCCATGACTTTGCCGATATCAACGGTTTTTTCTACAAGAACATTCATAGTTTCACGCAGACCAAGCACTGTTTCTTTCACAAGTTCAATACCAACTACAGCCTCTTTTACATCATTAGCACCAACCAAGGCATTTTGACGTGAAGTATCCGCACTTTGTGATGCAGATTGCACCTTTTGCGCTGATTCTTCGGTGTGTTGTACCATAAGCCCCATAGCTTCATGCGTCTCACGTAACCGGTCTAATTGTGAGCCCATGCCAGCATCTATTTCCCCAACTACTTGCGTAAATTCACGCACACCACTAGTGAGTTTTCTTGTAACACTAGCAGCTTTATTGCCAATTTTTTGCATGTCGCCCAAAGTTTTTTCTTGTATACTTTTTTGCTCAGAGCTTTTTTCTATTTCTGTTAAAGCATTTTGATACTGCGTTTTTAATGAGCCTAGCTCTTTTTTAAGAGTCATATTTTGTTCACGCCACTGTTCATAAAGCGCAAAAATATTTTTATATACATCACTTGCATCGTCTTTTGCTTGCAAGGCTTTTTCTGCATTCATTCCCTTACCTATCGACTCAACTAAGGCGGTGATTTCTTCGTGTTGGCGATTTCCAGTCATGAATAAAACAAAAAAGCCTATTCCAGCAACAATAACGCTGCAAGCAATAAGTACAAAGCCTATCATGGAACTGTAATCTAATAGCACCGCTAAACAGTTCAACAGCATCAAAACAATAGCAATTGCGATATACCGTGCTTTAACGTCCATAAAAATCTCCAGATATAAAGTATTTTAACGTACAATCGGATAAAACAAAAAAAACTTATGTGCTAAGTTTAACATTTTTCATTTAGTTCTTGAACACTTATTTAAACCACCCTATAATGAAATATAAAAATCATATTTCATATAAATTATAAGGAAAAAAGATGAAATTATTAGACTTACGCACTCTACCCTGTCCACACCCAGTCATTGAATGTAGAAAAGCCCTCGAAGAGCAAAACATACCTCAACTACAAGTACTTGTTGACAACGATGCAGCTGTAATCAATGTTAGCCGTTATTTAGAGCAGCAAGGATATACAGTAGAAAACAACAAGCAAGATAATGATTTTATCATCTTAGCACATCTTGACTCTGACCAAATTCCAATACCAAGCCATGTTACCAATACATCTTATGATGCAGAAAATAAAAATATCCTCATATTCATCACCACCAATACCTTAGGGCGGGGCGATGAAGACCTTGGGCAAAAACTGATGAACACCTTTCTTGGCACTTTACCAGAACTTGGAAACAGCCTTTGGCGTGTTATCTTGTTAAACGGCGGTGTCAAACTTGCAGCTGAAAATGGCCCTGCCCTTGAAAGCCTCCAAGCATTAGAAAAAACCGGCATTAATATACTCGTGTGCGGTACTTGTCTTGCACACTACAAACTTGAAAAACAAGTTGGCGAAACATCAAATATGCTAGACATTGTTACAAGCTTACAAATAGCAGACCAAGTCATACGCCCATAAACTGTATAATGGCCCATTGATAGCCATATTGTTAAATATCAAATTGTTTTGGCATTTAATAAATATAAATTAATTATTTAATATATGTACATACAAGCCATGGCTAGTCTAAATCACGCTCCTTAATACTTGGCTCATGCATTTTAACATCACTAGGGGGTGTAGTAATGGGTTTTAAACCTGGCACTACATCCTCTACAGCTGATGACTTTTTAACTGCACTTTCGCGCATATACAAACGCCCCACTGGGCCTAAGTCATCATAAATACCAATAATATTTCCACGCAACATACCAATTTGTGCAGGATTTGGAATCACAATGTAATAAATTCTTGGAATTGCCCCACGAGTGCGCAATAGTTTACCCGCAACAAGCCAATCTGCCTCTCCATTATCATCCCAATCGGTAACGGCTACCATATCTATTTCCACACGCCGCTCAGCTTTCACTTTTGACTTATTCTTTTTTGTTTTTGGCTTTAAATTGCTTATAACAGTAAAACCATTAGGGCGCATAATTACAATATTGTCTTTGGGATTTTCACGTATAATATTAGCAAATGAAGTGGCTTTTGCACTATTAACCTCATCTTCAAAAATAAAGTCCGCTGCTAAACGCTCAAAAAGTAAAGGCCCATAATCACTCTCAAATTCACCCCATAAAGTTGGTACGTAATTGCGAGAGCTATCTAAAACATTACGTGCAATAAGTTCGTTAGGCATACGATCAGCCATAAGTTTAAACTGATGTGATTGGATCACTTCAACTTGCCTTCCGCATCCAACTAATATAATAGATAAAATTAATAACAAAAAAATATGCCGCATATAATACATAAACCCCTAAGCAAAAAAATCATAAAATTATGTAAATAAAATAAACACATTGCCAGTCTAAGGTCAAGAAGTTTTTATGTCTGCTAATATCTTTTTCAAAACACACTCAAGTTTAAACTATGCATGCTCAATGCATTTTACTTGTATTATGTTAAAATACTTATAGAAATCAACTACTGCTATATGTGCTTTCTCTATTGAAACAGCTTGACACAATGACACTTCAATGATAGTTGAAATATAGAAGCGGCGTTCATTAGTACTACATGTTACAATAAATAATATTTATATAATCACAATGATAAATATCATTATATCTATCATTAAGACTGATGACAAACCCCCTTTCAGGCGTTTGTGCCGCCTAAGGCAGACAAGCTGCCTTGGCAGTAAGGCACGAAAATCATTCGTTTAACGGCGCAAGTGAATTGCGCTTACTCTTGATTTATCGGCTCGTGCTGACTTTGTCAGCACTCTGAATGATAAATATCATTATATTT
>CAYJPT010000187.1:0-3958 GCA_964372165.1 uncultured Desulfovibrionaceae bacterium | reverse complement strand
CGGCGAGCAAATGCCACTTTGTAGTGCAGAAAACATTTTATCTGGCACCCTTAAATATGTGAAACAAGGAAACTCTACCACTGAGTATGTTTTGCAACTACCTGATAGCACAGAAATATGCATTATATCAACTAACATGCTGCCTGATTTTCCTTTGGGTGAATCCCTTTGGGCTGTTTTCAATGCCTCATCTGTAGTGTTGCGTATAGACTAATTACAAAGCTTAAATGGTACCAATTATGTATGTGAAAGATTTAGCTTATTCTGTCGAGCAATTATGTGCTTTTTTACGTCACATGGATTTTGTGCAAGAGATTGCACCCAATGTATTTTGCTATCACGATGTAAAAATAATCATTTCACCCAAGCCTCACACTGAAAATGCGACTTTGAAAATTCAACGCTCACTTATGGAGTTGTATGGCTGTGAGGTAAAATGTCAAGAATTTTATAAAACTTTTCTCATGAACTACATGACAATGGGGGGGTAGGCGTGGTTATATTCTCTATTGACAAATTATTTTTGTTTTAGATATATTTTGCTCATACAAAATCCGATCTTGACCAGAATAGGGGTCAAGACTATGGGTATCATCCTACTCTATGATGCCTCCCACTCTTGGAAAGGATTAATTTTTAACCATATTAATCTTTATACTTGCAGGGAGGTATTCTTATGCAAACGTCGTATGCTGGCAAAATCTTACGTGTAAATCTTTCCACTCAAGAAATAAAAACCGAATCGCTTAACTTTGACGATGCCGTTAAATTTATTGGCGGGCGTGGCTTGGGTACAAAAATCCTTTATGATGAGGGCATTGCCACAGTAGACCCTCTTTCAAAAGACAATAAATTGGTATACCTTACAGGCCCCATGACTGGCACCGCAACCCCCACAGCAGGGCGATATATGGTTATTACCAAATCTCCTTTGACAAATATGATTGCTTGTTCAAACTCTGGTGGCATCTGGGGTGCTATGCTAAAATATGCAGGGTGGGATGGCATTATTGTGGAAGGAAAGTCAGAAAAGACCATGTATTTGAACATTGTAGATGACAAGGCCGAACTATTATCAGCAGAAAAATATTGGGGCATGACCACCGAAGATTTAGACGATACCCTCAAAGAAGTACACCCCAAGTGTTCAGTTTTGAACATTGGCCCTGCTGGTGAACAGCAATCTCTACTTGCCTGTATTATGAATGATAAGGACAGAGCTGCTGGGCGTAGCGGTGTTGGAGCTGTCATGGGCAGTAAAAACCTCAAAGCCATAACAGTTAGTGCGTCTAAGAGGTCTGTGACCGTGGCAGATGCAGAGGCCTTAAAACTTGCCAATAGTGAAAGTCTTAAAATAATAAAAGAAAATGGTGTTACTGGTGAGGGGCTTCCCACCTATGGTACGGCTGTGCTTGTCAATGTAATCAACAATGTAGGAGCGTACCCCACACGCAATTGGCAGGAATCATACTTTGACGCAGCGGACAAGACATCAGGCGAAACGCTTAAAGAAAAACTTCTTGTGAAGCAAGGCTTTTGCCACCGTTGCCCCATTGGTTGTGGTCGAGTTATTAAGCTCAATGGCAAGCAAATTGGTGGGCCTGAATATGAACCAATCTGGGCATATGGTGCCAACTGCGGAGTGGACGACCTTGAAGCCATAAGCGAAGCAAATTTCTGGTGCAATGAATATGGTCTTGATGCCATTTCAACCCCTTGCACCATTGCTGCCGCTATGGAATTGTATGAAAAAGGCCTTATTACCGATGCTGATTGCGACAACGTGCCGCTTGTATGGGGAAGTGGAAAAGCCATTGTAGAATGGACAAAGCGCATGGGGCAAGGGCAACTGCCCTTGTCAAAATTGATGGCCAATGGTAGCTATCGTTTGTGTGAGCATTATGGTTGTGCAGAGCTTTCCATGAGTGTGAAAAAATTAGAAATGCCAGCTTATGATGCTCGTGGTATTCAAGGCATTGGTGTAACTTATGCTACTAGCAATAGAGGTGGCTGCCATGTGCGCGGCTATACCGTTGCACCAGAAATTGTGGGTTTACCAGAACAGCTTGACCGTACTGCCACAGAAGGCAAAGCATTTTGGGTAAAAATTTTCCAAGACCTTACAGCTGTTATTGACAGTATGGGTCTGTGCTTGTTTTCATCATTCGCCCTTGCCGCACCACAATATGTGGACATGCTCAATGCCGCAACTGGTACAAAGCATGACGTGGAAGGCTTGTTAAAAGTTGGTGAGAGAATTTATAACATTGAGCGTCTATTTAATAAGGACGCTGGCATGAAGCCAGAAGATGACACCTTGCCGCCACGCCTACTTAAAGAGGCTGTAAAAAATGGGCCTTCTGAGGGCATGGTGCATAAACTTGATGTTATTTTGCCACTATATTATCAAGAACGGGGCTGGGTAGATGCATTCCCCACCAAGGAAACATTGCAACGTCTTGATTTGGCGTAATATATTAAACTGAAAAATACCCTGCCTTGCAAATATATTTTATTTGAGGCAGGGTATTTTTTATGCATCGACTTGACTAACGCCAGCGCTCCATGAAACCTTGGATAAAATATTATGATTGAAGTACGTCTTTTTGCAACATTTCGTGAAGGCAGAGAAAAAATTGTTTTTTTAGATGCCGCAAAACTCGCATGTGTGGGGGACATTTTAGCAGAGATTGAAATTTCGCCGCAGCAAGTAGCCATTTGCCTAGTAAATGGATTTCATGCAAATGCTGATACCACTGTGCAGGATGCGGATGTAGTAGCTTTATTTCCACCTGTGGGCGGAGGCTAAGCATGCGTTTTGAGCGTCAAAGCACCATAATAGGTGCGCAAGGGCAAAAGACACTCTCCTCTGCTCATGTGATAGTCATTGGAGCAGGAGGTTTGGGCTGTCCTGTTTTAACATATCTTGCCAGCGCAGGGGTTGGGCATCTAATCATTATAGATGGTGATATTATTTCTATGTCCAATTTGAACCGCCAAACCTTGTTTGGAATACAAGATATTGGTAAATCAAAGGCGCAACTGGCAGCACAAAAACTCACACAACAATATACTGACATCAAGGTAACACCTATAGAAAACATGCTTGAGGCACACAATGTGGCAGAATTACTTGCTGGAGCAACAGTTATTGTGGATTGTGTCGATTCCAACGCTACCCGCCTTTTAGTGAGTGATTACGCAGCAAAGCATAATATCTTTGTAATTGAGGGCGCACTAAATGGATTTTATGGCTATTGCTTACTACTTGGTCAAGGTATATGCTTGCGCTGTATTGGCTTTGGCTCAAAGCAGAAGTTGGGGCAGGAGTTGGAGCAGGATAAATGGCCATCGCTTGGAACAACGGCCGGAGTTATAGGCTCAATCATGGCCAATATGACACTTCATGTGCTTTTGAATGACATAAGCATGTTACAGGGACGTATTATCCACTATGATGGCAAGACTATGGAGTTTGATTCAGTGACGGTGCAATCAAGCCCAAACTGCCCATATCATGCCACGCCATGAATCTACGCCATAATTCATACATAGCAATTATAAAAGGGCCACAACTAACGTTTGCCAAGTTCTTGAGCTTTTAGCCAGTAGTGACCCTTCGAAAATAGCGTATTCCTATTACTACTTATACCCATTATTGAGGAGACGCTGTAAAAATACTATTCATAGTTTTTAACATCTTCCTCCTTATGCCCAATTTCTGCAATCAAGGCAGCAATATCCTCCACTTTCCAAACTGTTGTGCGCTTGGTGAGTTTGATTGGTTTAGGAAAATCTCCATTTTTACAGCCTTCCCACCAAGTGCTTTTACTTACAGGGATTAGAGCCAAGACTTGATGTAGGCGTAAAAAGCCTGTTGATGGAAGATGTGCGCCAATTGATACTTAAAAGCTCTGCATAAATATTTAATAAAAGTAGCAATATTTTTATTGTAATC
>CAYJPT010000186.1:0-3977 GCA_964372165.1 uncultured Desulfovibrionaceae bacterium | reverse complement strand
GGCAGTGTGCCTTTCTGATTTATTCTGCTTGCAGAATAAATCAGCATTTCCTTATAAACAATAATAGTACTACTGTGTTTTTGCATACATATATTCCTTTTTTGACCTTATTATAAAATATATAACAAAAAACATAGATAAAAATTCTGCCAAGGGCACTGCTAACCAAACTCCGTTAATTCCAATTATTTTTGGCAAGGTAAGTAGTGCCAATGTAATAAAAAATAATGTCCGTAAAAATGATAAAAAAGCTGATATTTTTCCATTTGAATATGCTGTGAACATCCCCGATGCAAAAATATTCATACCAGAAAATAAAAATGACCAAGCAAATAAAGAAAATCCCCCTGTAGCAAGGGTATAGGTAGTAGTACCTTGCTTTGCAAAGGCGGATACGATGTTATTGCCAAAAATTATTGCTAGAAAAAACATGATAATAGAAGATACTATGATAAATCTCATGTTTAGCTCAAAGAGCCTTCTTAATTTTAAGGAATTATTTTCACCATAGTTAAAGCTTATTACAGGGGCAATGCCTATTGTATAACCAACAAATAATGTATTAATAAACATTTGCGTGTACAAAATTACAGTTATTGCCGCAATACCATTGTTGCCAGCAAGGTCTAGCATGGTAATATTAAATAAATATGTGCTCACTGATGTGGCAAGCATGACAACCATTTCTGATGAACCATTACCGGATGCTTTAAGAATGGCTGATAAGTCAAATTTAAACTTTGTGAAATGAAGGCTTTTAGTACTTTTATTTATAGAAAAAAACACCATACCAATAAGGCAAGGTACAAAAAAACCTAAACCTGTAGCAAGGCTAATACCATCCATTCCAAAACCTAGTTTAATAAATACATAATCAAGTATGATATTTGTAAATCCACCTGCTAAGATTGTTATGAGTGAAAGCTGTGGCCTACCAGAAGCAATCATAGCACTTTCAAGAATAATTTGTAAAATGGCAAAGGGAGAAAATAATGTAATTATATATAGATAGTCATACGCAAGGCTGAAAGTTTCTTCATTGGTTCCAAGAAATATTAAAATTTCATTTAAATATAAAATTGTGATTGTTGCAGTTACAATACCCACTGCAAAGCCACTAATACTAAAAAGTGTAAATTTTTCTTTTGCATCTTGATGTTTAGTTTCACCTAGTAAAGTGGCACATACAGCATTTCCGCCAGTACCGAGCATTGTACCGATAGCAAAAAATACTGTCATAGCAGGAAAGGCAATATTTAAGGCAGAAAGTGCATTTGTTCCTAAAAAATTAGCAACAAATAAGCCATCCACCATAGTATAAAAACCCATAAATACCATTGCAGCAATGGATGGCAGAGTAAATTTGAAGACGGATTTGAAACTTATATGCTCAATCATGTTTAGCAGCCAAAAATATCAGAGTAAATTGGTAAATAATTAGAAAATGTATTAAATTAAATCGTTGTTATTAATGCGTTTTTGTAATCTGATTACAGTGTGACTATTTATTAAACTTTTTTTGATATTTTACAAGCAAAATGTTTTTATGCAAAAGTGTTGTATCAGTCTTAGTTTTAAAAGTTTTTTTTCTGATATTTTATCACGTATAAGAGGCTATAATATTAATATGTAAAATATTTTTTTTAGTAAAATAATAAATTTTTTAATATCGGCTTAATAACGGCATTGAGCTTTTGAACGTAACTTGATAGAGTCCACGCCATGACAATTGTAAATTATCCAGGGCTTGGATGCATTGTAGAGTATATGGAATCAAATGCGCCACAAATAGCTGTTGTTGTTGAAGAACAAGGCGGAAAGTTGCGTTTGCTGTTGCCAAATAGACGGGAAACTCGCATGAGTGCTAACCGCTTATTGCCGTGGTCTGGTCCAATTTGTACCGACTTAAATGTAGGTAGAGATGCCTTGATCAAACTTTTACAAGGGCATAAGGAGCGCCGGCAAAGTATTGCCACAGATATTGAGGCTTTGGGCATGTGGGAACTAGCCCAAGGTGAGGTAGAAGTGGCAACAGCTCAATGGTTTGCAGAGCTTTTTAGTGATAGCCCTGATATTGATACCATAGCTGCATATGGCCATGTGCTTTTACAATGTAAAAGTCATTTCAAATTTAACTCTCCTCATTTTGAAGTTTTTACTAATAGTGTTGTGGAGCAAAAACTCTTAGCTCAAGAAGAAAGCCGCAAACGTGAAAGCCTAATCACTGGTGGTGCAGAATTTTTTCGTCTGTTGTGGGATGTTTGCAATAAAAAAACTTCATTACCAGCCAAGAATGATAGTAAATGGCCTGAAGATGACGTACTTGAATTTTTAGAAATTTTATTACGCAAACGCATAGCCGATCCCGAAAGTACAGAAGATGACACTATTTGGAGAATGCTGGTAAAAGGACTTGCGGACTTGCCACATTTACCCTTACAGCTTGCTATAGCATGGGGACTTGTGCCGCAACATTATAATTTTTGGTTAGATCGAGCTGACTATAATGTAAATGAAGATTGGTTTGAACAATACACTGATACAATTCAAGATATAATTGATGCTGTGCATCATACTGAAAATCCAACATTAGCTTTACCTTTTATAAGTATTGATAGCTCAAGCACACGAGATATTGATGATGCTTTTTTTATGGAAGAGCTTGATGATGGTAGCTTGCGTCTACATTTAGCCTTGGCATGTCCAGCTTTGTTATGGCCCTTTGACAGCCCGCTGGATAAGGCTGTAGTGCGCCGAGTAACCAGCCTTTATTTGCCAGAGGCAACATATCATATGTTGCCAAATGTATTGGGTACTGATGCTCTTTCGTTAATGTCACAAATGGTGCGTCCTGCCTTGTGTATTATTTGCGATGTGGATGCACAAGGACAAGTTGTAAGCTGTACTCCAAAAATTGAATGGGTTAAGCTTGCAGCAAATCTTAATTATGACGATGCTCAAAGTGTGCTGGATAATGAAGACATTGCTGATAATCCGGCTAGTGCCTACGCAAAGCAGCTTAAACTTGGCTTAAAACTAGCACATTTACGCCAACAGAAGCGCATTTCAGACGGTGCTGTCATAATGGATAGGCCTGATAATAAAGTTACCCTTGATGGTAGCGATGCAGATATTAAAGTATGTATTGAAGACTGTGGACCAACTTCACAAGCGCAAATGCTTGTGGCTGAAATGATGATTTTAGCAAGTGCAGCCATAGCTGTTTGGGGTAAGGAACAAGGCATTGCACTACTGCACCGTACTCAAGATGTTGCTATACCACGTGAATATGCCGGTATTTGGCAAGAACCACATCAAATGGCACGTATCATGCGCTCCCTTATACCCTCGTCACTTGAGGTGCAAGCCAAACCACATGCAGGACTTGGTCTTTCTGCATACGCTCCAATTACTTCCCCTTTGCGTCGTTATCCGGATCTTATAAATGAAGCACAAATTGTATCTTTCTTAAAACATGGTACGGCAAAGTTTAGCGTTGAAGCTTTGCAGCAAATGCTTGTGCTGTTAAACATGCGTCTTGATGTTGTTGGGCAAATACAGCGTTTTCGCCCTCGCTATTGGCGTTTGCTCTATTTGCGCCAGCACGGCGACAGAGTTTGGTGGGACGCCATTGTTACCGAAGAAAATGATAATTTTGTTGTAGTTAGTTTACCTAAAGTGCAAGTAATTGTACGTGGTAAAAGGCATCTTTTTGGCGAACGAGCTTGCCCGGGGCAAGACGTACAAGTGCGTATAGGAAAGGTAAATCCTCTATATAATGAACTTTCTATCCTAGAAGTAATGGAAGTTTAGACATTTTTAAGGAAACGCTGATTAAATCAACAAGTCAAAAAACATCTTGTGCGTTTCCTTACAAAGTAGGCAATTGTGCCTACTTTGCACGTCGAATGAGAGCAAAAAACCACGTTTTTTTGTGTCCCACAGGGCGAATGAAGGCAGTGTGCCTTTTTGATTTA
>CAYJPT010000185.1:0-4032 GCA_964372165.1 uncultured Desulfovibrionaceae bacterium | reverse complement strand
CAGCGTTTCCATAAATAAAATAATAGTCATTTAACTTATAAAGTCAATTTAGACTCCTTTACTTGGATATAAAAAATTAAAAAAATAAAATACTATATTTTTTATTTTAGCGCATTAGCTATGGGATCAATCATACTTTGCGCCATTTTTTTCAGCAAAGTACTATGGGCTTGCACTAAACTTTGGTAATCTGCGCCAGCTGGTGCTTTTTCAACAAAAGCTCCACTAGTAAGGGTTTCATCTTGGCTATCTCGTACTGTCCAGCGTGCATCTAAAACTACACTTTGTCCTATTGTTCCATCAAAACGGTGTACTTGAATAAAAATTTGCCATGGGTCGATGCTATCATCATCAAGAGGTTGTAATAAAATATCTTTTTCAAGCAGCAGTGGCGTTAATACTTCCGCTACTACACGTTTTGTACCATTGTCAAGTGATTCAGCCCAAGATTCAAAATTTGCAAGTGTAAGGCGCACACCGTCTGCGTCACGCGTCACAATGGAATTGCGATCTAGATATTGAGGCAAGTCAATATTACGCAGTTGTAATTTAGGCATTTGCTCAGCATTATTTAAGTTGTCAAGAGCTATGGGAGTGGTCTCTCCACTGTTTAAAATATAATAATTTGTTTCAGGACTACGCATGCTACATGCACTCATTAATATTGTGAGGCACAATATGCTAAAACAAGTTGTTTTTAAGTAATAATTAGACATTACTGCTTTTCTCCTTTTCCTAATAAAAGTGATTCTGGTTTACGCTCAAGCATGTCTGTAAGTTCTCTAAAGGAGCGTGCAGCTTTAGAAATTTCATCCAAAGTGCTATGTATATCTCGTATGGTGCGTGAGTCTGGTGAAACAATTTTATTAGTAGATGCAAGTACAAGTTCAAGTTCATTAGCGGCGGCTGCAAAGCCATTCATGGCTAGTTGGAAAGCGGTCATAGCCTCTGGTAATTGGTTATCAAGCGTTACGCTGGTGTCACCAAGTGAGTTAATTGCTCTTTGCAAATCATCACGCAATGATGAGGCACCTGCTGTAAGTTCTGATGTATTTTCAAAAGTTTGGCGCATGGCTTTTAGTGAAGCATGTAAATCTGTATTGTTGGTAAGCTTAGCAAATCCGTCAAGGGCGTCATTTAAAGACTGGGCCATGTTTTCTAGGGGCAATCTAGCAAGTGTGCGTTGAAACTGATCCAATGGAGAGGGTACAGTGGGTATTTCATAAGCATGATCTGCTGAATGATAGCGAGCTGGTGTGTCAGGAAAGAAATCTAATTCAACATTATATTGACCTGTAATTAAACTTTGTAATTGTAATCTTGCACGTAAGCCACGCTGAATCATACGACGCATAAGCTCTGCACGTGACGTACCATCTACTTTATCTTTATTGTTATTTACAAAACCTATACTTGATGCATTGATTGTAATATATACCGGTATAGTAACACTTTCATCGCGTGCACTGGCAACTAGTAATATTTGAGTAACCTTACCCATAGGTACACCACGAAAAACTACAGGCGCGCCTATGGATAGCCCACTTACTGAGCCATCAAAATAAAGCACATATTCTATGTCGTCCGCAAATATATTTTTACCGCCTAGCATCATAATAGCAACTGCAAAGAGGGCAATGCCACCAATAACAAAAGCACCGACCTTTGTTTTGCTAATATCCTTACTCATGTATACTCCTTATCAAACAAAAACTTATGCTTTATTGTCGTCATATTCACCCCGCGTAAGAAAACGCAAAACCACTGCAGGGGTATCTGGGTTATCAAGTAGAGCCTTTGGATTACCTATGGCGGCTACAGCCCTTGTCTGTGAATCTATATACATAGCTGTATCTGCAATGGCAAAAAGAGATGCCAGTTCATGTGTTACAACCACAATTGTTTTTTGATAGCCGTCACGCAACTCTAAAAGCAAATCATCTAACAGACGCGCACTAATTGGGTCAAGACCAGCGGATGGCTCATCTAAAAATAAAATATCAGGATCTAAGGCCAAGGCTCTGGCTAAGCCAGCACGCTTACGCATTCCGCCACTGATTTCAGATGGATAGTAATCACCAAATCCAGCAAGACCAACTAAAGCAAGTTTTAATTCTGCTTGTTCTTTTATATCGTTATTTGAAAGGCTTGTATACTGTTGTAGTGGCATGCTTATATTTTCTGCTAAAGTCATTGAACTCCACAATGCACCACCTTGAAATAACACTCCAACGCAGCGCATAATTTCTTGGCGTTTTTTTTCATTATTATTCCAAAAGTCAACACCATTGTAACTTAGAGTCCCTGCATGTGGGGTTTTTAGTCCCATGAGTACACGTAAAAGCGTACTTTTGCCGCATCCACTACCACCCATGATAATAAAAATTTCTCCTTGCTTGATGTTAAAATTAACATCATTCATGAGTATAAAATCATCATAGCCCACTTTAAGGGATGCGGCTGAAATAGTATATTTATTATTTTGCATCATACTTTTAGTATATTACAAATGATTGTAATAATAGCAGTGGCAATAATAATGCCTACAATGGCATTTACAACTGCTGCTGTGGTTGATTGTCCAACATGCGCAGCACTGCGTCCACAACGTATACCTTGGTAACAACCGGTTAAAGCCACAATGATTCCAAAGCTTGTTCCATATACAAGCCCAATAATTACATGTTTAAATGCAACCATTTGTATTGTTGCGTTAATGTATTCTTCTGGGCTAAGGTTTAGCATAAGTGTGCCTACTAAAAAGCCACCAATGATGCCCATAGCGTCGGCATATAGAGTTAAAAGTGGTGTCATAATGCAAAGTGCTAATGTGCGTGGCAGTACTAAAAAATCAATAGGGGATATGCCAAAAGTATTTAAAGAGTCAATTTCTTCATTGACTTGCATGGTCCCAATTAGGGCAGCGTAAGCTGCACCCATGCGCCCACTCATAACAACACCTACCATAATTGCACCCATAACACGTAGCATGCCAATACCTACTAGACCTGCAACATATATTTGTGCACCAAATTGAGTAAGCTGTACTGCACCAACAAATGCTAAAATAAGACCAAAAAGTAAGCTAGTTATGGAAATAATTGGCAGAGCTTCGGCTCCACATTCTTGCACTGCTGCTATAAAATCACGCATACGCATGTCAGATCTTCCACGAACTAGTCGTCCAATGCTTAATGAGATATCACCTATAAAAGCTAGTGCATCGTTTAGTACTCGTGGTAGTTTAATGGCTGCTGCCCCAACACAGTTAACAAAGTTTTCTTTATCAGCAGCGCTGCGAGTTGCTTCCTCTTGGGCAGGTACGGTAAAAGCCATGTGCATGAGTTTTTGTAAGCCTTCCGGCAAAGCCTCATGATTCATGCTTAATTTATGTTCTTTGGCATGGCGTGTAATTCGTACGACTAAGGCTAAGAGAGAACTATCAAATTGTTCTAGTTGATTAGCTGTAAGTTCAATATGTTTGATTTGTGGCTTGTTTAAAGCGTCAATGACTGCGGTAGTACTTGGTTGAACATGAGATATGCTCCACCAACCAGAAAAATTTATATTGATTTGCGCACCGTCTGCATTGAGGGTGATTTTTGCGTCATTTTGCATATGATTTTTGAGTTGTTAATCTTAATAAAATTGCACTATCATTTTTCATTATATATTAATTCCTTAAATTGCGCAAGGAATTAGTGTTTGCAAAATATAAGAGTCCTACCCGAAGGGCGGTGAAGCCGTAGCCGTTAGGTGAGCAAAGCGAACCTTACGGATATAGAGAGCAACGCAAGTGACTGATTCTTGAGCCTTTTAGTCCTGCACTGTAAATTTTTTGTAAACTTTTTTACAATTTACACAAAATTATACTGAAAAAGTAATTATGCAGTAGTTTTATTTATAACCCTTGCATAATGGCCTTAGTGCAAAAATTTGAAAAAAATAATTCCCTCAAATTCTAATGTTTTGAGGGAATTATATATTTTTGTGCTAAGCTAAATAAATTTAAGGAAATGCTGATTTATTCTG
>CAYJPT010000184.1:0-4112 GCA_964372165.1 uncultured Desulfovibrionaceae bacterium | reverse complement strand
ACTCCACACAATGAATTATGCAGGAGTCTTTAAGTTTAGCCTTGAAATGATGATTCATAAATTTACTACAGGCTGTTCAAAAAATGTAAAGTGCGAGGAAGACGAAGTTTTTTTTGCGGAGGGTGCGTATATAGACATACCTAACGGGAGCAAAAAACGAGTCTGACGATGCAATGTGCACCTTTTCAACAGCATGGTAAATGCTATTTTCTATTTAACCAATAGTCTAATGTAGAGTAAAGCGTGGCAGGTGCAATGGGCTTTGTAATATGTTCATTCATACCATGTTTAAGGCTAGTCTCTCTATGCCCTATCATGGCGTGAGCAGACATTGCTATAATAGGTAAGGATGCATATTTTTTATTCTCACGAATTTTACTTGCAGCAGTAAGACCGTCCATAATCGGCATTTGTATATCCATTAAAACTAAGTCATAATGTTTTTTATCAAGCAAAGCTAAAGCTTCTTGTCCATTATTTGCTATATCCAATGTATATCCAACACTTTTTAACAATTCTTCGGCAATAATTTGGTTTATTTCGTTGTCTTCAACTAATAAAAGATGAGCATTGCGTCGTATTTGTTCTTTTGATGGTACTTCAAGCGTATGTATAGTGTTATCAACCTCATCTGAACATGGAAGATCAAATATAGCTGTAAAATTAAAAGTAGAGCCTTGTCCTATAACACTTTCAGCCCATATCTTACCGCGCATCATTTCTACAATGCGTTTTGAAATAATAAGACCAAGCCCAGTTCCCCCATATTGTCGTGTAACTGAAGCATCAGCCTGTGTAAATGCCGAAAAAAGCTTATCTAATTGTTCTTGATTTAAACCAATGCCTGTATCACGGACACTAAAGGTGCAATGTAGTTCTTTGTCATCTACTACATTAGCTTCAACGTGGAAAGAAACTTCACCTTGATGAGTAAATTTAATGGCGTTACCTATTAAATTAAGCAAAACTTGCTTTAAGCGCACCGGATCGCCAAGAATGGTGGTAGTTGAAAAACAGCCTTCATGCATGCAACAAGCAAGAGATTTTTCCTTAACTTTAGGCATAAATAGGCTTTGCAACTCATCACATATTTCATGTATTGTAAAAGGTATGCGCTCAATTTCAAGCTTGCCGGCATCAATTTTAGAAAAATCTAATATGTCATTAATAATGCGTAATAAGTTATTTGCTGAGAGTAATGATTTTGCGACATAATCTTTTTGAGTACCATTTAGCTCAGTATGAGATAAGATATGCAAAAGACCTAGTATGCCATTCATAGGCGTACGAATTTCATGGCTCATATTTGCAAGAAAATCACTCTTAGCTCTAGCACTTTTTTCTGCAGCCTTGGTTGCATTGTGTGCTTGTTCTAAGGCTGCATTGATTTCTCGTAAATCCTGTACAAATGAAATGACCATATCTTTGCCATTTATAACTGCGCTCTCCAAAATTACATCACAAGGAATTACCTCACCGGATATTGTATTAGCTACAGTTTGTATTCTAAAATGCCCTTCTTGCAGTGCTCTCATCAAGGAATCTTGCACCATTACTTCAGAGCGTCTACCATCAGGCTGAAATTCTGGAAAAAGTAAATGCATGCCATCAATAAAACCTTGCTTATTATCAAAACCAAATAAACTCCACCCTGCCTGATTGCAATCAACAAGATTTCCCTGTTCATCAAAAAGATTTATGCAAAGTGGGGCTTTATTAAGAACTGTTTGCACACGCTCTTCAGCATCTTGTATGGCTTTAATACTAGCTTTAATATCACTTAAATCACGTGAATAACTAATCAATATGTCTTCACCATTAGCTTGTGTGCGTATAAACTTAATTTGTAATGGAAGAGGGTTCATATTTTTATCACGCATCATCACTTCAAAAATGACTTTACTATTATCTTGCCAAGCGGTTGTAAATTGTTTACGCAAAAACTCCATTGAATTTGAGCCATCAGGCTGGAATTCTGGTACACATTTAAATGAACTACTTAAAAATTCTTCTTTAGAATCATACTTAAATAAATGTACGATAGATTCGTTGCAATCAATACGCTCAAAATTTTTGTTCCATATACTTATACCAAGAGGAACACTGCTAAGTATTGCAGAGGTAAATTTCTCAACCGCTTGTATTTTTTTTCTGGAAGATTCTATCTCACGTAAATCTTTAATGTAGCCAACAATCATATACTCATTATTATGCAGCACACGTACAAGATTCACTTCCGTAGGGATAGGCGTTTTATCTAAGCTTTGTCCAACCCAATATGTTTTTGCAGTACCATGAGTCAATGCCTCAGATAGTACAGAGTACATTTTCTTTAATGAGTTAGTTTGATCAGGTTGAAGTTCAGGTATGAGACTAAAAAAATTATCGATAAAATCTTGGGCAGAATCCAATGAAAACATAGTTGCAATTGATTGATTACTATCCACAAGGTTGCAATCTTTATCCCAAATTAATGTACCAAAAGGATTAGCATCTAAAAGAATTCTGGTACGATTTTCCATTGCATGTAGTTTGGCAATATGCTCATAGTGACCACGTAAATCAAAAGTATATGCAAAAACATTTGGTTCATCACCAATATCACTACGAATTAAGGTTACATCACATGGTATTTCTTCACCTTGCAAGGTTTGGTACATCCATTCAAGGCGCGCATGACCATTTGTAAAAGCTTCTGTGAGCATTTGGTCAATGACGTCTAAAGATCTAACACCATTAGGTTGATGAGTAGGAATCAATTTTTCAAAATTATCAAAAAACTCTTGCTCATTATTGAGTCCGAACATTCGTGTAACTTCCATACTGCAATCAATTAACTTATGTTCTTTAGACCATATTTCTGTGACAAGTGGCATAGTGTCCAAAATAAACTGCTTTTGCTTATTGCTACGTTGAACCGCTTTTTCATGAGCAACTGCTTCTCGCAAATCACGCAAGTAACATGATAAAAAGCGCTCTCCATTGTGTATAACACGAACAAGAGTCACTTCGCTAGGTATAAGCTCACCATCAAACTTTTGATGAGTCCAATTAAAGCTACAACGCCCCTCTTCAAAAGCTTTATTTATATAACTATAACCAAGTGTGGACGATAACTGCCCATCAGGCTGATAAGTTGGCGATAATTCGCGATGCCGCCGTATATATTCATCTTGGCTTTTTAAATCAAATAGTGTTATGTATGCCTTATTACAATACAAAGTATCAAGATTGCTATTCCAATAGCTAAAACATATGGGCATTGTATCAAGAAATTCTGATGCAAGGCTGGGTGGAAGATTAGAAAGCAAATTATCTTTATGACCCATAACAAAAAACCCTAATCAATTTAAAAATCAATGACATTAATCACAATTAAAAAATAATATAATCCATTACACTACAATAATGCTTTATATTCACTACTAATACTTATTACAGAATATATCACAACCGCAAATTTTGCAAGTTTTTTTATCTTTACATATGCATAATAACAAGATGACATGCTAAAAATTCCCTGCATAATTGTGAATACCAAACAGAAAGTGTTCGTTAGCGGGAAAAATGTTTAAAATGAACTGTGGTGCAGAGTTTTTTATCTATCCCATTGCCTCTATGATTGTGGATTTTACCATTATAGAGCCAATAGTGCGCAATTTTCCTATGTGGTTAGCATTATGCACTGCTTTTTTATATAGTAAAAACCATGCCTGTAAGTAGAAATTTGGTATCGACTTTCAAAGTGCTAAGATACCTCATTCGTGAAAATCCGTATCTCCTTTTGGCTATTCTATAAAATTGTTCTCCTTTGAAGCAAATTTCACTTATACACTTGTTAAAATTACATTGTAAATCTGTAAGCGACAGTATAGCCGCTTTATACATTATTGCATCAAGCAGCTTTTTAGTTGCGATAAACTTACTGCTTTTCTTGCTTGAATATCCCTTATCCGCAAAAACAACACTCAAACATATATCCCAAACTGAAAAAAATATAATTCCTTGAATTATGCAAAAAAGTTCTTGCCAATTAAAGAACTATTCTATATAGAATTCTTCGCGCCGAGGTGGTGGAACTGGTAGACACGCTATCTTGAGGGGGTAGTGGC
>CAYJPT010000183.1:0-4125 GCA_964372165.1 uncultured Desulfovibrionaceae bacterium | reverse complement strand
GCGGTTTTTTCGGACCTGTTCACGTGATTCTCCTCACGTTGGGGGTTGCCAAATGAAATTGCCGAGCCAAAGATTTTTTGTAATAAATACAAACGTCTCAGTAGGGTTTATTTGCTAATAAGCAAACCTACTTTCTTCGACTGGAATTTCTAGTCCATAGCCAAGGGAATAAATCCCAAAAAAGGCCTTTAACAATGTATGAGCTAAAAGGCCTTCATTTTAGAAGTTAACCTTCTAAAAACTTTTTAATATGACTTACTTCAACCTTAAATCCAAGACCCATAGTGGTTGATACAGTAAGTGATTGCATGTATTGACCCTTGGCAGAAGCCGGCTTTAGACGATTAACCGTATCAAGCAAAGCTTTTAAGTTACCAAGAATTTTTTCTGAGCCAAAGGAGGCTTTGCCAAGTGGGGCATGTAGCACACCGGCTTTATCAACTTTAAATTCTACGCGTCCGGCTTTGAGTTCTTTAACTGCTTGGGCTACGTCAAATGTTACTGAACCGGTCTTGGCATTAGGCATCAAACCACGTGGACCAAGTACACGACCAATTTGGCCCACCAAAGCCATAGCATCAGGAGTTGCAACAGCAGCATCAAAGTCAAGCCAGCCATCTTTAATTTTGGCGACTAGCTCTTCAGCACCAGTGTAATCAGCACCGGCTTCTTTTGCTTCTGCTTCTTTTTCGCCTTTACAGAAAACAGCAACACGTATTGTTTTGCCAAGTCCATGTGGTAAAGTTACAGCACCACGCACCATTTGGTCAGAATATTTAGGATCTACACCAAGGCGAACTGCAACATCAACAGTTTCATCAAATTTGGCAAAAGCTGTTGCCAATGACTTTTCCACAGCTTCTTCGATGGAGAAGCGTTGTTGTAAATCTACTCCTTGCAGAGCAGAACGAAATTTTTTGCCATGTTTGGGCATTATACTATCCTTGTCGTTTTACATCTCCTGCCACTTTTAATTTGAGTGGCAGTACAATTGATTTAACAACCTATAGAAAACAAAATTATTTGATTTCAATTCCCATGCTGCGCGCTGTACCACTGATAGATTTAACAGCAGATTCAAGACTTGTTGCATTAAGATCAGGCATTTTTAGTTTAGCTATTTCTTCAATTTGAGCCATGCTCAAACTTCCAACCTTATTACGGTTAGGCTCACCAGAACCCTTTTCAACCTTAGCTGCTTTCATGATTAGTACAGAAGCAGGAGGTGTTTTGGTGATAAAGCTAAATGAACGATCAGCATATACAGTTATAACAACTGGTATAATCATGCCTTTTTGATCTTGTGTACGTGCATTAAATTCTTTGCAAAAACCCATAATATTTAAGCCGTGTTGACCAAGAGCCGGACCCACAGGAGGGGAGGGATTGGCAGCACCAGCGGAAATCTGCAACTTTATTTTGGCAACTTCTTTTTTCGCCATGATTTATTCCTTAAAGTTCAAGGGTTATCCCTTAGTAACTTGAACAAAGTCCAGTTCCACAGGAGTTTGACGCCCAAAGATAGATACAGACACTTTAAGCTTACCCTTGTCGTAGTTTACATCGTCAACCACACCATTGAATCCGCCAAAAGGACCATCAATAACGCGAACTTCATCTCCACGTTCAAAATGAAATTTAGGACGTGGTGTTTCCTGACGCTCTTTCATCAATTGCAAAATAGTATCGGCTTCACTGTCTTTCATAGGTGTTGGTCTGTTTTTGCCACCTACAAAGCCTGTGACCTTGGGTATTGTTTGTACTAAATGCCATGAATAATCTGTCATAGTCATTTGTAGCATAATATAACCAGGATAAAATTTGCGTTTAGTTGTGCGTTTTTCACCGCTTTTGCCAAGCTCTTCAACTTTTTCAGTTGGTACAACAACTCTATGAATAAGTTCTTGTGCTTGACCATTGCGAATCATTTCATTGATGGTTTGTTCAACTCGTTGTTCAAAGCCTGAGTATGTATGTACAATATACCACCGTGCATTTTCAGACAACGTTTCTTCTTGTACTTGTATTTCTGTTTGCTCATTCATAACATTATTGCGCAAGTATTAGCTTGATTAATGATGAAAGCCCCAAATCAACAAGGCCAAGTAGTATAGACATAACCGTCACAAAACCTAAAACAACAAAGGTAGCACCGCGTGTTTCTTTAAGAGTTGGCCAGCTAACCTTACGTAGCTCAGCTCTAGAATCTTCAGTGTAACTGATAAAACGTGCGATAGGACTTTGGGTTGAACCTTCCTTTGTGTCGCTCGAGGATGTTTTCTTTGTTGCCATTGTTCTTACCTATTTGTGAACCGCACCAGAGATAAGATGCTCTTGCGGTTATGCAAAATACTTATAAAAGTTACCAAAGCCTAAATATAAAAGCTATGGTTATTTACATTTATTATACACTATAGTTCTTGTTAATCTCAGAGATTGAGAAAGTACTGGTGTATGTGAGTATGCTTACTCAAGAGAATGGCAGGGCAGGAGGGATTCGAACCCCCAGCTTGCGGTTTTGGAGACCGCCGCTCTAGCCGTTGGAGCTACTGCCCTGTAAAAGCCTTGGGGGGTTACCCCAAGGCATTGTTGCTACTTTGTTTCGCGATGCACTGTGTGCTTACGATCCCAAGGGCAATACTTCTTGAGTTCCAAACGCCCGGTGGTATTTTTCTTATTTTTCCGGGTACTATAATTACGGCGTTTGCATTCAGTGCAAGCCAAAAGTACATTTATTCGCATGATATTACTCTACAATTTCAGTTACAACACCAGAACCAACGGTACGGCCACCTTCACGAATAGCAAAGCGAAGACCAGCTTCCATAGCAATGGGGTTAATAAGCTCAACGATAAATTGGCTGTTGTCGCCAGGCATAACCATTTCTACACCTTCTGGAAGACCGATGATACCGGTGATGTCAGTGGTACGGAAATAGAATTGAGGACGATAGCCTGTGAAGAATGGAGTATGACGTCCACCTTCTTCCTTAGAAAGTACGTACACTTCTGCCTTAAACTTCTTGTGTGGTGTAATGGATTTTGGTGCAGCAAGTACTTGACCGCGTACAACTTCTTCACGTTTAACACCACGAAGTAGTGCACCAACGTTTTCGCCAGCACGACCTTCTTCTAAAAGTTTACGGAACATTTCAACGCCGGTACAAGTTGTTTTGGTGGTTTCTTTAACACCAACAATTTCAACTTCGTCACCAACTTTAACAATACCACGCTCAACACGACCGGTTACAACTGTACCACGACCTGGGATAGAGAAAACGTCTTCGATAGGCATAAGGAATGGCTTATCAATATCACGCTCTGGCTCAGGGATGGAGTTGTCGCAAGCGTCAAGTAGGTCAATGATGCATTTTGCATCGGCTGAATTTGGATCGTCGCACTCAAGAGCTTTAAGAGCAGAACCACGGATAACTGGAACGTCATCACCTGGGAAGTCATAAAGACTTAGAAGTTCACGTACTTCCATTTCAACTAGTTCTAAAAGTTCTTCATCGTCAACCAAGTCGCATTTATTCAAAAATACTACAAGGTATGGCACACCAACTTGGCGAGCAAGCAAGATGTGTTCACGTGTTTGTGGCATTGGGCCGTCAGTTGCTGCAACAACGATGATACCACCGTCCATTTGTGCAGCACCAGTAATCATATTTTTGATGTAGTCAGCGTGGCCTGGGCAGTCAACGTGAGCATAGTGACGCTTTTCTGTTTCATATTCAACGTGAGCAGTAGCAATTGTGATGCCGCGCTCTTTTTCTTCAGGAGCTTTGTCAATTTCATCAAATGAAACAAATGTGCCAGTACCTTTTAGGCCAGCAATCTTTGTGATAGCGGCTGTAAGGGTAGTTTTACCATGGTCAATGTGACCAATGGTGCCGATGTTAACGTGTGGTTTAGTACGTTCAAATTTTTCTTTGCCCATTGTTATTCTCCCTGGGAGTAAATTTGTTGCGGTTTTTTTGGGTAATAGTCCATACCTGCAATGCCCGCATATATTCCCTGTTCATCAGGGAGGGTACATTGGCAGGAGGCTTTGGTGAGGAGGTCTTTTTAACAGGAATGGAGCGGGAAACGGGATTCGAACCCGCAACCCTCAGCTTGGAAGGC
>CAYJPT010000182.1:0-4173 GCA_964372165.1 uncultured Desulfovibrionaceae bacterium | reverse complement strand
ATACTGCTCAAATGAATAAGCGTGTGCAAGAGATGATTGCAGAAGCCTTGCGAGCTGATGGCGTGCAGTCGTTGTATACCCTTGGAGATGATGAAAGTGAGCATGACAAAACTGTAGATATATTTGATGACAATTACTTAGAACTTATTGATAAAATCAAACTGCCCAACACCAAAATCATGCTTTTGCAAAAGCTATTGCAAAAGGCCATATCTGAACTAAAAAAGAAAAATAAACTACAAGCTACCATATTTTCAGAAAAACTTGCGGCCCTTGTGGATAAATACAACGAGCGCAAGGAAAATAACGTCCTGCGTGGTGATGAATTTGAACCTTTTGCAGATGATTTGCTGACCCTATGTATGCAAATTAAAGACGAAATAGCTAAGGACGCAGAATTTGAAGCCCAAGCCTTTTATGACATCCTACTGCATATGTCCAAAAAGTACGACTTCACCTACCCCGATGATAAAATGCGTGAACTTGCCATAAAAATAAAGGGTATTGTTGAAGATAAAGCCAAATATCCAGATTGGAGTGAGCGCCTTGACATCAAAGCTGAACTAAAAGCAGATATTATCATCATTCTAGCCGAATACGACTACCCACCAGTTGCCCACGATGAAGTTTATACGGGAGTGTTGGAGCAAGCTCAGAATTATAAGAAGAATTTGTAGATTTTTGTGGTTTATATTTTAAAATGGTTAAAAAAATGTAAGTCTATATTGACATTGTATAAATATGTACTACTTTACCTATATTGCTTGTGATGCATTGTAAATAAAGGAGAAATAATATGGGTAGTACACAAACTCAAAATGAAATTAGCAGGCTTGATTCAGAAATAGCTAGATATAGTAGCCAGATTGCACAGGAGCAAAAAAAAGAGGCTGACTTAATGACTAAAATAGCTAGAGTAAGCAATTCTGTTAATAAAAATACATCATTGTCTCAGCTTCAAAGCAAAGAGCGTGAAATAAAAAAACATAATGTTGATATCTCAAAATCAAGAGCTAAGCAATCTGACATTATGGCTAAGATTGCAGTCAAACAAAAACGTAAAGTCGACCTTGTTGGTAGGTTGCAACGTGAGATGAAAACTGAAGCCGCTCGAGAAGCAAGAATAGCAAAACAAAAATTGGATGCTTATTTTCGTCAAGTACAGGGAAGTCAAGTTAGAATATCCCCACCCCTTATGAGTATGGATAGAGGAACAGTTGAGCTATATTCAGAAGAAGAATATGATGTTTTTATATCACATGCCACTGAAGATAAAGAAACTTTTGTTAAGAACCTTGATGGCGAATTGCGTGTACTTGGGATTAAATCATGGTATGATAGTCATCAGGTAAAATGGGGAGATTCACTACGTAAGAGTATCGATGAGGGATTAAAAAAATCACGATTTGGTATAGTGGTAATTTCTAAAAATTATATAGCAGATGGAAAATATTGGACTAAGAAAGAGTTGGATGGTTTATTTCAAAAAGAAAGTATACATGGAAAAGTAATTTTACCAATTTGGCACGATATCACTAAAGCAGAAGTAATGGAATTTAGCCCTCTCGTTGCTGGGAAAAGTGCATTGAAGACATCGGATTATACACCAAAAGAAATTGCTTTGGAGTTACAACTATTACTAAGTGATTAAGTTTAATTATTATACATCAATCAACATAACATGAGCCTTTTGCACCTCTGGGCTTAAATGGGCGTAGCGTTGGGTCATGGTGGTGGTTTTGCATACTTCCCCTGTTAACAGTGGAAAACCTTGCAAATATATTATATTGAGATGGTATTATTGAAGAAAATAAGACATTACAGGTACTTGACAACTTGTAATATATATTTATGCTTAATTTTAATATATAATCTATACTTAAAGTGTTTTAGGGTGTATATGCAGAGTATTTATGCACAACGATTAAATGCAAAAATTATTGAACTGTCAGTCGCTAAAATGTGGCTTGATGCTATTCAAGAATGGGATATTGCTGATTGTGAAGAAGATGAAGATGCAGGGTCTGAATGTGTTTGCGGTAAGGAGAATCTTAGATACTTATACACAGTAAAAAATATACGAAATAATAATACTTTGTATCCTATAGGTAGTTCTTGCATAAAAAAGTTTAATCGTGCTGATCTAAATGAAAAAATAACCACTCAAGAGAAAATGTTTAGGCTTTTTAAGGCTATTCGTAGTGGAGAACATATAAAGCTCACTCCAGAGTTCTTTTCAAGAAGAGTACTTGAGTTTTTTTATAATAATAATGCATTTGTTGCAAGTAGGTATAATAATTATAATGGTTATAATGATTATAATTTTATGCTAACTATGTTTAATAAAAGAGATAAGGGTAATATAACAGAAGGGCAGCATCGCAAAATTCGAGGGATAATAGTTGGTTCTCTAAGACCATACTTAACCAGAGTGTTAACAAATAAGGTTAAAAATATGCATAGCCAATAGGGTGATATGTAGTTGTAAATAAATAATTTATATGAAAAATATAACTATAAAATGGGGGGTATATGAGTGTACAAATATTAGGAGTGCGAACAGGCTCAAAGTTTATACAGTATGCTGTGTTGGAATTTGATGACGAAAATTGTAAATTTATTAACAAAAGTTCTGAACATAAATTAATACTTCCTACAAATCTTGCGAACATTGAAGATAAAATAAAATGGGTGTACGATGAATTTGAAGGTATCTATACAAAGTACCCTCAAATTAGCAGGGTTAACTTGAAAGTAAATGAGTATGTTAACGATACAAAGGCAAACCGTTTATCTTCATATTTTGACGCGATCATTATGCTAACTGCAAAAAAACACAATAAAGAAACTTCGCAATATATTTATGCTAACTTTAAATGTAGTATAAAGGCAAATAATGTTAAGGAATTTGCAGAATCTAATATTGGAAAATCTGATAAATATTGGGATAAAAAAATGGCTGATGCGCTTGTAGCTGCTTGGTTTGGGAGACCAAATGGAAACTAATTATAAACTGTCAGTTGGGGAAATAATATATAAATATCATATGGTGAATCCTCTTGGTCGAGGTAACTTTGGAGAAGTATGGCTTGCGCACGATAATACGCTTGCAAAAAATGTGGCGGTAAAAGTTTTATATGGTAAAAATGAATTAAATCAATGTTTAAATGAGGCGAAGGTTGGTAATTTTTTATCTCATGATAATTTAGTTAAGATACTTTATGCAGATATTGTTAATAGAGATGATAAACAGTTTGTTTTTATTGCAATGGATTTTCACTCGAAAGGAGCTATCACAAATTATTTGAATTCTTGCAATTTTTTACCACTTAACCGTGCTCTTCAAATATTAAAAGATGTCCTTAGGGGATTGGAATATTTACACGAGAAAAAATTTTTTCATAATGATATTAAGCCACAAAATATTTTACTTGGAGATGCAGGTCATGGTATTTTGACGGATTACGGGATAACGTCATATTCTCCTTTAGGAGAATCCGTTCATCCACAAAGTGCTTATAAACCACATATCGCACCTGAGGTGATTTCTGAAGATAAGATAAGCATTCAAACTGATATTTACCAATTTGGACTTACAGCATTTCGTCTTATAAACGGTATTGGTACTATCCGTGAACAATATTTACGGTGTAGTTGTGATGATGAATATAATGATTTAGTGGTACGAGGAAAGCTTGTAAATAAAAATGACTATTTACCATTTGTTCCAGTAGCTCTGCAGCGCATTATAAATAAAGCTATTAGTGTAAATCCTAGTGATAGATATCAATCTGCAATTGAAATGAGAAGAGCTCTTGAAAAAATTAATTATTACGGTAACTGGACAACATCCGATAATGGTAGTTATGTTGGGTATGATACAAATTATGAATATAGGTTTATAGAAACCAATGATGGTAAAAGTAAATGTATTTTTACATGCTTTAAGAAGAACAAAAAAAGCATGAGGGAGACAAAAATTTCGGCTTACTCACTGAAAAATATGACTCCTAAAGAAATGTTGAAGGCAAAACAGACGTTTATGCGAGATGTTGTTACTGGTATATAGATATTATGGTTTTTATGGCTAATAAAAGTCTATATGGTATCAATCAACATAGCATGAGCCTTTTGCACCTCTGGGCTTAAATGGGCGTAGCGTTGGGTCATAGT
>CAYJPT010000181.1:0-4193 GCA_964372165.1 uncultured Desulfovibrionaceae bacterium | reverse complement strand
GTGCAAAGTAGGCACAATTGCCTACTTTGTAAGGAAACGCACAATATGTTTTTTACTTGTTGATTTAATCAGCGTTTCCTTAATTATTCATCGTCTAGGGGTATGTCTATGTCTTCGTCCAAATCTTCTGCTGTGGGAGTAAATTCATTTGGATTCATACCAAGATGTTCAATTACTTTCGCTTCGACGGCTTGGCGTAACTCCATGTTTTCATCAAGTAGGGCGCGTACTTTTTCGCGTCCTTGCCCTAATTTTTCAGATCCAAATGCAAACCATGATCCGCTTTGTTCCACAATTTTAGCTTCAATACCAATATCCAAAAGTTCGCCTGCTCGTGATATGCCTTGACCAAAAAGTATATCAAAAACTGCACTGCGGAAAGGTGGCGCAACTTTATTTTTTACTACTTTTACCCTAGTTTTTGAACCAAAGGCTTCCTCTTTGTCTTTAAGAGTTTGAATGCGTCTAATATCAAGACGAACTGAGGAATAGAATTTAAGGGCATTACCACCAGTTGTGGTTTCAGGGCTACCATATCCGGTTACACCAATTTTCATACGAATTTGGTTAATAAAAATGACAGAAGTTTTTGATTTGTGTATAGTTCCTGTTAGTTTACGCAAAGCATGAGACATAAGGCGTGCATGCCCACCCACTTGGGACTCTCCCATTGTGCCTTCAAGTTCAGCTTGTGGGATAAGCGCTGCCACAGAGTCAATAATTACAAGATCAACTGCGCCAGAACGAACCAACATATCTGCAATTTCAAGAGCTTGCTCACCATAATCCGGTTGAGATATCAGTAGCTCGTCAGTATTAACACCTAGGCGGCGTGCATAAGCAACATCAAGGGCATGCTCAGCATCAATAAAAGCACAAGTGCCACCAAGCTTTTGGCATTCTGCAACAATATGCAAGGTTAAGGTAGTTTTGCCTGAAGATTCCGGACCATATATTTCGGTAACGCGTCCGCGCGGGATACCACCAATACCAAGAGCTAAATCAAGACCGATAGAACCTGTGGGAATTACAGGAAGATTAACATGCGCATCGTCAGAAAGCTTCATGACAGCACCCTTGCCATATTTACGTTCAATGGCGTGTAAGGCTGTACTTAATGCTTCGGCGCGAGCATTTTCTGCGTTGGCGGCTGATTTTTTAGCCATAATAATTCTCCAAATGCACCCGTAGGTAGTTTTAAAGTTATATTTTTATAATAATTATCATTAATATTTTTTCATAATATCTATGAGCATATTATGTTTTTTGCTCAGTTTAGTACTGTGCTTGCAAGCAGGTGAGCCTAGCAGATGTGTTGAGAATACGCAAGTATTACATAAGCGATAAAAATAGAGTTTTCTTTGTTTTTTATGTTATAAAACTAACTAGTTATCGCAAGGATGAAGGTAACAGTATCTGGACTTATTAACGAATTTGCTGTGACCTTGCCTTATTTGATTGTTATGCAATTTATGGTGCAAGATGTTTTATAGGTTAAACAAGCATTTCTCTAAGAAATTTTCATTAGACATGCTAATCGTATGCGTGCATATGCATGAATAAAAAGGCTTGCTCTAAAATTAAAGAGCTTTTATTAATTGCACATGGATAAAAAATATGACGCAATAGCATTGTTTTCTGGTGGATTGGATAGTATTTTGGCAGTAAAAATGATTGAAGAGCAAGGCCTTAAGGTGCGCTGTATTCATTTTATAACGCCATTTTTTGGTAAGGAGGACATGCTTGATTACTGGCGTGAGACTTATGAACTTGACATTGACGGCATTGACATAAGCGCTGACTTTGCAAATATGCTTGTTACACGCCCTAAGCATGGTTTTGGTAAATGGCTTAATCCCTGTGTGGATTGTAAAATTTTAATGCTTGAAAAAACACATTATTACATGCAAAAATATGCAGTAAATTGTGTGATTTCAGGTGAAGTAATAGGGCAGAGACCCATGTCGCAAAGGCGAGATACCTTAAATATCATTCGTCGTGACAGTGGACTTGATGGATTGTTGCTACGCCCTTTATCTGCACTTTTACTTGAGCCGACCAAGGCTGAGCTTTCGGGCCTTGTGGATAGAACTAAGCTTGGGTCAATTGCTGGGCGTGGGCGTAAAGACCAGCTTAAACTTGCGCAGTATTACAATGTAGATCCCATACCAACTCCTGCAGGGGGATGTCGTCTGGCAGAGCAAGAAAACGCAGCTCGTTATGCTAAGGCCATGCAATATTGCAAAACACCTGATGCTAATGACTTTATACTTGCGCATACTGGTCGGCAATATTGGTCAAAATCTACTCATAACCATGTCCTTGGTGAACACTGGATTTGTATAGGGCGCGATGCAAAAAGTAATGCCATGCTTGAAAGGCTCATAAAACCAACGGATATAATTTTTAAGCTACGTGATTATCCTGGTCCTTTGGCATTGGGTAGGACTGTTGAGCCGTGGTGCAAGGAAATGCTAAAAGATGCAGCAAGCTTTGTAGCCTCATTTGCCCCTCGTGCAGTGCAAAGTGGTGTTGCTGTAATAGTTAGTGTGCAGCAAGGTGATAATATGTATGAATTAGAGATCTTACCTTGCCGTGAAACAAAAGGTGCATGGAGCGAGCCACTTTGGAAAGATGTAAAGAAATTTGTGCGAGGCACAGATGCAATTGATGCTAAAGCTGAGCAAGACTAAAATATAGTATCATTAGGCTTAGATAGTGTCGTTAAATGCGCCTTTTTGTTTTTCTCTGCGTCAGATTTCACGAGCGTTTTTGGTCATGTATGTCTCTATACACTCCCTCAAAGCTCGTTCATCTTCCTTTATAAAACTCAAAAATGTGCAATTTGACGACACTATCTAATATAATTTGAGGGAATTTTGTTTACTAAAATAAGGGTCCTGCACAATTATTTTTTAGTTCTATTTTTATGCTTTTGCAGTAAATTTGCATTTATTTAAAAATCTACTTGTGCAGGACAAAAGCCTCAAAAATCAATCATTTAACGGCGAAGCAAAGCTCCACCTATTCTTGATTTTTGGTCGCATTGACTATCGTCAACGCTCCAAAAGACTCCACACAATGAATTATGCAGGAGTCTTAAAATGACTATCATGGCATTCTAATTTCAAATTTATGTATAAGATATTTTATTTGAACAATGTAAATGTATGAGGTTGGGGAAGGTTTTTTGAGCAATTTGCTGCGACGGAGCGTATGCGCAGGTGCTGCAACGCGAAAAAAACTTTACCGAACCGCATACATTAGCTTTTAACTTCATAAATTAGAATGCCGTGAAATGACTATGCCCTTGTTGTGTAATGTCTTTACAAAAGCTTCAAGATAGTGTATAAGTACTTAATTAAAATTATTCTCAAAGTGCTATGCACGGAGGACCTATGGAACAAAAGGATATGGAGTATTTCCGAGAGCTTTTGCAAAAGATGCTTGAAGAAGCTCAGCTTAAGGGTGATTCTACTTTGGAAGAATTGACCGATAGTAATGAGATATTTGCTGATCCCGCCGACAGAGCTACTGCTGAATCTGATAGAGCTTTTACTTTACGTATTCGTGATCGTGAGCGCAGACTTATTCGTAAAATACAAGCCGCATTGCAACGTATGGAAGATGGGACTTATGGTGTTTGTGAAGAGTGCGGTGATGACATCGGAGTCCCGCGTCTCAATGCACGCCCAGTTACAAGGCTCTGCATTGTGTGCAAAAGTAGGCAAGAAGAAGATGAACATTTACGTGGTGAGTGATTTTAAAAATTATAGGATTGCTAAAAGGCTAGAGCATAATTTGCAGACTAAAGATTTGCTTGCGTATTGATGAAGTGTTTTGACAATGCTGGGGAACATGAAAATGTTTTTCAGCATTTTTTTTGTTTTCGAATTGAGGAGATATTATGCAAGATAAGGTTCTTGAGCAGTGGTTAAGCAAAATCGGTGATTCCCAAGCTGAAAAAGAGCAAGCTTTAGTGCGTTTGTTAAATTTTGCAGTTAAAGCTTTTGAAAAAGAATCGTTTGAAGCTGTATTGTATTTTACAGGCTTAGCTAAGAGTTTACGTACCCCATTTTTAAGTACAGATTATCTTAGAGCCTTAGCCTTTTTAAAAACAGGTGACATTTTAGCTTGTAGCGAGGCATTGAAGGAAGAATTAAGATGGTTTCCTGAAAATCATGATGCACAAA
>CAYJPT010000180.1:0-4213 GCA_964372165.1 uncultured Desulfovibrionaceae bacterium | reverse complement strand
GGTTACATAAAACCAAAACATAAAATTTTGGAGGGTAGTACTTTGCATAATAATTCTCTTAGCACCCTGAAACAGTTAGATACACAAAAACTTGCACTTAAACTGTCTAATAGTTTAAAAGAAATTGGTAAAGGACCTGAACAACAAATAAGCTCTATCGGTATAGCATTTGTGCTCTACATGGCTGAAACCAATGAAACCATAAAAATTAACACTTTTAGCGAATTTGAGAAAACATCAGGCATCTCAAAGAAGCTTTGTGACATTATTAAGCGTTTCACAGCTAATGTGTGGGAAGCCATTCCTGTTAATGAAGGAAAGTTTACCTCTGATGAATTGCTTGCGTTTATCTTATTCAATGATGAACTGGGGGGACTTTTCCACGGCGAACACTCTACACCTAGTTCCGTGTCAAAATTAGCTCTGAAAATATTGGATTTAAAGGAACATGACAGTCTTTTGAATCTTTGCTCTGGTCAAGGTAGCTTTGCCGTTGAAAGTTATATAGAGTCGTCCCAAATAAATTTTTTAGGTATTGAATTAAACTATTCGGCAAACGAAATAGCAATCCTTCGTTCATCACTTTTGGAGGGGGAGTTTACCTTTCAGCTTAGTGATGCTTTAACTGTAGATATAAATTTTAAGGCAAACAAAATATTTTCCAATTATCCTTTCATGTTAAAAAGCCAGGCTGTGAAAGATAAAAAAGGTCAAATCAGGAAGACCTTGGGACTAAACGAAGACATGCTCAAAAGGGTGTCTTCTGATTGGATTTTTAATATAAAGGTAATTGAACATCTGGATGATAATGGTAAAGCTGTTGTCATTATGACTAATGGTAGTTCATGGAATAGAGCTGATTTAGAAATACGAAAATATTTTGTGGAAAATGGGTATATTGAAGCAGTGATTGCTTTACCCTCACATCTTTTTATGAATACTGCTATTTCAACTACACTCATAGTGCTAAGCAAAGGTAATAAATTTGTACGACTAATCGATGCTCATAATTCTTACAAAAAAGAAAGAAAATTTAATGTATTAGATGATAAAAACATTGCTAATATAGTTAAGTCACTTACAACTGATAATGACATGTCAATTATCAAAACTTTCGAAGAAATGGCTCAAAATGAGTATATTTTAAATGCCACTCGATACCTTAACATTTTACCAGAAATTAAAGATGGGGTTGAGCTAGACTCTGTAATTACCTCCGTTACTAGGGGAATACAAATTAAAGCTAAAGACTTAGATAAGTTTAAGTCCAATACGGAAAGTGACTATCAGTATCTTATGATGTCTAACATTAAAGACGGAATTATACACTTAGGCGAAGAGCAATATTTATCTGAAATTCCAAATAATTTTAACAAGTATTGCGTTCCAAATAATGCTCTCGTCATTTCAAAAATTGGAACGCCGAATTTTAAATCTGCGGTTGTGCAAATAGATGAAGGCAAGAAAATATTGGTTAATGGAAGCTTATTCATCATTGAACTTGATGAAACAAAAATTAATCCCTTTTATCTCCAAGCATTCTTTGCAAGTGCACTAGGTGTGGCAAGTTTTAATAGTATTCGTTCAGGTACAGCAGTAGCAACAATTTCACTTAATGAGTTAAGGAAAATGATTATTCCTTTGCCTCCACTTGAAGAGCAAATGACAATAGCACAAAGATATGCTGCGTCATTGGATGAAATTGTTTTACTAAGTAGAAAATTAGAACGTGTCATTTCCGATGCAAAACACATTTTTGATGCAGGAGGTTTGTCTTGCTAAATTATGATGAATTAGAAGAAGTTATTTTTTTGATTTAATGTCCGTATCAATTTTTGAAATTACTTAGGGGACATCATGCCAATACCTCGTCAAACAAAGCTTATAGTTGAAGGACAACTCATTATATTGTCAGACTACTATGCTGACAATCAAGACAGTACTGCTGTGACATATGATGTTTTTAAACAAAGATGCAAAGCTTCACTTGAAAAAAGAGGACTGTTATCATTTGCAAGCATGTCCGACGCTGTACACATGGATAGCGGTGAGTGGGCAACTTTTTATGGCGGAGGGAAGCACAAACCTTTTATATATACAGGAGCTTTATATAAAGAATTTATAGGCGTTGAGTTTAAAAGCCTTGCAGCTTTTTTGAGGACTATTGGAGAGTATGAAAACTATGGGCTTGTAAAAAGTAGGTTGCAAAGACCTCACTATACCATTGATGAAGCAATATGTAAGCCCGCTCGAACAACTGATGTTGGTAGAATATACCTCATTCAAAGTACGCATACTTCAAAAAAATATGTGGGGCAAACTGTTCAAAGTCTTGAAGAACGTTTTAATGAGCATCTTGCTATAAAAAGTGATGATGGATTACGTCAAGCACTTAAATTATATGGCAAAGAAACTTTTGAAATTCTTTGTCTTGACGATGATGTACCTAACCATGAACTGCATATTCGTGAACAATTCTGGATTGATAAGTATAATACAATGGAGCCTACTGGATTTAATCGTACAAAAGCACAACCTTCTGCATGTGGCTATGGGAAGGCAGTTGAATGGGAAGGGAAAAAGTACCCTTCGCAGCGTACCGCCGTGAAAGAAGTAAAGATTGCAAACCCTCACTTAGCACCTCATGTTATTGAAAAATGTATTCGGAATAATAAACCACTTCCCAAAAAGGCACGAATACACAGCAAGCATCACTTGGCAGGAACAAATATTTTTAGGAGATGGTTAGCACACTTCAATAATGATAATTTATGTGACGAATGGGCTGTTCGTAATGAAGGTGAGGATGGTTTTGAGGCATTTCTTCATATTGTTGGTCAGCCTATTAGTAGTGACTATGAACTTTGTCCAATTGATGGAAATCAAAAATTATCACCTACAAATTTTCAATGGCTTACAACGCAAGAGAAAGTCGACATGCAGTGCGGAGAAAAAATTACTGCTTTTGGAAAAGAATATACATCACACTCTGCATTAGCAAAGCAATTTGGTATACCTCTAAGCACCTTGAAAGATAGGCTATCACGAGGGCAAACACCAGAAGAAGCTGTTTCAGCACAAAATGTAACTACTAAAAGAAAGCCTTGTAGTTTTGATGGCTTAAATTTTATTTCAGAAAACGAGATGTTCCACTATATTGCTGAAAAATTTAATATTACGTTTGGACAGGCAAAAGATAGATATGCTCGTGGTTTGCCTTTTGATAAACCAAGCCATGCAAAACAATGCATTGTAGAGGATATTCACTTCAGAAGTGAAAGTGAAGCAGCACGGCACTTTGGTATCAATAAAGCCACTTTTGGTAAACGGAGAAATCAACTTGGCTGGACACTTGAAGAGGCATTGGGACTTGTGGCAAAGAAAAATAGAAATTAACCTTATAAATGATGGAGTAAGTATATGACTATTTCAGAAGAATTCTTAGCAATAACAACTGATGGAACAAAATACCCCATTATTGTGACACATGAAGAACTGATTGCAGCAAAAAACAATGGGGGAATAGCTATCTATGGCACTCCTAAAATCCGGATTATAGCGGATGGACGTTCTGTTGAAGAAAGTACTGGAAAAATAGAAGCTAAAATCCTAAATAAACTTGAACCAATTTATAGAAAATGGGCAATTAATGAAGGAGATAACATAAACTATCCCCCTTGCGCAATTGATAGATTAGATGAATATTTATCTAGCATACCTAGATAAATCCGTACTTAAATATGAAACAATTACTCAGCAAGGGCTGTTTATGTTGTATAATAATGTAATTTTACGGGACTAAAGATGTGAGAATTGTACTGTAGAAATTATCTTTTAAATGCTTGCATGTATCTAAAAAAATAAACTTATAGTAAATATTTCACTAATAAAATTTTTGAGACATCTTGACACGAAAGGGGTTTTTATTCACAGATATATCATCTGATAGAAAACCACTTATTCAAAAACTTGATAGTATCAGCTTTAGGAGGCGAAAATGCTCCCTGCCTTTTTTGAGTTACATGAAAAAAGCTTGCGAAAGAAAATTGATAGCGGAGATGCTCCTTTTATTAGTCTCTATTCGCATGACATGCTACCTAAAACCGCAACCCTCCTATCAGATATTTTTACACAACCGCACACAGTTAGCGATGTGATTGAGAGTTTTCTTTATTTTCCAGCCTTAACCACAAGTCACTTAACTGCCTCTATT
>CAYJPT010000179.1:0-4239 GCA_964372165.1 uncultured Desulfovibrionaceae bacterium | reverse complement strand
TTTTTGACTTGTCGATTTAATCAGCGTTTCCTTATACTAATGTTGTCAAATTGCCGCATCAAGTAAAAGGTTATCTCTGTGTATTACTTCTGGGTAATGTGCATTTCCTAAAATGCCTGCAACCTCATGGCGTTTTTTCCCCATAATACGTTTTATCTCAGTAGCTGAATAGTTAGAAAGACCAACTCCAATACTATGTAATTTGCCATTACGTGCCATAATTCTAATTAATGCGCCTTTTTGGAAATTACCTTCAACAGCCACAATGCCACCTGGTAAAAGACTGCTTCCTCTTTCTTCCAGAGCCTTAGCAGCTCCGTCATCCACAATAATACTACCTGAAGGCTCAGATTGATAGGCCATTCTAAATTTACGCCTTGCAATAGACTGATTGTCAGCACAAACCCATGTACCTTGATTTTCGTGAATAACAATGTCATCTTTGCAATTATTGAAAACATTTTGCACAATATTTTCAACACGTCCAGGCAATATCATGGTGGGTACTCCAAGCTGGGCTACACGCCTTGCAGCTAAAAGCTTAGAATACATACCACCAGAGCCAACAGCAGTTTTACCACCACAAAGTTCATTTAAGTTTAAGTCATGAACATTTTTAATGTATGGCATAATATGTGCTTGCGAGTTGTGATCAGGATTTTTACTAAGCACACCACTCGCAGAAGTTAAATTAATAAATAAATCCGCTTCTACTAAATTAACAAGCAAACTTGATAAACAATCATTATCACCAAATTTTAGCTCATGGACAGAAACAGTATCATTTTCATTAACAACAGGTATGATGCCCCAATTCAATAGCTCAGCAAAGGTATTGCGAGCATTCAAAAAACGCTCACGCGCGCGCAAGTCATCACGAGTTAATAAAACTTGTGCTGTAGTCAATCCATGCTTAGCAAAGGCTTGGTCATAATGCTGCATAAGTTTGCTTTGTCCAATGGCTGCTGCAGCTTGTTTGGCTGCAAGCCCAGAAATCTCCGTGATGGGTAAAACATTTTTTTTTAACGCCGCTCTACCTGCTGCAACTGCACCAGAAGATACAAGTACAACCTTAGTTGGCCTACAATGCAAATAAGCTAATTGCTCTACAATATTGTGTAAAACATCTGCGTCAATGCCATTTGCGCTTGTAAGAACGGCACTACCTACTTTTACTACAACACATTGCGTATCATTAAGTGTTTGCTTACGTTTTTCTTGCCAAAGCATATTTATTCCGACTGCTCTTTAGCCTTGTTGCGTTTTTTAATATAGAGCAATACAACTGTAAAAAGGATAAGTATTACAATAGAAACTATAAATGCAAGAGGATTATCCTTAATATTAGCAGCACTATGTCCAAGGTAAACATAAACAATAGAACCAGGAAGCATACCAAAGAAAGTAGCTATGGCATAATGCCTATATTTTATGCCAATTATTCCTGATAAATAGTTTACCGCTGCAAATGGAAATGCCGGAATAAGGCGTGCATATAACATAAAAACCAAACCATTTTCTTTTGCTTTTTTTGTAGCATCTTCCAAAAAAGATCCGGCTTTAATACGCTTAAGTATAAAATCTTCTCCTAAAAATTTTGCCAAAAAGTAAGACAGGTGACAACCAATATTGGAGGCTATGATGGTCAAAATAAGACCCCACCAAAAGCCAAAAAGTGGCGCAGAAATTAAAGTTAATGCCGAAGCCGGAAAAATAAGCGTAACAGAAATTGCATATAGAAATACAAAAACTATAGGCGCATACGGAGAACTTTTAATGGAATTAAGTAGCTCTAACATGGCATCTACATTGAGCACATCACGATAGAAAAACAAAATGGCTGCTACAACAATAATAGCACCAATCATTATAAATTTTTTCACGCTGTGTACCCCTTAATTTTTTTGAAAAATTTACTATCCTTAATTTTATCAAGCAGTTCACTGTGAATGACTTTCTTTAATAACTTCTTTTGCCACGGCTTTGTGCGCGATGCAAAATCTTTGTATGCAATGGATTTTAAGATTTCGCCTTGAATTGGATATTGATATATCATAGCAAACACAGCCGAAAGCTTCATTTTTTTGGCTACAAGTAGTGATAAAATTGGTAACATTTCCCCAGCCTTATCACTCATAATTGTTGCACCAATCAGACGTCCAGCAGGGTCAAGAATTACTTTAATAAATCCATGACGGTCATCTTCTGCTTTAGCTCTATCGTTAGCGTCAATACTTAAAATTTGCGTTGTGCAATTGAGAACATGCTTGCGCGCTTCTTCCTCTAAATAACCCACATGTGCCACTTCAGGGGCTGTATATGTTGTCCATGCTATCTTATAATAATCTGTTTTAAATATTGGGAGTATTAATGCATTTTTAGCTACAATTTCTGCTTCATATGATGCTGTATGGGTAAACATGTACCCACCTTTAACATCGCCACAAGCATAAATATTGGGTATATTAGTTTGCAAATGCCTGTTAACTTTTATATATCCACGTTCGTCAACTTGAACTCCAACCCCTTCAAGATTTAGGTTTTTTGAATTTGGTGTGCGCCCCACAGCCAAGAGTAAGGCATCAGCATATATATACTCCACCTCTCCATTGCATACAATTTCGCACTTAATGCTGTCGCCTTCTTGAACAACACTTTTTATAGTGCTTGAAAAATGTAGCTTAACTCCATCATTTTCAAGAACATTTTTCATGATTGGTGCAACTTCTGGCTCATCTCGTACAAATATATTATCTTCACGGATAATCATATGTGTTTCACTGCCAAGATTTGCAAAACCTTGTCCAAGTTCAAGCCCAATGGGGCCAGCACCGAGCACCACTAACTTTTTAGGTAAGTCTTCAAGTTCAAAAATATTTTCGTTAGTGTAGTATTTTACATCCTTTAACCCGTCCACATCAGGGATTACAGGACTTGAACCAGTTGTAATAGCAATGTTTTTCGTGGTAAAACTTTTGTCATTAACTTTTACTTCATGCCTGGATACAATGGTGCCGTTACCAATTTCAACTTGAACTCCAAGACCAGTAAAACGCTCAACTGAATCGTGCGGAGCTATTTCTGCAATAACGCTTCTAACTCTTCGCATGACCTCTTTGAGTGACACCTCAAACTCATTTACTTTTATACCATAGTTATTTGCAGATTTAATTTGCTTAGCAAGATGCGCTGACTTTAAGAAAGTTTTGCTGGGCACACAACCATAGTTAAGGCAGTCGCCACCCATCTTGTGATTTTCAATAAGAAGTGTTTTAGCTCCCATATTTGCCGCTACCGCCGCAAGAAACAATCCCCCACTGCCTGCACCAATAATTGTAAGATCAAAGTCGTATTTCATAGTTTTTCACACAATGGTTAAAAGTTACTTAACACCAAAAAACATGTAGGTACCTAAAAATACAAAATTTCATTGGAACATAAGGCTAAAATACTAAAAGCATTTTCTCTTGCATTTTAGTTGTTATTGCTTAAAATTTTAAACAATAATTAGAAGTAAAATGCATATGGTCTGACACTTTACATATTATAGTATTTTATAACTAAATACAAGATTTAATTATTTCTGCATGTTTATGCCTGTTTAATGCACTTACACATATTTTTCACCAAATCTTTAGTAACTTGATAAAAACAATGGTTGCTGTCATGCAGAGCTTAATTCAATAATGTAGAGCATGCTCATGGACACACAAGAAAATCATGTGCACGAATATTATAAGCTATTTAAATGTTATAAAATTTGCTGGAAAATGTAATTTAATTTACATGTTTTATTATGGTAGAGCGCTATGGTTATAAAAAATAACTTCCAGACTGATGACAAACTCTCTTTAGGGCGTTTGTGCCGCCTAAGCAAGCAAAGCTTGCTTAGGCAGTAAGACACGAAAACCAATCATTTAACGGGTAAGCAAAGCTCGCCTATCTTTGCTCTCTGTATCCGTAAGGTTCGCAAGCTCACCTAACGGCTATGCTTCGCACCCTTCGGACAGGTTTCCTGATTTATCGGACGCGCTGACTTTGTCAGCACTCTCACTTCTTCCCTTAAGAAGGAAATTTTAATTTTTTAAAAAAAGTGCTTGACTATTTAGTGAGCTTAACATACTTTCTCTTTCGCACATTCGGTGTTTTTGTTCCCCGGTAGCTCAATCGGCAGAGCGGGTGACTGTTAATCACTAGGTTGGCGGTTCAAGTCCGTCCCGGGGAGCCAGTAAGTTCAAG
>CAYJPT010000178.1:0-4241 GCA_964372165.1 uncultured Desulfovibrionaceae bacterium | reverse complement strand
AATGAATTGTGCAGGAGTCTTTAGCTACATCCCCACTATATCTAGCACAATGCAAAAGGCTTCATAATCACCGCTGCCAAAGACATTGCCCATCCTGGCTGATATTTCATAAGATGTTAAAACAGTAACTTGAGCGACAAGATGCAATACTATTTCAAATTGAAAATCTTGCACAATTTTTTTAAATACACTAAATCACAAATATCACCAATATGACTTTCCATTTGGTTGTCTAGTTTTGCGTTTAAAAAGGTTTCCACGAGAATTTTCAGATGCAAAGGATAGTCACAAGTGACAACACCAAGCCCTTGTAATAATAAAAAAAGCCAAGTTTATTTAAAACTTGTGTCATTTAATAAAAACACGCTTACCTTGAAGTTTTTTTAACTCCAACACTTCCATGGTGCTCTTCCTTGATCCCAAAGTTTATTCAAGAGTTGCTTTTCACGTAAAGTATCCATACATTGCCAAAAGCCATGATGCTTGTAACCCATAACTTCGCCAGCTTTAGTAAGTTTTATCATAGGCTCTTCTTCCCACATATAACCGCTGGTATTTTCAAGATTAGTTTTTGGTATAAATTTAAAAATCATAGGGTTACAAACAAAAAAGCCACCATTCACCCATGAATTGGCATTTTTTTGTTTCTCTTTAAATCCAACTACGCTCTCACCATTAAAATCAAGCAAGCCAAAACGTTCAGAAGGTTGAACTGCAGTAATGGTTAAAGCTTTCCTGTGCTTTTTATGAAAGGCAAGTGTGGCATTAATATCAACATCAGAAACTCCATCACCATAAGTTAAAAAGAAATTCTCTTCATTTTCAAGATAAGGTTCAAGCAATTTCAAACGCGTACCTGTATAAGTATTTAACCCTGTATCTATAAGCGTTACAGTCCAGTCTTCTGCTAAATTATTAGACATTTTTATTTCATTTTTCGAACAATTTATAGTTAAATCCTTTGAGTATAAAGAATAGTCAACAAAGAACTGTTTGATAAGTTGAGCTTTATAACCGCAAGCAATAATGAATTCATTGTGTCCGTAGTATACATAACGCTTCATGATGTGCCACAAAATAGGCATACCGCCTATTTCAATTAGAGGTTTAGGTAAATTTACACTTTCTTCGCCTATCCGTGTGCCATACCCACCTGCAAAGATAACAACTTTCATAATAACCCTTGTTAAAAATTTTCATCTACCATTTCAATGAATGTATTAATTATATAGGCGTAATCCTCTTCTCCAAAGCGAGTAAAAACGCCAATCCAAGACTATTGTGCATGATAAACTCTGCATTAAGAAGCGGTTCTGCTTATTCTATACTTAATATCTTAAAAAGCTGTCTGACATGTCATATTACCCCAAAAAGCAATCTTGTACCTATTTTTTTATTGTCTAGATATTCTTGAACTTCTCGACGTGTAAATTTTACATCTTTTTTCAAGGTTAATAAGAAATCAAACCAGTTTGGCTTACTTTAAGGTGTTGCTTCAGGTTGAATAAAAAAATTATCTAGATTATCCTTATAGACATATATTTTTACAAGCAATTACTAGTAGCATAAAGGTATTTTTTAGGCAAATCTGCATTGAGTGATTTAACTATCGAAGTGGGATATAAAAAACATGTATTTCCAGTTCTGTGAAGTTTTTTGCCATGTTCTCTACAAAATGCAGCATATAGAACTACAAAAAACAACATTATTTCAACGTGTAATAGTTTAGTCAGTGATGAGATGGATTCAGATATGTGAACCTATAGTGCTCACCTTTATTAGTTGTCAAAAACTGGTTTTGGAAAGCACCTGACTACATTTAGTCTATATTTAAAAACCTATAAACAAATGATACACTACTTTGCTTGACTATAATATTACCCTAAAATGTCAAGATGAATAATCTAATCTACAGCCTACTTACATATAAGATTATATATGCTGTGTAGGGTATATAGTTTTTCATCATCGACAGTTTTTACTTGTTCTAGCAATTTTTCCCTAAGTTCTTCAGTAGTTAATTGAAATTCTTCTATATCAAAAACATCTGCTACTGCGACATCTAGAGCAGAAGCTATTTTTTTGACACTTGATAAAGAGGGATTTCTTTTCCCTCGTTCAATCTCACCAACAAATTGTATTGATAATCCCGAACGTCCAGACACTTCTTCTTGCGTCAAATTTTTTTGTTTGCGTAAGTGTTGTAATTTTTTTCCAAAAACTTCTTGAATATTTTCCATACATATCTCCATAACAACTATAGTGGATATTTTGAAGAGTATTAAGCTACAATGGTATATAATTTGCAGAATAAAAAATAACTATCGTTGCTAATAAAAAAATTCCTAGTCGGAGGGTAGTATGTCTTTAGTAATCAACAATAATATGATGGCTGCAAACACTGCCAGAAATTTGAATATTCATTATAGTAATCTAGGCACATCTACACAAAGGCTTTCTTCTGGATTGCGTATTAACAGTGCTGCTGATGACGCAGCAGGCCTTGCAATTCGGGAATTACAACGCGCCGATATCGCAACATTGCAACAAGGTGCACGTAATGCTAATGATGCTATATCTCTAATACAAACGGCTGACGGTGCATTACAAACTATTGACGAGCAACTTATCCGCATGAAAGAACTTGCAGAGCAAGCAGCAACTGGTACTTATGATTCAACTCAGCGTCTCATGATTGAATCAGAATACCAAGCCTTAGCATCTGAAATTACACGCATTGCAAATGCAACAGACTTTAACGGCATCAAGCTGCTAGATGGTAGCCTTTCTGGAACACACAATGGAAGCGGTCTTAAATCAACTGGCGCACTAAAGGTACATTTTGGAACTGCTAACGACAGCGCAGAAGATTATTATTACATTCAGATAGGCAATAGCACAGCTGCGGCTTTAGGTGTTGGTGATGATTCAGAGTATTACACAGTGGATGATTATGTAAAAATTCGTGATTATGCTGTCCAAGCAGTATACAATGATGAATATGACAGAGCATATACCGCCGAATATAACGCTCAAATAGCTGGTGGTGCTACTCAAGGTGTAGCTAATGCCGCAGCTCAAGCCGAAGGAGAGCGTGTAGCAGGGATTGCTATACTTAATTTTTCAGCCAACATGGATGCAGCATACACACTTAATAATGCTGCATATGAAAATGCTGCATATGACGCAAATATTGCTGCTGGCATACCTGAGAGTGAAGCTAGGGGAGCAGCAATTATTACTGCTACAAATTTCTCTATTGCTGATGCAAGGGCCGTTGCCGCAGCGCACGCTAACCCTGTGGCATTAGAAGCATTTGATGAAATGCGCGACATATTACCAGCAGGGGCAACACTTAAAACTCAAGAGGCGGCCCAAACAGCCTTAGTAGCTATTAATGATGCCATAGTATCCAAAGATAAAATTAGAGCACACCTTGGTGCAATACAAAATCGCTTGGAAGCAACAATTAACAATCTTAATATTCAAGCAGAAAATATGCAAGCCGCAGAATCGCGTATTTCTGATGTGGACGTTGGCATAGAAATGACTGAATTTGTACGTAATCAGATTTTGACTCAATCAGCTGTGGCTATGTTATCGCAAGCTAATAGTTTACCTAGGATGGCTATGCAATTAATTGGTGGATAAAAAATAGACCAAAGGCATGTTCAACTGTGTTAAAGTCAGAACCTTCCGTTAAGCGGGCGGCTCTGACTTTTTCAATGATAAAATCTAATATATTAACGTGTTAATAATTTTTTTTAAAGACACTATCTAATATAAATCAGAAATCACTCCTAATAATTTTTTTTTACATTTTTCATATGGATATAAGGCCATTGAATATTATTCTGAAATTATGCTATTTATAATCATATCATAAAAAATCATTACAATTGTAGTGAGGTAAGAATAATTTTAACCCTATAATCATTAAAGCGACAAAGAATTAGAGTCCTAAAATCATGAATTTTAAAAAAATTAAATTATCTCATCATCATGATAATAAACAAGCTCGTGCTGATGTTGTACTTATAGATGTGACCGAGAAAGCTAGAGAAAATGGCTTTAAGATATCAACGGCGGTCACAGAACACTTATACCATAAGTACATAACGCCGCCGACAGAACTTGAAGACGAAGGACAATCCATTATTGAACGACTGCAAATCTTATTTGCCATGACCAAGGCCGCTGCCTCGTTAAGGTGGAATAACAACAAGGTTTACTTTGATGTG
>CAYJPT010000177.1:0-4376 GCA_964372165.1 uncultured Desulfovibrionaceae bacterium | reverse complement strand
GTAGGCACAATTGCCTACTTTGTAAGGAAACGCACAATATGTTTTTTGACTTGCTGATTTAATCAGCGTTTCCTTAAGTTGCTTGTCAAGAGCATATGCGTTTCGTATTTTTTTATTTTTTCTAAGGACTTTATTATGACAAAAGATACACCTCCAACCGACGAACAAATTCATTGCTCTTTTTGTGGAAAGAGTGAATTTAAAGTGAAAAACTTAATTGTCCAAGGTGAAGTGCGTATTTGCGAATCGTGCGTTGCAATATGTAATGAAATTATTACTCAGCAAAATTCTAGCTATGCCAGTGGTGATGAGGAACTTTTATCACCACAAGAAATTAAAGCACGCCTTGATGAATACGTAATAGGGCAGCATGATGCCAAAAAGATTTTGTCCGTAGCTGTGCATAATCATTACAAGCGTGTGTTTCAAGCTGACCTAATTGGTGATGAAGTAGAACTTGAAAAAAGTAATATTTTATTAGTTGGTCCATCTGGCAGTGGAAAAACATTACTTGCAAAGACTTTAGCTAGAGTTTTAAAAGTACCCTTTGCCATAGCAGATGCAACAACATTAACTGAAGCCGGTTATGTTGGTGAGGATGTAGAAAATATTCTTGTGCAATTATTGCAAAATGCTGATTATGACCTTGAAGCCGCAAGCAAGGGTATAATTTATATAGATGAAATTGATAAAATATCACGCAAAGGTGATGGCCCATCCATCACTCGTGATGTGTCCGGTGAAGGTGTGCAGCAAGCTCTTTTGAAAATCATTGAAGGCACAGAGGCCAATATTCCACCAAAGGGCGGGCGCAAGCATCCGCAGCAAGAGTTTATCCGCATGGATACAAGTAATATTTTGTTTATTGTAGGCGGTGCTTTTGTTGGTCTTGAAAAAATAGTAGGCGAGCGCATGAGCGGTGGTTCTATGGGATTTGGTGGGACAGTACGTACCAAAAATAATATGGGCTTAACGGAACTTTTGGGCGAAGTACACCCTGCAGACTTGGTTAAATTTGGACTTATTCCTGAATTTGTTGGTCGTATCCCTGTTATTACGCATGTTGAAGACCTTGAAGAAAATGACTTGGTGCGTATTTTGACAGAGCCCAAAAATGCTTTGGTGCGTCAATACCAAAAGCTTTTTGAGCTTGATGGTGTGGCATTGCGTTTTACAAATAATGCCTTGAAAACCATTGCCGGGCTTGCCATTGAGCGTAAAACTGGTGCACGTGGTTTACGTAACGTAATGGAAAAGATGATGCTTGATATTATGTTTAACTTACCAACCATGAAAAACGTGCGCGAGTGTCTTATTAATAAGGCTGTAATTGAATCAGGACGTGAGCCAGTTTTCTTATATGAAAATGAAGATCAAATAGCTGGTTAATTGTATTTAATTTATGTAAAAAAAACAAGAACTTGAATAGCTTATATTTTTTGAAGCTTAACTTCTAAGATATTTAGCAACAATTAGTCGAACTCTTGCTAGACATCATGCGGTATTTGGAATATGTGCCTTTGTAAGGCGCAATTAATTTTTAGGTTCGATTATTTGTTGAAGTGCATTTTTATGCAACATTTATTTGAATTCAATATTTTTTAGCATGTAAATGCTATACGGAGTTTATTTATGGTGACCCTTACCATATCTGCTGTGGGTCCTAGTGAAGAATTGCCATTAATGTCTGTACGCGAAGTGGTGATGTTTCCAAAGGCTATTATGCCACTGTTTGTGGGGCGTGCTGCTTCAATTAAAGCTATTGAAGCTGGACATAGTGACTATGACAAAAAGATTTTTCTTGTAGCTCAACGTGAGCCAGATACTGAAAAACCTGAAGGCAATGATTTATATCAAGTAGGAGTTGTAAGTAGAATCTTGCAAGTTTTACGCCTGCCAGATGGAACTATTAAGGTTTTATTTGAAGGCTTACATCGCGCCACATGGTCTCCTTTATCTGAAGATAGTCCTTTTGGCGATGGTGACTATCCACGGGTTAATGTCAAAGGACTTAGAGAGCAACAGATTACAAGCCAAGAGGCAGAGGTATTGGTGAAAACCACCTATGAAGCCCTTGAAGAATACAGTAAAATTAATAAAAAAATGACCCAAGAGGTCATGGTTGCTGTTACCAGTGTGCAAGATGCTGGTAAATTGGCAGATGCCATTGTACCACATTTACGCAGTGATTATCGTAATAAGCAAGAAGCACTTGAAATTATACATCCTATTGAGCGTCTTGAAAAAGCATATGAGTTGTTACAGTCAGAAATGGCTATGTCCTCTGTTGAGCGACGTATCAAGCATCGTGTACGCTCACAAATGGAACGCAATCAGCGCGATTATTATCTCAATGAACAAATAAAAGCCATTAACAAAGAAATGGGGCGTGAAGATGACCCACAAGCAGAAATGGCTGAAATGGAAGAAAAGTTCAAAGAGCGTGATATGCCAGAAGAAGCAAGAGAAAAGGCATTACGTGAATTACGTAAGCTACGTGGAATGTCATCTTCTTCTGCAGAATATACTGTATTGAGAAATTATGTAGATTGGGTCATGGATTTGCCATGGAACACTCTGAAAGATATTGATATGGATATTCAGCGTGCACGTGAGATTTTAGATAATGATCATTATGGACTTGAAAAACCAAAAGAGCGCATACTTGAATATCTTGCCGTGCAAAAGCTTTCTGGTGGGCTAAAGGGACCAATCCTTTGCCTTGTGGGTCCTCCGGGAGTTGGTAAAACATCTCTTGCAAAGTCTGTTGCCTCAGCAACTGGGCGTGATTTTACACGTCTTTCATTGGGCGGCGTACGTGATGAAGCTGAAATTAGAGGGCATAGGCGTACTTATGTAGGTGCTTTGCCGGGTAAAATTTTACAATCTCTTAAAAGAGTTAAGTTTAACAATCCTTTGTTTTGCTTAGATGAGATTGATAAAATGAGTGCAGATTTTCGTGGGGATCCAGCTGCAGCCCTTTTAGAGGTGCTAGACCCTGAGCAAAATGACACTTTTATGGATCACTATCTTGATTTAGATTATGATTTATCTAAAATATTTTTCATAACAACAGCAAATTCATTGCATTCTATACCGGTGCCTTTGCAGGACCGTATGGAAATTATTGAATTAAATAGTTACCTTGAAACAGAAAAAAGTCGCATTGCAAGGCAATTTCTTTTGCCAAAGCAGATGAAAGATCATGGTTTAAAAGAGCATAATTTAATTTTATCAGATGATGCCATTTTGCATGTGATTAGAAATTACACACGTGAAGCTGGGGTGCGTAATCTTGAGCGCGAAATTGGTGCTCTATGCCGCAAAACTGCCATTAAGCTTGTAGAAGATGATGATATGGAACTATGCGTTACCATTGATGCTGATGATGTTGGTAACTACCTTGGTGTTAAAAAATATCGCCATGATGAGCGTGAAAAAGAGCCACAAGTTGGCGTTTGCACAGGTCTTGCTTATAATCAACGTGGCGGTGAAATTCTTATGGTTGAAACAAGCCTTATGCCTGGTGGTGGTCATGTATCCATTACCGGACAATTGGGCGATGTTATGACAGAGTCTGCTCAAGCTGCACTTACCTATGTTCGTTCACGTGCCGATGTTTTAGGGCTTAATCCTCGCTTTCATCGTAAGGTAGATGTACATGTGCATGTACCTTCTGGCGCAACTCCTAAGGATGGACCATCAGCTGGTATTACCCTTGCAACATCCATTACCTCAGCTGTGCTTGGTATTCCTGTGCGCAATGATGTGGGAATGACCGGTGAAATATCCCTACGTGGTAGAGTGTTACCCATTGGTGGTTTACGAGAAAAATTATTAGCTGCTAGACGGTCAGGCCTTGTTAAGGTGCTTATTCCTCTTGATAATGAAAAAGACCTTAAAGAAGTTCCAGATGAGGTATTGCAGGATTTAGAAATTGTATTTGTTGAGCATGTTGATGAAGTCTTACCTCATGCCTTAGCTGCCACAGAAGAAGAAATATTTAGTGGTCGTAGTCAATCCACACCCTTATATTTGTCTTTGCGCAAAAATGGTAACACTGACATAGCCGAAAAACCACAATAGCAAATTAATTTTAAAAGAATAAAAAACCGTTGGCATTATGCCAATGGTTTTTATTCTTTTAAAAGTGCTGACAAAGTCAGCACGACCCGGTAAATCAAGAGCAGGCGCAATTGCGTTGCGTACGAGTCCTGTAAGGTTCATTCTTCACCTAACAGGAACACTTCGTGCCCGTTGGGTCGAACTTGCGCCGTTAAACGAATGATTTTCGTGTCTTACTGCCAAGGTAGCTTGTCTACCTTAGGCGGCACAAACGCCTGAAAGGGGGTTTGTCATCAGTCTGAAACCGTTGG
>CAYJPT010000176.1:0-4421 GCA_964372165.1 uncultured Desulfovibrionaceae bacterium | reverse complement strand
AATTAAATTGGAGTTGAAAGTGTCAAAATATTCTTTTTTTGTTTTTGTATTGCATATAATGTTTTTTGTGAACACTGTAAATGTTAAGGCAGAACAATTGTATTTTGAGGGAATTACACGTCTTAATTTACAAATTGAGGATGTTTTTGAAGGGATGCGGGGTTGTGCAGTTTTTTATGATCCAAGTAAAAAAACTTTAGAAATTTATAATCATGATATGATCAAGGTGCAAGTTGCACCACAATCCACATTTAAAATTGTGGCCTCGTTGATGGGTTTGGAAAATGGAGTTCTTCAAGATAAAAAAAGCAAGATGCACTATAATGGAACAAAATATTGGCTTGATGCTTGGAATCAAGATGTGAACTTGGCTGAAGCATTTCGTTTTTCATGTGTGTGGTATTATCATCAAGTGATATATTCCATAGAGCGTGCTAAGGTAAAACAATTCTTGAGTCGGCTTCGCTATGGGAATGAGGATGTTTCTCAATGGCATGGGAATGGCAATAATGATAAAGAAGACCTCAATGGTTTTTGGCTAAGTTCGTCTTTGAAGATATCTCCTTTAGAACAGGTGCGTGTGTTGGCAGATATTTTTGAGGGAAAGAGCGATATTCAGGAAAAAAACATTGCTATTTTGAAAGATATTATGCAGCAAGAGCAAAAAACTATTTTTGCTAAAACTGGCTCAAATGCACTTGGAAAAAGTTGGTTTGTAGGATTTATACAGCAAGGAAAACAAAAATATAAGTATTTTGCATTCTATGTGGATGACACCAAAGGTGGCTTAAGTGGAGCTAAGGATATTGCTCTTAAGGTTTTAGGTCAGCAGTAAATATTCTAGAGGGTTTTATAAGGTAAATAATTGTAAAGATAAAGTATTGTTTGCATAACTCATCAGACATAGAGCAAGTATTTATTTATGCCAACATAGGGCATTTCTTATTTTATTAAATTAATACATGTCCCTATATTGCTTTAACCTGAGTTATTAATATTAATTGTGAATTGGATATTTACCTACGAAAGCTGCATGTCTGATTGTTAATAATATAAATGGATAAAAAGCAAAATAAATTTGATAAAAAATGCCCTAGAACATACATTTGCTCAAGTTTTTTGATTTACAAATGGCTAAATTGTTGATAGCAAGAAAAAATTACACAACACTAATAAATTGGCTGGTATTTCATACATATTCAATTTACAAACTATTAACTATATGTAATTAATAATAAAAAAAATATGAGCATGAATATTGAAAATACAAATATACCTTGCATAGATGAGCAAATTAAGGATGCTAAAGACACTTTAGCGCGCATTATCAGCTTCATATATAATTGTGATACCAAATCTGGTATGGCATTGGCTGGTTCTGGTGTATTGTCTTTAATTTTAGGTAATAGTGGTGTAATTAACAAGATATTAAACGTATTAGCTAATAAAAATGATAATAATATAATTTTAATAGTTATTTTTCTACTTGCACTCTCAGTTTGTGCGTACTTTTTTTTTCGAGGTGTACATAAGCTAAGCTGTGCAATCTCAGCAAACCTTGTTTGCAGTGGCAAAAACTTAAGAACTTATTTTGCAGATATTGGAAATACAGACCTTGAAGTGTACAAAAAAACTTATTTGCAACATACTAAACAGGAAATAATTGATGACTTGTTAGAGCAAATACACGTAAATTCCATTGTTTGCACCAAAAAATATAATAATTATAATAAGGGTTTACGTTATATAAAGAAATTTGTTTGCTGCTTCATTCCCACGCTTTGCTTTGGCTTTCTTATTTCATGACAATAAAGCTATGTTTTAATTAAATTTTTATCTAATACTATTAGCTGTATTACGTAAAAATAACTTTAACAAAATGTTAACTAAAGCTCTGTTTATTATATTGTGTGACTACTCATATAATACATTAAAATAAAATATTTCAAATGATTGTGCTATTTGTTTCAGTATGGGATAACTATAAAAATATTGTGATTCAAATAGCCATATTGCTTTTAAGTGCCAACTAATTAACTTGATTTCTTTTTGTTCTTTTTTGCATCGGCGTGATATTTAAGTGCATATTGCTCTAGCATTTTTTGTGCGGCATCTTTTTCAGAGTCTTTTATATCATCAAGTACGCGTCTTGCCCCTAAAAAACTTTTACTGAAAAAAGACGTAGATAGCTCACTTATGCGCACCTTTGTGCGCCTGCGTGGACTATGCACGAATTTTCCATCCCCAACGTATATACCCGTATGATAGCCACGTTTCTTGCTGTAAAAAGCAACTATATCACCAACTTGCATTTTATCTTGATCTTTGATAACTTTACCGATTTTAGATTGTTCACGCGCAGTTCTTGGTACATTAACTCCTGCATGACTATAAACCCATTTTACAAAACCAGAGCAATCAAAGCCATTTTTATTTACACCACCATACTTATACGGAGTACCAATGGCACTTTCTGCAGTAGGTACTAGTACGGGTTTATGTTGTTGTTGAAAAATTTGGGAATATTTATCTTTGTTATTTGTGGTACTTTCAAGTGATGATTTGGTAGCGCATCCGGCAGATAAAATAATCATACTAAACAATACAATACTACAACAAATTGATTTAACAGATGTTTTCATGGGCAAAGAATTTACTAGATTTTAATTACCTTGTCAAGTAATGTGAATAAATTAAAATATGAGTTATAGCGCGTTGCTTTCAAAATCTGGACTAAAATCCTAATGTTCATCTAGGTTTAAGATAAAGCTAAAAGGTTAAAGCATGTCACTAATACTGTCTATAAATGGTAATCTTGATGCCGAACTTAAAAACCTTGGGTATGAAGTCATATCAAAAACTATTGGTCAAGCTGGTATTTATTCTGCTGTAGACCTCCTAAATGATTGTCCAAGAAATCCTGAATTTTTTATCCAAAGGGAGCATTTAGGGGCTAGAATTATCTTTAAAGATCTCTGTGAATTACCTTGTCGTACTGTTTTTTGGTCTATAGACACACATTTACACTATGCATGGCAAATGTATTATGCTCAATTATTTGATGTACTTTTAACTCCTCATAAGAGTTTTATAGAGCGTCTAAACGTACATTGGCAACACCCTAATATGCACAGACTGGCACAAAACGGTTTTGAGCGCCCTTGGATAGCACATGAAGCGCGTAAACATAAAATTAATTTTGTAGGTAGGCTTACTGGTTCACGTAATCAGCGTGAAAGATTAGGCAAGCTTCTTTCATCTCGGTATAATACCAATATTAAAGACAATATTTCTTTTAGTAACATGTTAAATCTTTATGATGACACTTGTATTATACCAAATGAATCAATTTGTAATGAAGTCAACTTTCGATTATTAGAAGGTGCTAGTTGTGGAGCTTGTGTTATTAGCCCCGATGTAGGTGAAGATCAAAATTTACTTTTTGAACCAAACCGTGAAATACTTATATATAAAAACATTGATGAATTACAAGCGCTTATAGACCTTTGCATAAAAAAGCCTGACTTGTGTGAGAAGATTGCATACGCAGCATGGCAGCGTGTGCAAAAAGAGCATACAAAATTACATCGAGCTACGCAATTGATGACAGCTATTCAAGGCATGCAAAAAATGCGTAAAACAGAGTACACAGCTGACATTCTAAAGTTTATTGTTGGTATAATGAATATCAATCAAGTATGGAATATAGTGCAAAAACCCCAAAATCCTACAAGTAACTTAACATCATTACCTTTAAGAATATTACTTACTGTTTTTGAAGCGCAATGGAGTAACTACCATGAAAACCAAGACAAATTAAATAATATTTTTGAAGATGCAAATGCATGTATATCGGATGCAAGCACAAAAACGGAGGATAAGAAAGCACTTTGCATAGCTTGCGGAGGCGTTGCTATAGAACTGGAAGATATAGCACGTAGTTTTTTTTATTTCCGCATACATGAACAATTATGTAATGCTATGGAGCCACAAGACGTTCCAAAAGATTTTGTACAAATGTCTATGGCTTGGGTTGCAGCACTTAAACGTGAGAGTAAACAATGCTTTACTGGTGCTGCATTTCAAAAAGGATGTTATCGCACAGCTTTTGATTTTGTATCTATATGCAGAGAAATTGACCCATTTAGACTAGAGTGGGCGCATGCATTAAACACGCTTGATCATGTATTACATTCTTTTCCTGAGAAAGAAAGAGAAGGACTTTTACAAATTTTGGAATAATCAGCACTATGTTCACACAAGCCCCAAGCTTCTGACTCATTTTGCGTAGCGCGAATTTTTTATATGAGAAAAGTTTCATTATAGTATTTTAAGTTGACATCACTACTGTCAACTTAGATTGCTTACAAACCCCCTTTCGGGTGTTTGTGCCGCCTAAGGCAGACAAGCTGCCTTGGCAG
>CAYJPT010000175.1:0-4439 GCA_964372165.1 uncultured Desulfovibrionaceae bacterium | reverse complement strand
AAGATAGACTTGGTTATTGCTTGCGCTTCGGGGGTCAAGGGGTACTCCCCTTGCCAGTTTCTCCACGCTGTAAAGGGGCAAAATTTATTTTGTACGTACAGCGGGGGATACTGGCTTATTGCATTTTGAAGCACTGCAAACGTTTTTGCGTAAGTGCGCACTTCGTGAATTTGTATATTGCATGGCAAGAGTGAAATTGTGCAAAATTGATTATGACATTTATGCAGTCGCTGGGCTTAGGGTGTTTTTAGTTACATAAGCAAGCCTACCCCATGTACGTACACAAAAATAAATTTTCTATTCCGTGGGAGCTTGTTAGGGGCTTTGCCCCTAAGACCCCTAGCGGCATAGAAGTTCCCTTATCTAAGTGAAACACAAAAAATTCTATATTTACGTTAGTTAAAAAGTAATTTGTTCATGAATCATTTGATTTTTTGCGTCTTCAAGTGCTTTTAAAATTTCTTGTTTGTGTTCTTCTCGGCTTATGGCTTCTTCAGCTGCGAGAAATATGGTGTCAAAGATTACACTTATAATTATGTAAGTTATAACGGCAACTACGGGAACAACTATAGGAAACGCTGGCCCAGATAAACATCCAAGCAAACCTGCTATGCCCGCACCTATCCCACTAAGGACTTGTTTCGCTCCTGTCTTTGCAGTAGTCTTAACAGCAGTTTTAACAAATGTCTTTTTGGCTATTACAGCCGCCGCCGCACCAAGACCTACAGTGCTACTACTAAAAAAACGTGTATCAAAGCTAATAGCATCGGCATAGGGGAATGACCAAAAATCAACACCTAATATATTGTTAATCTTATAGTCTTTTGGAACATCAACAATAAGATTTTTTTGCTTTAGTTGTTCAACTTCTAAATCGAAGCGAGATTTTATTTTATTATTCATATTTTTTAAAGATTCTAAAGAGGCTTGAAATTGGACGGACTCGTTGCCAACAATGTGTTCCATAAATTTTTCCTGTAGGAATTCCTCAACACCGCCAGACACTAATGTTAACAAACGCATATATTCTGCACCCAAACTATAGTACCAATCTAGATATACATCTACTCTCTGTACCATTCGTTCAAAGGACATATCAACTTGTGCGATGGCCTTAATTTTTAACAGCTGCATTTCATGAGTGTATTTTTCTTTTATTTTTTCTACTTCTTCTACTGTTCCTAATACATATAAGTCGTTGCCAATTTTATCAAACACAGGCAAAATTGAATCTTCAACAAATGCTGTAACTTGCACTTCTTGCTTTGCAAGGTAGTAGTTAGTCTTTGCAATAAAGGGGACATATCCTGTAGTGAGGACAAGTGATATTATAATAAAAAAAACTATCCTGAAAGGAGACGCTTCGCCTGACTCTTCATCCATAAAAATAATTTTATAATCCTTAAATCCAATTAAAAACGCCGAGGATAAAGCAAAAATACTAATTATATACAAGGTGTTATCAGCAAAAACATAGATAAGATGAGCTGTTTCCAGATATTCAGAATTAATATCTTGTAAGCCTAGAAGATAATTTTCAATACCCTGCGAATAGATTAGATATTTCAAAATATACCTTAGTAGGGCTGAATTTGGCATCATAATGCCTTGTTTGATACTTTCAATGGCTGTATTTATACTATCATATTGTATAATATCAACCTTATATATCTCAAAGAAGATGGCAGAAGCCACAAATACAATCAACAATAAAAAGGATGTAATCATAAGCGACCAGTATACCAAAACATATTCTTTAGCTTCGGTGCGTATGAAATTTTTTACAATTCCAAAAATGCAGACTTGAACAAAAATGAACCCAATAATTAGCTTACAATCTGTGTTAGTTAGTAGCAAAGATTTTGCAAGTAAATAATGATTTATGACAAAGGCAAATAGTAGCCATAAAATAGTCCTGATTATTTTCCCAGTAAAAAAAGTACGTATTATTCCACTGGATTTTAGGGTAGAATATTCAATTCTTCTTCGTATATCGGCAATGTATAAACAACGCATTGCGATTGGAATTGTAATTAGTAAGGCGAATAGGGATATAGCCAGTTCACTTTGAGAATGCATTACTCGTGAGAACGCATAAAGTGTGCAAAAATAAAGTAATGTAACGCTATATTTTATAAACATGCTTCCTCCCCCCTTTTTAAAGCATAGAATCTGCCTTAAATGGTATCTCTAAAGTTTCCGATCCCCCCTACACACTCAAAAAAAGCCTTGGGTCAAGGTTAAGAGCCGTTGCAAGCTTACGAGCGGTTTGTTTACCTATGGGGCGGCGGCCTCTTTCCATATCGCTGATATGCGTTCTTGGAATGCCGGTTAGCTCTGAAAGTTGCTTTTGTGTTAAACCCTCTTTTCCTCGACTGCCTTTTAGCACAGTTTGAGGCCATGTGCTTTCATCATATCCAAGGGCTTCTTTCCACGGAGTACCTTCGCTCTTTTTAGTAAAGCCCATGTTATGCATAAGAGCAAGGGCTTCATCTCTCATGGTGATAGGCCCTTCAAAAAGAAGTGTGACTACTTCGTTAGTATTAGTATGGTGCTTTTTCGTGAGTGCCGACATAGTTCACCTCTACAAGTTTTATTTGCTTATCTGTTACTTCCCATACTGCCACATATCAGGGTTTGCCCTTTTTTAAGTGGCAATGATGCTCATCTTTATTTTTAAGTTTACTATAATTTAGCCAATTACCCCTTACAAGGGCCATTGAGCTCAATGTCTGCTACAAGCACACGCAATATTTCAAGTATGCCCTTGGGGAGCTTTTTAGATTTCTTTTTTACTTTGTCAGTTAAAATTACTTCCCACGCCATAAACTTCCTCGCTTAAAATATGTATCAATTTTTGGGTCATTGTCAAGTTTTTATATTATGTGTTTTTCTTACCTTGTTCAAAATGCAAAACCTTTGCCGCTTGTTCTTCTGGTTTCGCCTCATATATTGGCGGTGTTGCATTTACGGCAATATCCATGCAGTCATCAATGACGTTAGCTGCTCTTTTAATTGCCTCGTCTGCTAAATGGGCATAGCGTTGGGTCATTTGTGGGCTACCGTGGGTTAGCAGTCTTTGCAAGGTGAACAAGTCCACCTTACCACTAGAGGCAAGCCAAGAGGCATACGTGTGGCGAAGTCCGTGCAGGGGGCGAAAGTCTGGGGGGAGATTGGCTTTTTCCCGTATACGCTTCAAAAATGCTCGGCACTCAGTACGTTTTCCGCCATTTACAGGGGAGGGGAAAACATAGTCACTATCTAATGGCTCTATGCTTTCAAGGACAGCACGAGCGGCGGCGGTCATGGGTATAGTAGTGGTTTTCCCACTTTTAGCCTCTGTTCCTCGTAAAGTAATATGCCCTTTTTGAAAATCTATATCTTGCCATTGCAAGCCAAACAATGCACCGCGCCTCATGCCCGTGGTCAAGGCAAGGCGTACCAAGCTTGCAAGATTTTGGTCAGCATCTTCATCAAGGGCAAGTAGCAAAGCTTTGGCTTGTTCTGGCGTTAGGCATTCAGTTTTTACATTGTCAATTTTGGGCATATCAAAGTGAAGTTTTGACATATTGGGCATATCGCACAGCCCACGCCTAGCGGAGTATCTTAAAATACGGCGAACTAATCCCAAAACGTGTTTTACAGTTTGGGGAGATTTACCCTTGCTCTCAAGCTCACGGCGTAAGCTGTCAATGTGGGCAGTGCGTATTTGGTCCGGTGTTTTATTACCAAGGCTAGGCAAGGAGTATTTAATATTGGTGGTGTCAGATGCTCCGCCTGCTCGACCTACATGGGTGGCATTGTAGACATCCCACAAATGAGCAAGGGTAGGCTTATTCCTTTCAGCTTCTTTTTCTTGTTGCGACTTAGCTCTTTTTTCAGCAAGTGTGGTTTCGCCTTGGCCTGTGCGTTGAGCTTCTTTAAGCTTGGCAAGCTCTATGCGAGCTTTGGCAAGCGTTCAGCCCTCACTACTCCAACCTAGTGCCTCTTGTTTCTTCAATCCCCCAACGCTATAACGTAGGACAATATATTGGTCTGGCTTCATTCCATGCTTTCTTGTGGGGTGCAATCTTGCCCTTATGCCCGTGTCTAAATTTTTCCATTCACTCGTCATAACCCTCCCCCCTAAAAATTGTGCCACTATTGTGCCACTTTTTTATTTGATAGTAGATGTTATTACATGAAAGTAGATGACAGATGAATTAACTATAACTATATATTTTGTAAAGAGTAAATTATAAAATTTAGTAAATCGTGAACTTAGGTGAAAACTGATTTTTTCAGCCTCCGGAGCCAAAGGCCGTGTGTTCGATTCACGCCGGGCGCGCCAAAGAAAACCTAATAAATCCACATGAAATAACGGTTTATAGAGAAATCGCCACGGAAAGCAATGAGTAAAAAACTTATTGCTTTTCTCTCATTTTCTGCCTATTTTTATC
>CAYJPT010000174.1:0-4460 GCA_964372165.1 uncultured Desulfovibrionaceae bacterium | reverse complement strand
AAGGAAACGCTGATTAAATCAGCAAGCCAAAAAACATATTGTGCGTTTCCTTACAAAGTAGGCAATTATGCCTACTTTGCACGCCGAATGAGAGCAAAAAACCACGCTTTTTTGCGTACCACAGGGCGAATGAAGGCAGTGTGCCATTATGATTTATTCTGCTTGCAGAATAAATTAGCATTTTCTTAAGGAAACGCTGATTAAATCAGCAAGCCAAAAAACATATTGTGCTAAATTTCACAATTCACCATAAAACAAATTACAGCTAAATTTAGTTATATAAATATTTTAATTAGTTGATGGGAATTTATTTATTTTTTATTTGTGCATGCGTCTATGCAATATGAGACAGACAAAACATAATTACGCTTAACAGACTATGATAATAAAGATTTATTTATTTACAGTCAAGTAATTTTTTTCACATTTGCTTTTTTAAAAAAAAGAAAAATCTTTGATGCTTAATACACAAAAAAATTTTAAACATATAATAATTTTTCTTGCCATATATTTTCAGATGTATTAATAATTTAGCAGTAATGGTTGTCATTACTGTTAGAACAAAATGAGGATTGAGGAGCAAAAAATGAGAAAAACAGGTTTTATGTTGCTTTGTGCAGTATTGTCTTTGGTTTTGCATGCTTCGGATGCAATAGTAGCTGAAAGTGTAGCTACTGACAGCGAACTTGCCATGCGCTTTCAAAATGTTGGAGGAATTGTTAAAGAAAAATGCATGGCATGTCATACTAAAGGATACGAACTTCCTTTCTATGCTAAAATACCAGGAATTAAGGATATTATTGAACGGGATTACCGTGATGGCTTAAGAGCTATGGATTTACGGGTTGAGCTTGTTGACCTTAACAAAGACCAGCCTGTAGGTGAAAGTACCATAGCTAAAATGGAATGGGTTGTGAAAAATAATACAATGCCACCTGCCAAGTTTACAGCAGTACACTGGGGAACATCTCTTAGTGATCAAGATAAAAAAGACATTTTAGAATGGGTCAAAACAACACGTGCAGAGTACTACGCTTCAAAGGGCATGGCAGAAAAACATGCAAATGAGCCAGTACAAATGATTGTGCCTGTTGAATATGATGCAAACAAAGCAGATCTTGGAAAAAAACTATTTAATGACAAACGCTTATCCACCGACGACACCATATCATGTGCTTCCTGCCATGATTTTGCTAAGGGCGGGACTGATAATTTACGTTTTTCTGAAGGCGTGCGTAAACAATTTGGTGATATCAATGCGCCAACAGTATTTAATGCTGTTTACAATGTGGCTCAGTTCTGGAATGGACGCGCAGCAGATTTGCAAGACCAAGCTGGTGGTCCACCTCTTAACCCCATTGAAATGGCAAGCAAAGATTGGAATGAAATTATTACCAAGCTTTCTAAAGATGCTGATTTAACAGCAGCATTTAAAGCTGTATATCCTGCAGGTTGGAATGCCAAAAACATTACAGATGCCATAGCAGAATATGAAAAAACTCTTATTACCCCAAATAGTGCCTTTGATAAATGGCTTGCAGGCGATGACAATGCCATTAGTGCCGAAGCTAAAGAGGGGTATGAACGCTTTAAAGCATATCGCTGCGCTAGCTGCCATGTTGGTAAAGCTCTTGGCGGACAATCCTTTGAATTTATGGATTTGAAGAAAGATTACTTTGCTGACCGTGGTGAGCCATTAGGGTCTGATAGCGGACTTCAAGGCTTTACCAAAAAAGATGAAGATTTACATAAATTCAAAACACCAAACTTGCGTAATATTGAGCTAACAGCTCCTTATTTACATGATGGCACAATCACAACACTTGATGAAGCTGTACGCATTATGGGTATATATTTATCAGGTTTAGAAGTATCGCCAACAGATAGAGCTAAGATTGTTGCTTTCTTACGCACATTGACTGGTGAATTTGAGGGTAAGCTTGTGGGCGGCACTGCAGTAGCTAAATAGTTACTGCCAAACAACATAAAAAAATGGGGGAAGATACTTGCTATCTTCCCCCAACAAAACAATTAAGATTTATTTTTCATCAGTACCAATAGCAAAATACTCTGCCATCATTGGTCCAAAGTACGTTGCACTGTCATCAAGCTCTTCTTCAATACGTAGCAATTGATTATACTTTGCTGTGCGGTCAGAGCGGCAAAGTGAACCGGTTTTAATTTGCCCTGCATTTACTGCTACGGCTAAGTCAGCTATAAATGAATCTTCCGTTTCACCTGATCTATGTGAAATAACAGTTGTATAAGCAGCCTCTTTTGCCATTTCAATGGTGTCTAAGGTTTCAGTAACTGTACCAATTTGATTAAGTTTAATAAGAATTGAGTTACCAATACCTTCTGCAATGCCTTCTGCCAAAATATCAGGATTTGTAACAAAAATATCGTCACCAACAATTTGTGTGGTTTCACCAATATTTGAACTAAGAATACGCCAACCATCCCAATCAGACTCAGCTAAGCCATCTTCAATGGAAATTAAAGGATATTTTTGCGTAAACTCAGCAAGCCAGTTAACCATTTCTGCATTGGAAAAAGTTTTATTTTCACCACTTAAAACATATTTACCATCTTTATAAAATTCAGAAGCAGCAGCATCAATACCTAGGGCGATTTCTGTACCAGGATTATAACCTGCTTCTTCAATTGCTCGAATTATATAATTAAATGCTTGGTCATGGTCTTTCAAGTTTGGTGCAAATCCACCCTCATCACCAACGCTTGTAACATGTCCATCAGCATCAAGCAAAGCTCTTAGGGTATGAAACACTTCTGCACCCATACGCAAAGCATCACGGAAAGTATATGCACCAAGTGGTATAATCATGAATTCTTGTATATCAAGATTATTTGGTGCATGCGCCCCACCATTAATAATGTTCATCATAGGCACAGGTAAAACTTTTGCGTTGATACCACCAACATATTGGTAAAGTGGTAAACCTAAAAAGTTTGCCGCAGCGCGCGCTGTCGCCATAGACACGCCAAGCATAGCATTTGCGCCAAGGCGCGATTTGTTATCTGTGCCATCAAGATCAATTAATGTTGTATCAAGTTGTACTTGACGTAAAGCATCAAGACCAACAATATTTTCAGCAATTTCGCCATTTACATGTTCCACAGCCTTGGTTACACCCTTGCCTGCATAGCGTGCTTTATCACCATCTCGCATTTCCAAGGCTTCACGTGTGCCGGTTGAAGCTCCAGAAGGAACTGCAGCACGGCCGATATGGCCTGATTCAAGGTTAACTTCTACTTCAACTGTGGGATTACCGCGAGAATCTAAAATCTCACGCGAAAGGACGGAAACAATCGTGCTCATGATTTCTCCTTGTGGTTGCAATTTAGCAACCTGTTTATATTGTGTTTTATTTAAAATACAATTGTCTTAACCCGTCCAAAATAAGGTCGGGTACAACTTTATAAAAACAATTTGTTCTTTTGGCAATATCCATTGCAAAGCCTCCGGTGGCCAAAACTTGTACATCACCAGGTAATTGCGTTGTAAGACGTTTAGTTAGCCCTTCAACCAAGGAACAAAAGCCAAATACAATACCATGCTGAATACTTGAAACTGTATCGCGACCTGGTATTGGCTCTAAATCTGCAAATTCAAGGTTTACACGTGGAAGCTTAGCCGCATTACTGGTGAGAGCTGTAGCAGCTGTATGCACACCAGGAAAAATAAGACCACCAAGATAAGACTGTTCACTTATGCAATCAAAAGTTGTAGCAGTTCCAAAATCAACTACAATCAGTGAGGCACACTCAGGCACTAGGTTGCGCGCTGCAAAAGCGCATACTAGTCGATCTGCACCAACTTCTTGTGGTTTGCTATAACAATTTTTAAGTGGAACTGGAATATGCTTTGGCACTTCAAAAAAATCTGCCCCAATAAAGCGTGTACAAGCTTCCCGCACCAATGGGGTCATGGATGGCACAACTGAAGAACAAACACAAGCCAGTATATCTGTAGGTTCATATTTAGCATGCGATAATAAAGAATATAGTGTGATACCTAAACTATCTGCAGTTTGCCCAGCATCAGTACGTAAGGTATAAGATTCTTTTATACTTTGCTCCTGAGCCAAGCCCACCTTTATGGAGGTGTTACCAATATCAAAAAGAAGTATGCATTTCATATAATTTCTCAAAAAATGTTTAAATGAAGAGTTAAGCCTTAAAAAACAAATTACCACAAATAAATTTATGTTTAAGATTACCTCATTATATAAGGACAGGCTGAAGACAAACCTTGTGTTTAAAAAGTATATTTTCTAACCATAACTCAAAAGTCATTTTTTCAAACTTGAGGATTTAAAATTAAAGTATATGATTCTAAAACTCAATGTTCTTATTGTGGCAAAGGCTATCTTTCAAAGTTAATATATTGCCGCCGTTAAAGTTTTTTGAGAGAGGGGTCTGGGGAGAGAACTTTTTTT
>CAYJPT010000173.1:0-4519 GCA_964372165.1 uncultured Desulfovibrionaceae bacterium | reverse complement strand
AGTTAAATCATTTTAATAAATTGATTTGTTGTTTTATTGCCAGCTGATAGAAGTGTTTTACTGTTTTCCAACAAGGGTGAGTAGCTGTTAGCTTGGTTAGAATACATTGAGGCTTGTGATTGTAACGCTGCACCTTGATTACGTGCGCCCCAAGCATCTATTTTTTTGTTATAATTTTGCCATTTACCTTGTTCTTCAAGTTGTAATGCATCTAGTTCGCCTCTTTCTGCTATGTCAAGGTTAGCGTCAAGGCTACTACCAACGCCAACCTGTGCACCAGAGGCAGCTTGTGTGGCACGTTGTTTTCCTATTAGCAAAGCTGTTTCTTGTCTTTTGCGGGTGGCATTTTCATCAGCTTCTTTTTTGGCTTGTCTACCTGCCTCTTCAGCTATTTGGGCATTGCCTTCTGCAACTTTGGCATTGTATTCTGCCATATCTGCACTGTACTCAGCTTGAGCTTTTTTAACATTAGTTTGCTCGATGTTAGTAACAACACCTACGGCAGCACTAGAAACTGCTGCTATAGCACCTATAACTGCTGCTGTTGTTGAACCTACAGCCATATTATAACTCCTTATGATAGATATTTTCGGTATGCTTTGCGCCTAAACGCTTATAAATTGGATCACATGGTTTTGACATAGGGGACGAGTATTGCACGAACTTTGCCCCAAGTTTTTTTAGTGATTTTTCTGCTTTACGTAATAGCGCAAGTCCCGTAAAGCCTTGCCTTGCTATTGGATCCAAAAACAGCCCGTCAAGTGTAGCAACTAATTTGTTTTGCATATGATAACAAGGTGTAATGACAAATGAGGCATAGCCATAAATTTTACCATCTGCCCTTATTGTACTTATATGTAACATGCCTAAGCTTTCTAAAAGCTGATATTTTTTAATATCAAGGCTGTATTCTTGTGGGCCGTGCATATTTTTTTCAACTTCATTCCAATGTGCCTTTAGCATCTCTTGTACATGTGGTAGAACATCAGCAAGTTTTTCACTTTGCAAGGTATACATTCGGGCCTCCTTTTAGTTTTAAATCTGATATTATTGTGTTACAGAAATGTATGTGCGTGGATAATGTTGTTATTGAAGCACTTATTTGCTTTTAATGGGAGAGTAATGTGTTTGTTGGAGTTTGGAACGAATGGAGAATGTTTATAGGTTTTATGCATATTTAGTGTGCTATAGACCTTGCATATCAACATTCATAACTAAGGCTTGTACATTAAATGGCAAAGGTTTGTCTTGAACAATCCACAATGTAGTATTAGAGCTTTGACCGCCACCTGGTGTAAAATTTATGTCACCGCTAAATGGCTGAACTGGCCTTGCCCATTCTTCGGGTACAAAAGGAAAGTCGTAAAGATTATCTTTGTCTACTCCGTATTTGCCGCCTATTGAATTTTGCAAACGTATGCTGCATTGGCCATAAGCTCTTTGTTGAGTTAGTGTAGTTCCATTTTGCAAATCCCCTTCTATTGGTAGCGGCGACAAAACAGATTGATAAGGCAAGCCCACATGAATCCATGTGGCTGCATATGGCAGGGTGATGCTACCACCCTTTACAACAAGCCCCTCAATGGGGCTTCCATCAGCAAGCACGGACACAGCTTTATTTTCTAAATATCCTATGCCGGTTATCTTTGTTGTTGGGGTTTCAAAATATTTACTTATGCCGCAATCCACAAAAAAAGCATTGTAAACACTTTGATCTTCCTGCCAACGTGGTGCAATTCTTTCTAGCGTAAAGTCATATTTGCCAGCTAAATTTCTTTTGACCATGATATAAACATCATCGTTATCCTTGCCGGAAACAACAGCGACAGAACGTACTTGTCCGTCAGTGACATGCCTACTCCAGCCCCATATGTCATGTTCTTTCATGTAGGTGAGTGCAAGCAATACTCCGTCTTCTCTTACAATCCAAAGGCTAGAGCTTGGACTTTGTTGAAAAGCCCATTGACGCAAACTATGCCCTTCGAAAAGATGTGGAGCCATAATGGATAAATCATTACCTGCGTAGCCATCTTTTTCAAGGCTATAGAATAAATCACGAACTCTTGCACCGTGGCGTTGTACATGTAAAATTGAATTGCCAATAATAAGTGGGGGCAGATTGTCAGATCCCCAATAACTTTGAGCAGATATGTTGACATTACTTGAGGTAATTGGTGCGCCATTGCCGCTGACTTTAAATTCACTGCCGCTAGTACCAAGCAACAAATCTCCAAAGCTTGCTGCCCAAGTAATATTGTCAATGGATCCAGATGCAATATGGTATTCTACCGGATCATCGTCTTGAAGTGGTCGCGATTTACGAAAATTCTCAAAATCACCTACACGTGACATATAAAAGGCTTGTGGACTCCAAGCTGTTGAAGCTAAAATCATACGTTGCTCATGAAAAGCAACAATACCGGGGTTATTACCATTTGCAAAGGGATTCCAATTTTCACGTGGGGTATCAGCAATATTTGCTTCATAGTTATTATCTGTAAAAAATCCTGCTTTGCTTGAGCCAACATAACCAAAATACCCGGCTTCTTCACGATAAATATTGTACTCTACAGCCCCATTTACAGGACTCCACGTAACATTAGCATGTTCACCTGTTATCCAGTCCGAGGGATGTTTTGCACCTACCCACGCAGCTTGAGATGCTAAAGACTGCCTACCATGTTCATCAACAGCCACGACTTTGTAATTAAGCGTATAGCCGTACTCTGTTACACTTCCCCAAAATTGTGCTGTAACATTGGTCGGCGCAGGAAGTGATGAGTTTAAAACTACCTGATGCAACTCCCAATTATAATATGGGGGATTGCCTATGCGTATAAGCTTACGCAGTGGATAATTTTTATGTGCAAAATAGACAATATCACCCACTTGAGCAAAAGAAATGTCTGTTAAATCTGACCACGCCCAAGGCGAGCTAATAGTTGAATTATACATTAAACCCGAAGCCGTATGAGCAATGCGTAGTTTTTGATGAGTTATTACAATGATAAAGTTATGTTCAGGCTCAACATTAAAGGAAAATGGATAAAGCACAGCTTCATCTTCCCAGCTACTACCAAGGTTAGCTATGAAGTATGTCCCCGGTCTACGCTCTACATTACCGTGTACATTGGGCAAAAAATTTTCCATGCATTGCACAGAGTTTTTATACCTTCCAAGGTCATAGCGTGCTGATAGTGATGGTGCAATTTCACCGCCTGTAAAATTAGTTAGAGCAATGCGCATTTTACCACCTTTACTTCTTAAATGCTCCAGCTATTTTAGGAACAATTTTTTCAATAGTACGACCACCCATATATCCGCCAAGTCCAATGTATACAATGTCCCAAAGCTTTAAGTATTCTGCTTCAGATAAATTTGGTGCAACCAATCCAAACCAACGTGCTACAATAAGTCCAACAAAAGTAAGCATGGTAAGTGGTCGCCAATTTGCAGCAAGCCAATGTGTAGATGCCGCTTCAGCTTGTATAATAGATGCCACTGCCTTTTGTAATTGACTTTCGTTTTTAGAAAGCTCCATTAAAAGTTCATGCTTAGCTTTTTGCGCTGCTTCTGCATCAGGGAATATGCGGTCTATGACGGGTGCTACTATGCTAGATATTGCTGTTACTATACTACTAAACATATTAAGCCCCCACATTTTTTTGATAATATTTCCAGAAAAACGCCAAGATTGTTATTGTTGCAATGGCTAATGCTGAAACACCACCAAAATAAAGTAAAAGTAATGCTTCCATTTAATCACCTCGCATGCTTGGTGCAATGTGCTGTCTTTCTTGTTCTGCAATATAGCTTTTATGGCAGTGATTACGCTCGACTAAATAAAATAATGCATCAATAATAATTTGTGGCCAGCGTCTTTTGCCCTCAAGACGCCACATATGCGCAGCAGCGGATAGTGTGCAATCCGCCCATGCTTTAGCCCCAAAACATAAACACGCAACACAATATACAAGCTGGTCAATGCATATTAGTATCTGCCATAAATTATGTTTTATGCGCCGCCATATCATAGCGCAATCCCTTGAGCCGTAGGCCATGCAATGACTTGTACATCTTCTACAGTGGCGGCGTTATTGATTGCATCTTCAATTCCTTGACGTATGCCTGTGGCAAAAAATACACCCTCACGATATGCGGCGACTTTTTCAAGTATTTTTTGTAATATTAGCTCTCTATCTATACCACGCCCCAAAGCAATTTTATCAACGGCTGGTGTTGCTATGCTATTATTAATCTGCCATGCTTCAGCTTCAAGCTTTTGAATGTCCCATGTATATATTTCATCTTCGGGCACTCCTGCCTTTGCAGGTGCTACAGCAGTCATATATATGGCATTAATTTCCGCAAGCTTGCTTTCTTTAGCTTCCTCTAATGTAGGTGGTGCTGGTGGTTGTTCACTGTAAACTCGGTCGGGATGCGCAAGTGCCCACGCATGGACTTGATTATATTCTTGTGCCATTTCATTTCGCACGACTTGAGGCACGCTGTCATCATT
>CAYJPT010000172.1:0-4549 GCA_964372165.1 uncultured Desulfovibrionaceae bacterium | reverse complement strand
CGGGGAGCCAGTAAGTTCAAGCCTTTACGACAAAAGTTGTAAGGGCTTTTTCTTTGTATTTTTGGTTTTGTCCCCCACCTGTCCCCCAAATTTTTTTGATTAAAATGAATAAATCGTGAACGTGCGTGAATGAAAATTTTCTATGTCTACTATTTATGTTGGTAAAAAACTATGGTGAAAACATATCCTCACTGCTATCATTATAATTTTCATCGTGCCTTACTAATTTGTTATCAACACTTTCTTGTTTTTGAATAGTGTTTGCATAATTTTCAGTATTTACTATGTTCTTGGAGTTACATTGTATGACTCGTATTAATTCTTGATGTATTTTGTTCAGAATGTATTTAAAATCGTTACTTTCAAGATTTATAATTTTCTTTTCCTGCATTGCTGTAAGGAAGCTTGTTTGTTTGATAACTTGTTTTACAGGTTTTATTACTTTTCCCGTATGTGTAATTTGTTGTGTCGCTGAATCAATGACTTGTGGCACTGGACTTTCTATAGTTTTCTGACTTTCTAATATTTTCGCCTGCTCCTGCATAAGAGCATGACCTACAGCATTGATTGTTTGCCTTGCTACAATGTCTTGCGTCATGCTCTTTATGTCTTGTATGATGGTAAGATGTTCCTTAATGACCGCCTCGTTAGACGGAAAGTTGAAATTCTTAAATGCCTGTAGTTTTTGCAATGTATTGCCAATATTCATAATCGTGTGCCTTTCAGCTAACAAACTTGCTTGTTGCCCTATTTCTTGCCTTAATTCTTTAAAATTAAAAGCAGGTAATATGGCATTATTAATTGTAGCTATTTTATTATCCCACCAAGCTTTACGCGCTTGCGACTCAATTCTAGCTTGCTCCTGCATCAGAACATTTCCAACAGCATTAACTGTTTGCTTTGCTACAATGTCTTGCGTCATGTTTTTTATGTCTCGTATGATGGTAAGATGTTTTTTAATAGCTTCATCATTAGACGGAAAATTAAAACCTTTAAATGCTTGTAGCTTTTGCAATGTGTTACCAATAGCCATAATTGTATGCATTTCAGCTAATAACTTTGCTTGCTGCCCTATTTCTTGCCTTAATTTTTTAAAATCAAAAACAGACAAAGTGACATTATTAATCTTAGCCAACTGCTCATCCCATAGAACCTTGCGGGCTTGGGATTCAATTCTAAATTCTTCCTGCAAGCTTAAGACATTTTTTGCTTGATTTCGTCGAGGTCGCGCCTGAAAGAATTGATTTGCTCTAGGATAAGCCCCATCATATCTTCTGAAGGTTGAATGTTGCCGTCTATCGCGTTTGACAACATTTCCCGTGAAGCTAACAGTTCTCCCTTTATGTATCCTTCCCACTCTTGTATATAATTGATTATTTTTGTTTGAAATGCCTCCATATCCTCTGGACTTTCTTGAAAAATTTTCATGTCTGCTTGTATACGTATTAATTCTTTTTGCATGTTTTCTATACGACGGAAACTTTCTGATATTTGAGTTGCCAGTGAGTTTACGTTTTGAACTAAAACTTCTTGGTCGGCTTGAATTTCTTGTAGTGTTTTTTGCATAATTTTTATCCTTCTTTTGCTCCATATTAATGCTTGCCAAAGCGGCAGTAATTTGTGGAGGGTTGTAATATGATTTATTATATAACGCCGTACTATGAATAGCTTTTTGAAGCGCTTGCTCAGCTTCAGTAGCTTTTACCAAATCTGGCACATCAATAATTATGTTTTTTTCTGCTTCAAGGGCGAGCCATTGTTCAGCTTGAAAATCTGCAACGTATAGTGTGCCTTTTAGTCTAGTACGGTTGCCGCTTGCATCCATTATGGTTAAATAGTCCTTACCTATGCGCGGAAGTGTATACCCTAAGTCTTGTAGTGTTTTGATGATATCAGCACGACTTTTAATATGACCCGCGTGCATTTGGGTTACTATATGTGCACTCACAGACTTTCTAACCAGCTCCGGTGGCTCTTTGTTTTTGCGTCATGCTTCGGCTTCAAGTAAGGCTTCATGCTTCGGTTGTACAGGTCTTGCGCGTCGCTCATCGTCAGGTCTTGCCCAACCGTATTTATAGTTAAACTTATTGCGTAAATGGTCGTATTTTTTCACCCAACTTGGTGGACAGATATTCAATGATTTGCCAGAGTGTACTTCTTGGCGTGGAGTTAAAAAGTGTAATTCAACGCGGTCATTATCTTCGTGGCGCACCCATAGAGTAGAGCGAGAAGACATGGGCAAACCAGCAAATGCTAAATCTTCAAAATTATCAATCACTTCATTTTGTTGCGCCATACTTGGTGCGTCTTCCTTAGCAAAGGAAATTACACCACTAGTATATTTTCTTTTAAATGGTACTGCATCAATTTGCATGCGCATCATACTCGCATCACCTCGCAATACTACAGGTGCGCCTTTTCGCGCTCCCCTGCCAAATGGATTTAATGCGCATAAATACTCCACAGGACCATAGCCAGCACCAATGCCGGTAGAGAAAAATTTTATTAGCATAAGTCATTCCTAATGTGATTTTTTAAAACTTGGTCTAAGCGCAATTTAATCTTTTCAATATTCACCTCAATGGTTTTTATTTCAGCTTTCCTCTTATAGGTGTTTGCCCAATGACTTAATTGGTTAAGATTATTTCCGATGGCTGCAAGTTGACGTATAAGCTCTGGATTAGCTGATAACTTTTTGCTTGGAATATGCGCCTTATTTAAAATTGCACGAATGTATGCTGAAAGCTCTAAGTCGTGTTTATGAGCAAGCTTGTGCCATGCAACTAATTCAGTATCGTAACAGCGCAACTCATAACGTCGATTAAATGTTTTTTTCATGCTTTTGCCTTTTTGGGGTCGAGGGGCAAAGCCCCCGCCAGATAACCTATTGGACGAACAAGCAGCGCTTGTACGGACAAGAGGGAAACTGGCTTTACTCTTTTATAATCAAAAAAAATTTACTCTAAAAAAATGATTTTTACTTTTCCCCACCTTTATTTATAAAAAATAAGGCAGGGAAAAAACAATTAATGTACGTGCTAACCTACCATTTTTTCCTCACCCTGTAGCCAACACACCACATCTGCACGCGGATACACAACCTTCTTACCAAGCACCTTCTTATTCTCAATGCCTGTGCCAAAACAGTCGCGATTTGCTAAAGTCCTAGGAGCAATAGCTCCACCAACCGCTTTTGAAACTTGCTCTCTTGTCGCCAGTGGTGGCAACAATTCGTAAATTTCCTTCCAATAACCTTCAAAATTCAAATTTTCCATAAAATCTCCTTAATATTGCATAACGCAATTGTTTTATGATATTTATTTATAGTTAGATCCGATCAATCTGAAGTCAAATCCGGTGCTTATATATAAAAATCAACATAGATTTTGCGATATCGCTTGAAGATTCAATAGTTTGCAGGATGAGTAAATGGCTGTAATTACTTCAGATTGATATAAAAAGAGATAGTTTTTTTGAAAAAAGTTTTAAATTTATTGTAATATCTTGTTTTGTAAGATAATTTTTTAAAATTAAAATTTGTGAGGAGTTTGAACAATGTAAACTTATTCGCCCCCCCCCAGTATTGCATGCAACTATGAAACAAAATGAAATTGCAAAGCATGAGCCTGTCATATGGTCTAGAAAGGATTTAATAGTATGTTAGTGTTTTGCTAGCATTACTAGAAAAAGGTTGTTTTATAGTGGTAATTTTTAAGTACTCTTTATTTACAAGACAGTCTTAAGCGTGATATTATAAAGTATACATACCATTATATATTAAATTCACAGCACATGGAAAGCATATGAAAAACACCAAACACGACACCAAGAAAAAAGCACAAGGCTTTGAAGAAGCCCTTTGGGATACAGCGGTTAAGCTTAGGGGTAAGGTTGAGTCCTCGGAGTATAAGCATATTGTGTTATCCTTGGTGTTTTTGAAGTTTGTTAGTGATAAGTTTGAGAAACGCCGCCAAGTGCTAATTGACGAGGGCAAGGAAAAGTTTCTTGAGATGGAAGTATTTTATCAGCAAGAAAATGTCTTCTATTTGCAAGAGCAGTCACGTTGGAGCTTTATAAAATCCCACGCCAAGCAAGATAATATTGCCGTACTCATTGATACAGCCCTAACCACCATTGAAAAGCTTAATCCTTCCCTTGCAGGTGCGTTGCCAGACAATTACTTTTCTCGCCAAGATTTAGAGGTTAAGAAGTTAGCCTCACTCATTGACACTGTGGACAATATCAAGACCCTTGCTAGGGAAGAGGGCGTTCTTTCAGAGGAAGACATAATAGGGCGAGTGTATGAATACTTCTTGGGTAAATTTGCCTCAGCCGAGGGCAAGCTTGGCGGTGAGTTTTACACGCCAAAATGTGTTGTAAATTTACTTGTGGAAATGCTAACCCCCCATCAAGGCAAGATTTATGACCCATGCTGTGGCTCTGGGGGCATGTTTGTGCAATCTGCCGCCTTTGTGAATAGTCATAAGGGCAATAGGAAGGATATTTCCATCTATGGGCAGGAACACACCGCCACAACCTATAAACTTGC
>CAYJPT010000171.1:0-4551 GCA_964372165.1 uncultured Desulfovibrionaceae bacterium | reverse complement strand
GATTTATTCTGCTTGCAGAATAAATCAGTTTTTCCCTAAATTAATTTTAATCATACGGAAATTTAAAGTATATGTTACACCTTACCGAATTGCGCACCCGTGCCACAAATTTATCTGAGCGTTTTGCCTCCCTTTGGGGGCGACTTTGACCCAAGTGGCTGTAAAAAAAAATTAATGGACATTGAAGCTAAGCTTAGTAAGGCTGATGCTTGGGCAGATCCTGTAGCCTTAACTCCCGTCTTACAAGAAAAACGTAGACTTGAAGATGAAGTTAACATGCTAGATACACTTCACAAATGCTATACTGACATGCAAGAATGGCTAAGTCTTGCTACAGAAGATGAAGAAGCAGAGGCATTAGAATCTTTAGCCGAGCAAATTTCAAGCCTTGATTCTTTACTTGATACAACTGAAATGACCATGCTACTTTCAGCTGAAGAAGATAGGCAAAATGCAATTTTAGAAATTCACCCTGGTGCTGGTGGTACAGAGTCACAAGATTGGGCAGAAATGCTTTTGCGCATGTATACTCGTTGGGCCAACACGCATAAGTACAAAGTTGAGGAATTAGACTTTTTAACTGGAGACGAAGCAGGTATTAAAAGCGTTACCTTGCGCATTTGCGGTCCAAATAGCTTTGGACTGTTAAAAAGCGAGCGTGGAATTCATAGACTTATCCGTATTTCACCATTTGATGCATCAGGTAGAAGACATACATCTTTTGCATCAGTAGATATTATCCCTGATGTTGGGCAAGATATTGCTCTTGATATTAAAGAAGCAGATTTGCGCTATGATACTTTTCGCTCTAGCGGTCCAGGTGGGCAAAGTGTTAATACTACAAGCTCGGCTGTGCGAGTAACGCATATTCCAACGGGCATTACAGCACAATGTCAAAACGAAAAATCTCAACATCATAATAAAGAAACAGCCTTGCAGATTCTTCGTGCACGTTTGTACGATATGGAATTACGAAAACGTGATGCCGAACGAAAAGCAAATTATGCCGGCAAAGACAGTATTGCCTTTGGTAGCCAAATACGCACCTATACTTTACATCCTTATAGATTGGTCAAAGATCATAGAAGCAATACTGAAGTTGGAGATGTGGATGCTGTGCTTGATGGGCGCATTGATATTTTTCAACGTGAATATCTACTTTACGAACATGATAAAAAACGCTAGAAAGTATATATGCCAAGTACAAACCTAGATAGTTTCATAAAAAAGCTTATGGATGTTCATAAGCAGCTTTCTCAACCAAACACAAAAGTTGAAGAACTTTATGTTTTGGCATGTTTAATGCCAAATGTTGACAAAAATACTTGGAATACACTTTGTGCTGCTGCTCCAAACATAGGTTGGTGCGCTTTGCAATTGCAAGTAGACCCTGCTAGAATAAAAGTTCCACAACTACCGACTAATTTACCAATTGATTTTAATGATTCTTTAATAGACCCCATATTGTTTGCAAATTTTTTTCAACAACTTAATATGGAAGTAGATCGAGCTGTACGTTCAAATTCTCCTTTGGCATTGGCATGCTTTGCAAATGCAAATAATTCAAAAAAAAATACACCAAGCTCTACACCAATTCTGCAAAAAGCCGTTCAGCAATATGGAGGAGCGTGTGACTTTTTAGGTAATATTGATACAGAACATATGGGTCTCATCTTACCTGGTGCTAAAATATTCAAAGCTCAAAATATTGTTGAAGATATTGTTGCTCATTGTGCAAAGGAAAACGTGATTCTTAAAGCTGGAATTGCAGGAAATATTGGAAAGAATTGCAACAGCACTTCACTTATAGATCAAGCCAATAAAGCTTTAAAAGACACACAAAATTTCAATGTTCGTACCTATAAAGAACCAAGTACTGACCTTGATGCAACATTAGTACATTCACATGAGAAGCGTTTTCTCTTTGGTGGCATCAAATAAATATTTTTATATAGGAAACGCTTATTAAATCAATAAGTCAAATAACATATTATGCGTTTCCTTACAAAGTAGGCAATAGTGCCTGCTTTGCACGCCGAATGAGAGCAAAAAACCACGTTTTTTTGCGTCCCACAGGGCGAATGAAGGCAGTGTGCCTTTCGGATTTATTCTGCTTGCAGAATAAATCAGCGTTTCCTATAATGTTGATATGATACTTTTGCATTATCCTAACCTGCACTATAGTAATTTTAATTTGTTTTCACGGGGGAATTATGCCTAATACAACGCTTAGTGTATGCGTCATGAGTGGTAAAGGTGGAGTTGGTAAAACTAACATCACCTTAAACCTAGCTCTTGCATTGCATCAACTCTCCTATCCATCTTTATTGATGGATTGCGATATGGGTCTTGCAAACCTTGATGTCCTCCTAAACATTACGCCAGAAGGTAATATTCAAGATGCATTGATGGGTAATGCCAGTATGCAAGACATTCTTTATACTCTAAACGATGGGCTTGATATACTACCTGCAGCATCAGGTGTTCCGGAATTGGTTGAACTTGACAATGACCAACGTGACCTTTTGCTAAAACGCCTTGACCCATTGCTTGGCAAATATCACTATGTTTTTATGGATTTAGGCGCAGGCATTACCGACATGGTGCAATCATTTGCGGCAATGGCTGCACTGCGCATTATTGTGGCAACACCTGAACCTACATCCTTAACTGACGGTTACGCATTGATGAAGGTTTTGCACACCAACCATAATGTACGTGATTTTATGGTCATCATTAACCAAGTTGAAAACAAAAAAGAAGAAAAACAAACTTTTGAACGACTAGCCACAGCTTGTCAGCGGTTTTTAGGTTTTGAGCCTGTTTTACTTGGTTCAGTACGCAGTGACGATAAGTTAGTTGAAGCAGTACTACGTCAAGATCCGCTTATGAATTGGTCTGCGGGCAGCCCCGCAGGTGTTGACATTCAAAACCTTGCAAAAAAAATCCAAAAAATACGCTTGAGTATGTTAAGCATGCTAGAAAAAAGAGATGTTTTACAAATTGATGCATAATAGGCATTTACCTTTAAAAAAAAATGTGTTACTATTCAAAATCTTAAATGCATATATCTTTAATATTTGGAGAAAATATGAACAAAAGCGAACTTATCAAAACACTTGCCGATGAGGCCAATTTGTCTATGGAAGATTCATCCATGGTAGTTAATACCTTTGTTAGTTGTATGAAAGACTCGCTACTTGCCGGTGAACGTGTTGAAATACGCGGTTTTGGTAGCTTCAAAGTTAAAGAATACGAAGGCTATACCGGACGTAATCCAAAAACTGGTGATAAAGTTTCTGTTGAGCCAAAGCGTTTACCATTCTTCCGTGCTGGTAAAGAATTAAAAGAATTCCTCAACAAGTAGAACAGCTTTCAAAGCTCTACTTTAGTAAGCGCGCAACTTACTGTTGTTTTTTTCGCCACCTACCTTGATGCAAGCTAGTGCTTTGCTGTCAAAGTAGGTGTGCGTATGTATCATGCAGTAGGTAGTTTATTGTTAACTACCGTTTGTGTCTTGCGTCTTATTATAAAATGCCTATCAAGGCATTTTTATTTATCACTCAGTTTAGGAGAATGCATATGCAACTCAAGGGTGCTTTTACTGCCTTAGTAACACCTTTTCATAATGGCCAAGTTGATGAAAAACAATATAGGTCTTTAATTGAATGGCAGATTCAAGAAGGCATTAACGGCCTTGTACCTTGTGGCACGACTGGTGAGTCTGCAACTCTAAGCCATGAAGAACATGAAAAGGTTATTGAAATCTGTATTGATCAAGCCAAGGGACGTGTTCCTGTTTTAGCTGGCGCAGGATCAAACAATACTAGTGAAGCAATACGCCTTACACGTTTTGCCAAGAAAGCTGGAGCAGACGGCGCTTTATTGATTACTCCATATTATAATAAACCAACTCAAGAAGGGCTATATCAGCACTACAAAGCTATTAGCGAGGCTGTTGATTTCCCGCTGGTTTTATATAATGTTCCAGGCCGTACAGGTTGTAATTTGCTGCCTGCTACTGTTGGACGACTTGCGCATGAATTTTCAAACATTATTGGTGTAAAGGAAGCAACAGCTGACCTTTGCCAAGTATCTCACATTATAGAGTCTTGCCCAGAAGGATTTTTTACAGTGTCGGGTGATGACTTTACAGTTTTACCATTGCTTAGTCTTGGTGGTACTGGTGTTATTTCCGTTATATCAAATATTTTACCAGGAAAAATGGCAGCACTTTGCAAAGCATTTTCAAACGGAAATATAAATCAAGCGCGTAAAATTCATTATGAAATGATGCCGCTTAGTAGGTTAATGTTTATAGAAACTAATCCTATTCCAGTAAAGACAGCTCTTGCCATGATGGGAAAAATTGATACAGAAATGCGTCTCCCACTTTGTCAGATAACTGCTGCAAATGCCACAATTTTACAAAAAGCTTTGCAAGAAGCAAATATGATTTAATATTAAGGAAACGCTTATTAAATCAACAAGTCAAAAAAAGTTTTGTGCGTTTCCTTCAAAGTAGGCAATTGTGCCTACTTTGCACGCCGA
>CAYJPT010000170.1:0-4577 GCA_964372165.1 uncultured Desulfovibrionaceae bacterium | reverse complement strand
AACGCGTGCCTTTACTTAAGTTGACAGTAGTGATGTCAACTTAAAATACTATAATGCTTAATAAAACCTTTTCTATACTATAAAAAAGACATTAAGACTCATAATGTGCTTTTACTAAAGGTAAAATATCTGCACAATAAGTATCATAAAATTCTTTAGTTAAAAAAGTGTGTACATCCTTGTCCCAAAAACGACGCCCCCAACTTTTATAATGAGTATGCATTGCAACATCTTTGGTAGGTTTTGTATTAATTGCTTTATACACATTACACCACATAAATTTATGAGCTTTTTCCAAGGGAATCACATCACTATGTGGTCGATGCATTTTCCACTTCATGCTACCCATATGTACCCAATGCAAGCCGAGTGCAACGCAATTTTCTTGTGAATGCGGAAAAACTTCAAAATATTCTCCCTGCATATGATATCTTTGTGCAGAACTTGGACAAATCAAAAATGTATCATTAAAAATACCATTAAAAAGTGGACGCTCATCAAGGTTTTCTAAAGTATACACATAAAAATTATCTTTCTTATAGCATACTTCAATACCACCTAGAATAAATGTAACCATTTTATAGGCTGCCAAGGCCTTTGCTATAGTATTTTCATAAAAATCATAAGGCTCTGACATAGCATGATATGTAGGTGTCACATCTTGCTTAAGATACAAGCGCGCAGCATGATAAAAAAGCACTTCACGAATAAAAAGCATTTTCTTAGTAAAGTATATCTGGTCCGCATCTATTTTCATATAAAAAGCATAGCTGATTTTTGTATAACCAAAATTACAAAATTGCGCTAAATGTCCATAGGGGCGCATTTGCATAGAACCTCGGCATAAACCCCATTCTAATGGATACCAAAATAAGCGTATTTTTTGTGGATAAAGAGCAGCATATTCATGCAAAATTGCTTCTGTACCATCGCTTGAGTCATTATAGGTAATAATAAGCTCGTCTAAAAATGGTAAGCACGAATCAAGACATGCCCGTAATGTTAACGCTTCATTACGCACACGCATATGCCCACTCAAGCCCAAAGGGCGTGCATCATCAAGGCGTAGAAAATCAGCTTCGGTAACGGCAAAGTCATTTGGATCAAATTCAGCTGTATTTATATTGGGCATGAAGTCCTCATATATCTAGTATTTATCACACATTTTACGGCACAATGCTATAAAAAACAATAAAAAAGCTGTGCACCCAGCATTTAAATATAGTGTAAGGATATACTCGACTTTTCTTCAAGCATTATGTACAATTTACGAGGAACATTCCAATGGACTCATAAGGAGAAAATTATGCCTTGTCGCATTTTGCAATGCAACTCAGAAAAAGACTGGCCAATACTTGCTGAAGTCATAAAAGGTAGATGTGAAGTCGATGCATCTATAGATCAAACAGTTAAAGATATATTACAAAATGTTGCTCAGCATGGCGATGATGTTCTCTTAGAGTACACCAAACAATTTGACTGCCCTGACTTAGATAAACCCTTACGTTTATATGAAAAAGAGATTGCCCTTGGTGCAGCTTCCGTTAGTCCAGATGACATGAATATAATTGATAAAGCTGCTGCAAACATCCGTGCTTTTCATGAAGCTCAAGTTGATAAATCTTGGTTCATAACGCATGCTGATGGCACTATATTAGGTCAAAAAATCAATGCTGTGGACCGTGCTGGGCTTTATGTGCCTGGGGGACAAGGTGGCGAAACTCCGCTTATTTCAAGCCTGCTGATGAATGCTATACCTGCCCAAGTTGCAGGTGTACAAAGCCTTGCTGTGGTTACACCACCACGTAAAGATGGTAGCATAAGCCCATATATTTTAGCTGCTGCGCATCTTTTAGACATTGATGAAGTTTATAGAATGGGTAGTGCTTGGGCTGTTGCTGCACTAGCTTATGGCACAGAAAGCATAAAACCAGTAGATGTTTTAGTAGGTCCTGGAAATATGTACGTAACAGCGGCCAAACGCATGGTACAAGGTCGTGTTGGCATTGACATGATAGCTGGTCCAAGTGAAATTTTAATTATTGCAGATAGTAGCGCAAATCCTGCTTGGATTGCTGCTGATATGCTCTCACAAGCAGAACATGATGAATTTGCTTGTGCTATTTGCATAACAGATACACCTGCCCTTGGTGATGCCATACGTCTTGAGCTTGAAAGACAATGCGAAAAACTTCCACGTGCTGAACTTGCACGACGTTCTTTAGAAAAATGGGGAGCTATTGTTTATACTCCAAATATACATATAGCTATTGAATTATCAAATAAGGTTGCTCCGGAACATCTTGAAATGTGTGTTCGTGATCCTTTCAGTTATATGCCTTATATACGCCACGCCGGAGCTATATTTTTAGGTTCTAACACTCCAGAGGCAGTTGGCGATTATTTTGCTGGTCCAAATCATGTTTTACCAACCATGGGCACAGCTAGGTTTTCATCTGCTCTTTCGGTGCAAACATTTTGCAAACGCAGTAGCGTAGTTTATGCATCTTCTGGTTTTGTCCAAGAACATGCAAGTTCCATTGCCCGTCTGGCCCGCCTAGAGGGACTTGAAGCGCATGCACGCTCAATGGAATGCCGTATTAAAAAAAATCATTAATTATTGGAAATAAGGAGTTTATATGAAAGTGGTTATGCAGACTGACATTAATGCCTATCCTTTGCTTGCCCGTGGTAAGGTGCGGGATATGTACGATGTTGACGAAAACACACTGCTTATTGTCACCACAGACCGCATGTCAGCTTTTGATGTCATCATGAATGAACCAATTCCATATAAGGGTGTAATATTAAATCAAATAACACTATTTTGGATGCAGCGTTTTAAAGATATTATTCCTAACCATTTGCTTGAAAGCGATGTACAAAAATTCCCAGCCACTCTTGATCCATGGAAAGACGAACTAGAAGGTCGTGCTGTTTTGGTAAAAAAAGCCAAACCTTTACCTGTAGAATGTATTGTACGTGGCTGTATTACCGGATCCGGTTGGAAAGATTATTGCGCAACTGGAAGCCTTTGTGGGCATGCCTTACCTAAGGGTCTTGTTGAATCTGCAAAGCTTGAGCCTGCTTTATATACACCATCAACCAAGGCAGAACTTGGCCAACATGATGAAAATATTACTAGGGCGCAAGCTGCACAATTGCTTGGTGACGATCTTGCAACCAAGGTAGAAAAAGTTTCGCTGCAAATTTTTGAAGCAGGCCGTGAGCATGCTGCAACTAAAGGCATCTTAATGGCAGATACAAAGTTTGAATTTGGCATGGTTGGTGATGAGCTAATCCTCATTGATGAAGTAATGACTCCTGATTCCTCTCGTTTTTGGCCGGCAGATCAATACGAAGCAGGCCGTGCTCAACCAAGTTTTGATAAACAATATTTACGCGATTGGCTTTCAACCCAAGTTTGGGATAAAAATCCTCCACCGCCAACTCTACCTGAGGAAGTTATAGAAATTACAAGTAAAAAATATGCCGAAGCGTATAATATCCTTACCGGAAAATCCATTTAAACATAATGCAAATATATTTTGTGAGGTAGAATAGTATGTTACTAGAAGGGAAAAAAGCTCTTATCTTAGGTGTAGCCAACAATAAAAGCATTGCTTATGGCGTAGCTCAAGCATTCAAAGAACAAGGGGCACGCCTTGCCTTCAGCTATGTTGGGGATGCAATAAAAAAACGTGTTGACCCCATAAGCGAAGAGTTAGGCGGAGAATTTACTTTTGGCTGTGATGTATGTGACGATGCACAAATTAAAGCTGCAGCCGAGCTTGTATCTAAACAATGGGGATCTGTAGATATTTTGGTGCACTCTATTGCTTTTGCAAATCGTGAAGATTTGCAAGGTCGTTATATAGACACTTCACGCGATGGATTTAAGCTTGCAATGGATGTTTCTGTACATTCATTGACTGCTCTTTGCCGTGAATTTGAACCCATGATGGCTGAAGGCAGCTCTGTGTTAACCATGACTTACTATGGTTCACAAAGAGTTATTCCCGGATATAATGTTATGGGTGTTGCAAAAGCAGCTCTTGAAGCATCGGTGCGTTATTTATCTTTAGACCTTGGTGAGAAAAAAATACGCATCAATGCCATAAGCGCAGGACCTATTAAAACTCTTGCAGCCTCCGCTGTTTCTAGCCTTAAGCATATCTTTGCACATATTGAAGAAAGATCACCCCTGCACTGTAATGTTACAACGAAAGATGTTGGCGGCTCTGCTGTATTTTTAGCTTCTGACCTTGCTAGTGCTATAACTGGACAGGTAATGTACGTCGATAGTGGTTATAATATTATTGGAATATAGTGACGTCATTTAATATTATAATTCACTGTAATAGTCTTAAATAAAATGCCAGAAAAACAATAAAGTTTTCTGGCATTTTAAGTTTATAATTAAAACTTATCACATCAAGATTCCTGCAAGCACAGTTTTTTACTTACAGCATGTTTTTGATTAACAATTGCACACAGTTTATATCAGTAAATTGTCAATTCAAAATGGTAAATTGTGCACGCAAAAACAAAGAATAGTCGAAACTTTGTTTCGCCTA
>CAYJPT010000169.1:0-4610 GCA_964372165.1 uncultured Desulfovibrionaceae bacterium | reverse complement strand
TCGGCCGCACCACGAAAAAGCACTCCATGTGGCACAACAACGGCTATGCGGCCTTCTTTTTCAAGGGCGGCTTCAATCATGTGCGATATAAAAGCAAAATCCCCTTTAGATTTTGGAGGAACACCACGCCAAAAACGCTTAAAGGTATCGTTTGCGGCTTCATCTGCACCCCATTTATCCAAAGAAAATGGCGGATTTGCCATGATGTTATTAAATTTCATGAGCTTATCATTTTCTATAAGCGTGGGAGCGGTTAAGGTGTTGCACCAATCTATACGGGCAGCATCAATGCTATGTAAAAACATATTCATACGACAAAGTGCCCAAGTGCTGCCATTAACCTCCATGCCGTATATGGAGAAATTGCGGTCAGAAACGGCCTTGGCAGCCTCAATTAGTAGACCACCAGAGCCACAAGCAGGGTCACAAATGCGTGCGCCAACCTTAGGGGCACAAAGCTTTGCCACAAGTTCCGATACTTTTTGCGGTGTGTAAAACTCCCCAGCTTTTTTGCCGGCATCAGAGGCAAAACGCTCTATGAGATAAATATAAGTATTGCCAATGACATCGCCAGAAATACGAGAGGGACGCATGTCTAAAGCAGGCTTGTTAAAATCTTCTAAAAGCATTTTTAGGCGGCGGTTGCGGTCTTTAGTTTTTCCAAGATTAGCTTCAGAGTTAAAATCAATATTACGAAAAACACCTTCAAGCTTTGCCTTGTTGGTGGTTTCAATGGCTTCAAGGGCAATATTGATAAGCTCGCCGATGTTTGCGGCTTCACGTTGCTTGTGAAGCTCATAAAATGATGCATCCTTAGGTAATACAAAACGCTCACGCTCAAGTTTGCGCCGTATGCGGGTGTCATCATCACCATATTGTGCTTTATAACCCTCATAGTGATCTTGCCAAACATCTGAAATATATTTTAAAAAAAGCATTACAAGGATGTAATCCTTATAACTACCAGCATCCATTACTCCACGGAAGGTATCACATGCAGCCCATGCCGCTTTGTTGATTTGGTCTTGATTGATGGTGGTATTAGGCATTGCATTCTCCAGTTTCGATAATTTTTGTGATGAGGGCACGAGTGTATTGATTTTTTGTAGTTTGTATTTTTTTTAGTATTTCTTGCTCATGTATAGAAAGCTTAACAATATCAGCGATAATCCTTTGTTTTTCAAGGCTAGGTAATAAAATTTGCATATTATCTAAATCGGACTTTCCAATCATGCGCACCTGGCTGCCTCTCGCTTGTGTGGCAAAATAAGTCTGGGCTTCAGGCTGGTTAAGATACCAAAAAAGATACTCAGGCAAGATTTTTGATTCATCAATGCGGACACGAAGTAGCGGAGCCGCAAGGACTGCATTTTCTATATTCTTATTAACAAATACGGCAGTATTAGTCTGCCCTCTCGATCTAAAAATGATGTCATTTTCTCTAATGGTTTGACTTTCTTTGACTTTATCAAGATACGCACAAATTGCACTATCAGCATGTACTATATTATCAGAACCAAGGTCTTTCATCTGTATAACGGTAACATTACCATCTTCAAATTGGTCAATACGTGAACGAAAAGTCACGCCAGAGGTTACTTTAGCAATGTAGCCCAACTTCATATTTAACTGCATGGAAACTCCTAAATTTATGCTAAGGTAAATAATATAGATAAATGGATTGATTATGTCAAACAAAAAGTACAGTAAAGAATTTTTTGTATTTTTTTAAGCTTTAGTGGTTGACTGTGTTTTTATGATTATTATTATTGCAGTAATGGTGTTATTGTAAAATAATGAAAGTATCAACTCAAGTATTTATCATAGCAAAAGGAAATAAATATGGGAAGTATTTTTAGAATATTAAGTATCGATGGCGGAGGTATTAGGGGTGTTTTCCCTGCTCAAATCTTACAAGAAATTGAGGAAAAACTTGGGGTTAATTTATATGAATCTTTTGATATGATAACAGGTACAAGTACAGGAGCAATTATAGCAGCAGGTGTTGCAACTAAAATGCCTATGCGTGATATTGTAGATTTATATAAAAAGCATGGCAGTACAATTTTTCAAAGAAAAAAACCAAGATTTTTGTTTAAAAAATTGCGTTTGAAATTGCAACCTATAATACATAGCATTTACGATTCTCAGCATTTGAAAAATGTACTGCAAGACGTTTTTCAACAGCAAACACTTGGTAGCATAGAAAAACCATTAATACTTCCTGCCACTGATATTGGTAATGGTAGTGTTCATGTGTTTAAGTCAGGATATTCTAAGGAGTTTGTGCGCGATAAAGATGTACTTGTAACTGATGCAGTTTTAGCATCTTGTTCAGCTCCAACATTTTTTAACCCTCACAGATTAAAGCCTTACTTGCTTGCTGATGGCGGATTATGGGCAAACAATCCTGCATTAGTAGCGACTATTGACGCTCGTTATCGATTAAATATTCAACATGACAACGTTCGAGTGTTGTCCATAGGTACTGGAAAGCAGAACACTATGTATGGAACAGATGCTTTTAAGAAATGGGGCTTGTTTAATGGGTGGGCAAGAGAAAAATTTATTGAGTTTATCTTATCCTTGCAAAGTCAAAGTACCAAAAATTACCTTGATTTGTTGTTAGGTCGAGAAAAAATATTACGGCTTGATTTTGAGTCAGACAAGCATCTTCCACTAGATGATGTGTCTGTTATGGATGATTTAATTTCGCGTGCAAGTCGTGAATTTACTCATCAAAGTGCTAACATAAAAAAATTTTTAGAAAGCTAGCAAATTTTAATATAAAGGAAGGTTATGTATGACTAAGAATAAACAATTAAAAATGATTTTAGCTGAATTGATCAAGAAAATTGAACTCCCATCCTATGCCTACGAGCAAGCTAAAGAACGCTATGAGAGCTTAGGCAAATGGTTCGACCGTGATGGGTCACTTGTGGATAGCAATGAATCTCATATATTTTCACAGGGATCATTTCGTTTAGGCACTGCTATTCGCCCTTTAGATGCTGATGAAGAGTATGACCTAGATCTTGTATGTAAGCTTGGTAAGCGAATCACTAAACATTCTCATACCCAAGAGCGTTTGAAGATGATTGTTGGAAAAGAACTTGAAGCATATCGTAAAGCAAATGGAATTCAAGATGAATTAGAAGAAAAGAAAAGGTGTTGGCGGCTTAATTATCAAGGCAATCCGCATTTTCATATGGATATTATCCCTTGCATTCCTATTGATGAAAATAGAATGATGGTAGCAAAGGAATCACTTAGAAATTCAGTATTTGCTGAAGATTCAAAAGAAACATGGGAAGATAGCGTTAATATTACAGATAATACAACCGCGAACTATAGGACGCTTGATCCCGATTGGCCAGAAAGTAACCCCGAGGGGTATGCTAGATGGTTTGAAAGAAGAATGAACTTGGCTACTGGATTTGTCCTTGTGATGGAATCGGCTCAAGTTGAAGAGTTGCCTACGTTTAATAAAAAAACAACTTTACAACAAGTGGTTCAAGTGCTCAAGCGACACCGTGATGTATGGGCAAAAAATCTAATTAACTCTGACAGTAAGCCTATTTCAATCATCATCACAACTCTTGCAGCACGAGCTTATAATGGTGAAAAAGATATTGCTGAAGCATTAGTAAATATTTTAGATAAGATGGGTAATTTGGTTAATGCTACGTTTCCTCGTGTCCCCAACCCTGTAAATCTCAATGAAGATTTTGCAGACCGCTGGGCAGCTGATGAAGACCAAAAGCTTCAGCTTGAAAAAAACTTTTTTGATTGGCTTGAGCAGGCAAAAAAAGATTTTAGTGCAATGGTTGAATCGCGGTCAACTCAAATTGTTGGTGAACGTATAGAGAAAAGCATGGCTGTTATAATCTCTCAAGCAGATTTAGCTACCATACAAGATGCTAGTTTTGATTCTTATAAAATTATTCCAACATCACCTTCAATAACTAAAAATACTTCATTGCCTCTTTCGCATGTTCAAGCACCTTTATGGCCTATAAATTTGATGGCACAAGTAACTATAACTGCCACCAGAAAAGAAAGACATAATTGGTTAAAATTTTCTTCTGGTGACATTCTCCCCAAATGCTGTAGTCTTTTTTTTAAAGCCGATCCTAATGTTGCTACTCCATATGAAGCGTTTTGGCAGGTTGTTAATACAGGCAAAGAAGCCGCTCAAGTCAACGAGCTTCGCGGAGAAATTTTAAAAGCTTCTTCTGCTGGAGTTGGAGGTCTTAAGAAAAATGAACGTACGCTATATACGGGGGAACATTGGGTTGAATGTTTTATTGTAAAAAATGGAGAATGTGTTGCCAAAAGTGGACAATTTTTTGTGGTCATCAAGTAGGCTCATTTTCCAAAAAATATACTAGAACAAATTGATAAAAAAGCTGACTTTTATGGTATGACTCGCTCTGGGTTTTTAGCACAGTCAGCGCTCAGTTATGAGCAATGATCATGAGTAATAAGGCAGGAAAAAATAATAAAGCTATAGTATGTACTTAAACATCCACACTTTGTGCTATAAATAAATTTATTTGTTCTATTTTATAAGTGCTGTACAAGAACGTAAATCTGCAACAATAGTTTCA
>CAYJPT010000168.1:0-4681 GCA_964372165.1 uncultured Desulfovibrionaceae bacterium | reverse complement strand
AATGATTTTCGTGTCTTACTGCCAAGGTAGCTTGTCTACCTTAGGCGGCACAAACACCCGAAGGGAGTTTGTAATCAGTCTGAAAAGAACAAAAAAAACCATCGGCATTGCGCCAATGGTTTTTTTATTCTTTTGTTTAAAGTTTTTTGTCTACTGTATATTGTAAACGTGAGACTCTATAAACGTTAATATTAATCGTATTTATTCAAACTTACTTCAATAGCCCCATAGCTTTTAAGGCCGCAGCAACGCCTGCACCATATTCTGGATCAGCCTTATTGCAATTATCTATATGGCGCAATTTGACTTCGTCAGGGCTATTACCCAAGGCACGGGCAGTATTTTCAAAAAGTGCTTTGCGTTGCTCTGCATTCATAAGAGCAAATAATTTACGTGGCTGGCTGTAATAGTCATCGTCATCATCACGGAAATCCCAATCCCACGCAGCACCTTCAAGGTTTAACGGTGGAGTGCGATGTTCTGGACTTTCTTTCCATTCTCCATAGCTATTTGGTTCATAAGGAAGTGTTGCGCCATAATTACCATCAACACGCATAGCACCGTCACGGTGATAGCTATGTACAGGGCAACGTGGCTTATTAACAGGAATAAGATTGTGGTTAACACCAAGGCGGTAACGCTGCGCATCACCATATGAGAACAAACGCCCTTGTAACATTTTGTCAGGTGAGAAGCCAATGCCTGGAACAACATTTGCTGGGTTAAAGGCAGCTTGTTCTACTTCTGCAAAGTAATTTTCAGGGTTTTTATTAAGTTCAAGTATACCGACTTCATACATAGGTACATCGTCATGATACCAAACTTTTGTTAAGTCAAAGGGGTGATATGGCAGTTTTGCTGCATCTGCCTCTGGCATAACTTGTACTGAAAGCTTCCAACGTGGGAAGTCCTTTTTTTCTATGCTTTCAAATAAATCACGATGATGGCTGTCACGATCCATACCAATAATTTTTGCGGCTTCTTCATCGGTAAGATTTTTTATGCCTTGTTGTGATTCAAAATGGAACTTTACCCAGAAACGCTCATTTTTAGCATTAACAAAGCTAAAAGTATGGCTACCAAAGCCATGCATATGCCTATATGTTGCAGGGATACCACGATCACTCATAAGTACAGTTAACTGATGCAATGCTTCTGGCAATAAAGTCCAAAAATCCCAATTACTACCTGCATTATGCATATGTGTGCGTGGGTCTCTTTTAACAACATGATTAAGATCAGGAAATTTTAAAGGATCTCTTAAGAAAAAGACAGGTGTGTTATTGCCAACTAAATCCCAGTTTCCTTCGTCAGTATAAAACTTTACTGCAAATCCACGTATATCACGCTCGGCATCTGCTGCACCACGCTCACCAGCAACGGTAGAAAAGCGCAAAAACAAGTCTGTAGTTTTGCCAATTTTTGAAAACATAGATGCTTTTGTAAATTGTGTAATATCATGTGTAACGGTAAATGTGCCATAAGCACCAGAACCCTTAGCATGCATGCGGCGCTCAGGAATAACTTCACGGTCAAAGTGGCTTAGTTTTTCTAAAAACCATATATTTTCTAACAGCATAGGACCACGTTTTCCGGCTGTGGCTACATTATTATTATTGCTTACAGGTGCTCCGGTAGTCGTAGTTAAAAACTTTGAAGACATAGTTGCTCCTAATTGGTAAGAGGTTTTCCACATACATGGATTAAAAAAACAGAAATACAACATAGATTTATACAAAAATACATGTTGTACGCTTGTGCAATTGTCACATATTGTTCCAATGACAGGCTAATCAAACTATTATGATCTAAGCTTAAAAAGTCATTTATTAATAACTTTTATGAAATACTCCCTGAATCCAAATACCCCTTCGGGGTCGCCATAAATTAACTCTGGCTTATTTAAAGCAGTGAGAAATTCAACTTGATATTAAAATAATTTTACGCCTCGCGCAAGTGTTTTATATAACATTTAGAATGCTTGCCATTAATTGTGCAAGCCCTTAAAAACATTGATAGGAATGGTTACTAATTCTATGTGATGTAGCTATTAGGCGGTGGGAAATAGAAATTTTTGGGAGTGCTAAGGAAAAGTTGATTAAATCAGCATTTCCTTAAGTTAGTTAGCACTCCCAAAATGACATTTTTAGTCTTCTTTGCTTGCTTTATATTCTTCAATAATTTTTTCAGCCACAGGCTGTGGTGCTTCTTCATAGTGAGCAAATTCCATGGTAAATACACCTTGCCCACCAGTCATAGAGCGTAAATCAGGGGCGTAGCGCAATACTTCACTCATAGGTACATGTGCTTTAATTTCAGTTATACCAGCTACGGAGTCAGAACCAAGCACTTTTCCTCGTCTTGAAGATAAATCGCCAATTACATCGCCCATATTTTCATCCGGCACAGAAGCTGATAAAAGGACGATTGGTTCAAGCAATGTTGGTTTTAGGTTTTCCATAGCTTTTTTGAAAGCCAAGGAGCCTGCTATTTTGAAAGCCATTTCTGAAGAGTCAACATTATGGTAAGATCCATCATACAGTCTCACCTTAAAGTCTACTACTTGGCAGCCGGCAAGAAAGCCACGTGCAGAAGCTTCTTGTATACCTTTATCAATGGCTGGAATGTACTGACGTGGTATAACACCACCCACAATGGCATCTTCAAATTGATATCCTGAACCACGTGGCAAGCCTTCCATTTCAATCCAGCAATCACCAAATTGCCCACGACCTCCAGATTGTCTTTTGTGACGTCCTTGCACTTGGCATTTGCCACGTACAGTTTCACGATAGGGCACTTTAGGTGTTTTTAATATAATTTCAGTTTTGTAGCGGCGCATGGCCTTTTCTACTGATAATTCAATATGTAATTGTCCCATACCTGAGAGTAAGATGTCACCTGATTCACCATCACGAGAAAGCTTTAAGGTAATATCTTCATCTAGTATTTTTTGCACTGCACCAACAACTTTATCTTCTTCTCCTTTTTCTTTTGGAGCTAGAGCGTATGTTATGAGTTGTGGTGGCAGCTTAGCCATTGGTAGTATAAATGGAGATTTTTCGTCATACAAAGTGTCTCCGGTATGGGTGTTTTTCAGCTTACCAATGGCAATAATTGCTCCAGGCCCTAGTGTCTCTTTGCATTGACTTTGTGTTTTTCCGGTAAGGTATAAGAGAGTGCTAAGCCGCTCGTTCTCATTGGATGTAGAGTTTTTAAGAGTTGAATCGCTGGAAATAGTACCAGAAAGAACACGTGCCATGGAAAGTTGCCCGGCAAAGGGATCAACAATGGTTTTGAAAATAAAGCAAGCCGCTGCACCATCTTCACTGCTTGGGCGTTCATTAAGCTCTGCATCAACAAAAGCGTGCCGATCTAAAGGAGATGGGAAAAGAGTTTGAACAGTTTGTAAAAGCTGTATGCCACCTTTGTTTTCAAGAGCTGCACCGCATACAACAGGGGTTAATGTGCCATTTGCAACGCCCATGCGTAAACCTTTATCAATATCTTCAGGAGAAAGTATGCCTTCCTCAAGGTATTTTTCCATAAGTTCTTCATCTGATTCTGCAATGTTTTCCACAGCAGTATCATGAATGAGTGATACTTCATCAGCAAGGTCAGAAGGTACAGGTGCTTCAATGGTTGCGCCATCTTCACCAAACATAAGTGCTTTACCGGCAAAAACGTCAACAAGCCCGAGGAATGTTTCACCTGCTACAATAGGGATAAAAAGCGTAACAGGCTTTGCACCTAATATGGAAATAAGGCCATCATAAGCCATTTGAAAATCAGCACGGTCACGATCAAGCTTATTTATGAATACTAATGAGGGAAGCTCTGCCTCTTTAACCATACTCCAAAGTTTGCGAGTAAGTGGGCGAACACCATCAACAGCATCAATTACAAACGTTACAGCATCAACACCTTTTAGCAAACAAGCCATATCTCCGGTAAAATTACCATCACCAGGAATATCAACAAGATAATGACGATTTTTATCCCATTCATAAGTAGCAAAACCAGGTTGAATTGAACCACGTCTGCGTATTTCTTCCGGTTCATAATCAAGGCTAGTCGTACCATCTTCAACAGCACCTAGGCGATTAATTATACCAGTTTGAAAGAGGAGCATTTCTGCAAGCGAAGTTTTACCAGAACCACCAGTGCCAACAAGGGCATATGTGCGTTGCATTTCCAAAGATTTGGACATTGTTTTCTCCCATAGAACAGATTAACTTTTAAAAAAATACAAAACCTAAAAAAATACGCTTAGCATCGTAATAAGGAAGTGAGCGTCTTTGCATTTGTCAAAAAAATCAATATACGTACATTAGGTATAACCTGCCTTGTCAAAAAAAGAAAGAACTTCTTGTGCACAGTAAAATAAATGTAAATATTTTTTGTATACAGCTAATAATTTTAATATTTAGTGTTTGTAGTATGAGAAAAATTTACATATTGATTGGTTACATATTTACAATTTATTATACAGAATGTTAGGGGATATTAATGCATTGCTTAATTAGTATGAACAAGCTTAAGGAAATGCTGATTTATTCTGCAAGCAGAATAAATCAGAAAGTGCTGACAAAGTCAGCACGACCGATAAATCTTTGAATTGCTTTCCTTAATCGGCGTTTCCTTAAATATATTTTTGGCTTTCACGATAATTTTTTATTAT
>CAYJPT010000167.1:0-4747 GCA_964372165.1 uncultured Desulfovibrionaceae bacterium | reverse complement strand
ATTTTAAGGTATTTTATTGATTTATGGTTTCGTTAATCATTTTCTTAAAACGACTAAAAATATACCTACTTTCAACGGGGCCAGGTGCTGCCTCAGGATGATGTTGCACAGCAAAAATAGGAAGAGTTTTATGTGCAAAACCCTCTAAAGTATGGTCATTTAAGTTGACATGAGTAACTTCAACGTCAGGAACTTGATCTAAATCAACGCAAAATCCATGATTTTGTGATGAAATTTCCACATGACCGGTATTAAGGTCTTTAACCGGATGGTTGCAACCATGATGACCAAATTTCAATTTTGTAGTTTTACCACCAAGGGCGCAGCCAAGTAGTTGATGTCCAAGGCAAATACCAGCTATGGGATAGCTTTTGCAAAGTTCAGCAACTATTGCGATTTCATCGGTGAGCACCGCAGGATCTCCAGGACCATTGGAAAGAAATACAGCTTGTGCTCCGCTTGCTTTTACTGCTGCTGCACTAAAACTTGGCGGAACTACCAGCATATCAAAACCTTGATCTTCTAGTATACGCAAAATATTCCACTTAATACCAAAGTCATAAACAACAAGTCGTGGTCCTTTATTCTTCCATTCATAACTCCCATCACTACCAAGTGTAGCAGGTGCAATGCCCTCACCTGTCCAAATATATGGAACTTCAGGGCATACTTTTTTTACAAGGTTTTGACCCTGCATGGAAGGCATAGCCAAAGCACGTTTTTTCAGTTCATCCACATCAAAACAAGTTGTCGATATAACACCACGCATAGCACCATTTATACGAATATGTCTGGTTAATGCACGAGTATCAAGTCCCTCTACTCCTGGGATATTACTTTGCATTAAAAACTCAGGCAAAGACATGGTTGAACGCCAATTTGAAGGCTCTTTGCAGCACTCTTTAACTAATAGTGCGGCAACATGTATGCGTTTTGATTCCATATCATCAGTATTAATACCGTAATTACCAATTAAAGGATAAGTCATGCACACCATTTGGCCACAATAAGATGGATCGGTGAGCAATTCTTGATAACCAGTCATACCAGTATTAAAAATTACCTCACCACCATTCTCAATGGGGCCGGTAAAAGACTTTCCTGTGAGATTAAAACCATCTTCTAAAACAAGTAATGCTTTCATAATTTGCCCTTTTGGTTATGCGCGTGCGTAATATTCTTGCAGGCTTTCCACATGTATTTCTTTGTCACGGCTTGCTCCAAGCGCACGGGCTGTAGCCTTTGCCCCTGAAAGCGTTGTGCAATAAGGAATGCCAAAAGCCAGTGCTGTGCGGCGTATAGCCTTAGAATCTTGTGTAGTAAGTTTGCCCGATGCAGTATTAACCACAAGAGCAATATCATTATTTTTAAGCAAGTCTACAATATTAGGACGCCCTTCATATACCTTAAGTACCGTTTCTACTTTTAAGCCGGCATCCTGCAACAACTGCGCAGTACCACGTGTTGCTATTAACTCAAAGCCTTGATCTGCAAACATTGTGGCAACTTCAACCAAGGAAGGTTTGTCACGATCATTTACGGAAATAAAGATTTTACCATTTTTAGGTAAGGATTGCCCAGCCGCTAATTGGCTTTTGAAAAATGCCTCCTCAAAGGTTGGACCCATACCCATAACTTCACCTGTAGAGCGCATTTCCGGTCCAAGCAATACATCAACACCAGTGAAGCGATTGAAAGGAAACACAGCTTCTTTAACGCAGTAAAAACCACCCTTACGCATGGACCAAGGGTCAAGTTCTTCTAGGGTTTTGCCAAGCATTACTTGAGTTGCCAAATAAGGCAAAGGTACTCCTGTTGCCTTAGCAACAAAGGGAGCAGTACGAGATGCACGTGGGTTAACCTCAAGAATAAATATTTGATCATCCTTAATGGCAAATTGTATATTCATAAGCCCAACAACACGCAATTCACGTGCCAATGCTTCAGCTTGCAATGCAATTTCTGCCACATGGTCATAGGAAAGTGAGTAAGATGGTAGTACGCAAGCTGAGTCACCAGAGTGAATACCGGCTTCTTCAATATGCTCCATAATACCTGCAATATATACTTCTTCCCCATCAGATAAAGCATCAACATCAACTTCAATGGCATGTTGCAAAAACTTATCAATAAGTATTGGATGTTCTAAATTTTCAGGTACATGCTGTGAGAAATACTCTGCAAGTTCATCGCTATCATATACTATAGCCATAGCGCGTCCACCAAGTACATAACTTGGGCGCACAACCACAGGATATTGAATTGATTCAGCAACGCTTTGAGCTTCTTTACAATTCATTGCTATACCGTTGGGGGGCTGGCGCAAATCTAACTTTTGGATAAGAGCTTGGAAACGCTCACGATCTTCTGCTCTATCAATGGCATCAGGTGATGTACCTAAAATTGGTACTCCTGCTCGCATAAGTGGCACTGCAAGATTAAGCGGAGTTTGCCCACCAAATTGCACAATAACACCAGATGGTTTTTCAATATCAACAATATGCATAACATCCTCAAAAGTAAGAGGCTCAAAATAAAGCCTATCTGAGGTGTCATAATCTGTGGAAACTGTTTCGGGGTTTGAGTTAACCATAATTGACATAACACCTGCATCCTTAAGGGCAAATGAAGCATGACAACAACAATAGTCAAACTCAATTCCTTGTCCGATACGGTTTGGTCCACCACCTAAAATCATAACTTTTTTCCGCTCAGTAATTTCCATTTCTTGCATGGTTTCATAAGTGGAATAAAAATATGGTGTATAGGCTTCAAACTCGGCTGCACAAGTGTCAACCAAGTAGTATGATGGTGTAATATCAAGTTCTTTGCGCAAACGGCGGATATCGTCTTCAGGTCTTTTCCACATTTCAGATAATTGGCGGTCAGAAAAACCATATTCTTTGGCTTCACGCAAAATAACAGCTAACTCCTCATTGCTTGCTGTCATATCATTAGCAAGACCAAAGTTTAGCAAAGTATTTTCCATATTAACGATATCGCGTATTTGTCGTGTATACCAAGGGTCAAAGCCAGAAGCATTAAAAATTTCTTCATCAGAAATACCCAAGCGCACAGCTTCACGTAAAGAAAGTATGCGACGTGAATTGGGCTTGCGCAATGATGCTAGTACACTTTCTTTGTCTTCCAAAGCATTGCGGAAACCAAAACCAAGACCGGTATAGCCAAGCTCCATGGAGCGCATACCTTTTTGTAATGCTTCCTTAAATGTACGCCCTATGCTCATGGCTTCTCCAACACTCTTCATAGCTGTGGTAAGTTCGTCCTTGGAGCCTGGGAATTTTTCAAAGGTAAAGCGAGGTATTTTGACAACTACATAGTCAATGGATGGCTCAAAACTAGCTGAAGTTTCACGAGTTATATCATTGCGTAATTCATCAAGTGTGTAGCCCACTGCAAGCTTTGCAGCAATTTTGGCAATGGGGAAACCTGTTGCCTTGGAGGCAAGAGCTGAAGAGCGTGAAACACGCGGATTCATCTCAATAATAACAAGCTCACCATTGGCAGGGTTTTGCGCAAATTGCACGTTTGATCCACCTGTTTCTACGCCAATTTCGCGCATAACAGCAATAGTTGCATCACGCATATGTTGATATTCTGCGTCGGTCATGGTTTGCACCGGTGCAACCGTCATGGAGTCACCTGTGTGTACACCCATAGGGTCAATGTTTTCAATGGAGCAAATAATCACGCAATTATCGCTTTTGTCGCGCATTACTTCCATTTCAAGCTCTTTCCAGCCTATAACTGATTGCTCAACCATAACTTCTGAAACGGGACTTGCCGCAAGTCCACGTCCAGCAATGGTTTCTAAATCTTCCATGTTATAAGCAATGCCACCGCCTGTACCACCAAGGGTAAAAGCAGGACGAATAATTAGAGGAAAAGGCAACTCCGCACCTAAACGGCGTACTTCTTCCATAGTGTGCGCTATGCCACTGGCTGGCATTTTTAGGCCAATATTTTCCATGGCTTTGCGGAATAGGTCACGACTTTCTGCCTTTTCAATGACGTCTGCACGTGCGCCGATTAGTTCAACATTGCATTCATCAAGAACACCGCTCTTAGCAAGAGATAGTGCTGCATTTAGACCAGTTTGTCCGCCAAGCGTTGGTAAAATTGCGCAAGGTCTTTCTTTGCGCACAACTGCAGCTAAAGTGTCATGTTCAATAGGTTCTACGTATGTTTTGTCTGCAAGGCCTGGGTCAGTCATGATGGTAGCTGGGTTTGAATTAACAAGCACAACTTCATAACCTTCTTCTTTAAGGGCCTTAACTGCCTGTGAGCCGGAATAGTCAAATTCGCACGCTTGCCCAATAACAATTGGGCCTGCGCCTATGACCATAATTTTTCGTAAATCAGTGCGTTTTGGCATGGTAAGTTGATATAGTCCTTAGTTTTAGGAGCAAATTTCAAAATTTTGCTCTGGTGACTTTTAAGGCAAGTGCAAATATTTAAGAAGTGACATAACTACTTAATTATATGCAATTAATTTGAAAATGCTTTTAGCAAATTAAAGTTGCCCTATTCTGTAGTAGTGTGTATTTTATAGCAAAATACGTGCACACAAAATGTATGCGCATAAACTTGGGCATTATAAAAAAGCTTTACCATATCGTCAAGTAAGAATACAAAGGCTTGTGCGGTATGGGGCAATTGTGTTAATTTGTAAACATTGGTTAACTAATAAAAATTAGTGCATTAAAAAAATGTAAATAAAGTATTA
>CAYJPT010000166.1:0-4797 GCA_964372165.1 uncultured Desulfovibrionaceae bacterium | reverse complement strand
ATCACACAAAAAGCGTAATCCAAAAAATTTATGTATATTATGGAGGGTTTATGTCAAACATCATGTATTTCTTTTTGGCAGTAGCCGGGCTAATTGTGGGCTACATTGTTTATGGAACTTTTGTTGATAAAGTCTTTGGCTCAGACGACAAAAGACCAACTCCAGCTATTACCAAGGCTGACGGAGTTGACTTCGTGCATATGAGTACTGGACGAATTTGGCTTATTCAGCTTTTAAATATTGCTGGTGTAGGGCCAATCTTTGGACCAATACTTGGTGCACTTTATGGACCAGCCGCATTATTGTGGATTGTGCTAGGCTCAGTATTTGCCGGCGCTGTACACGACTATATGGCGGGCATGATGTCAATACGTTATGGTGGCAATAACGTTCCAAATATTGTTGGATTTACACTTGGTAAATTCTTCAAACAGTTTATGCGCGTATTTGCTGTACTTTTACTACTATTAGTTGGTGTTGTGTTTGTAACCGCTCCAGCCAAAATGCTTGCTAACCTTACATCTGAGTGGATGGGCTTTGAAATTTGGCTAGTAGTAATTTTTGCTTACTATTTCTTAGCTACCATTTTACCAATTGATAAAATTATTGGACGCTTCTACCCTCTATTTGGTGCTATCCTTATCATTATGGCATTTGGTATAACCACCATGCTTATGGTTGAAGGTTATGACTTCTACCCTTCTGCTGAATGGACAAATCAACATCCAAAAGATTTACCATTATGGCCACTTATGTTTATCACCATTGCTTGTGGTGCTATTAGTGGATTCCATGCTACACAATCACCTCTCATGGCGCGTTGTGTAGAAAATGAAAAACTTGGAAAGCCTGTATTTTATGGTAGCATGGTTGCTGAAGGCTTTATTGCACTAGTTTGGGCAACTGTTGGTATGACCTTCTATCAAACCCCAGAATTACTACAAGAAGCCATCGCCGCTGGCGGCCCCGGTAAAGTAGTTGCTGATTCCTCATATGCCCTTATGGGTAGTGTAGGCGGCGTATTAGCCATATTGGGTGTTATTGTACTGCCCATTACATCCGGCGATACAGCCTTCCGTGCAGCACGTATTACCATTGCAGAAATGACTAATTACTCACAAAAAGAAGCTGTAAAACGTCTGTCTATCGCTATACCACTTTTCTTAGTTGGTGCAGTTTTAACTCAAGTAGACTTTAGCATTCTTTGGAGATATTTTGGCTGGGCTAACCAAACCCTTGCAGCCGTTGTACTGTGGGCTGGCGCAGCATATTTATATCGTGAAAACCGCTTCCACTGGATTGCGTCACTTCCTGCAACCCTTATGACAGCAGCTACTATAAGCTATATTTGCTTTATGAAAGGCTTAGGCTTTGGTCTACCTATCGATACAGCAAATATTATCGGCGCAGCTGTTGCTGTGTGTGGCCTTGTGCTATTCATCTTAAAAGGCAAAACTGTTAATGTTGATCAATATCAAGAATAATCTTTAATTTCAAAAGGCCTCTGCACCAGCAAAGTGCAGAGGCTTTTTTTTAACCTATTTTTGATTATTTAATACTGCCTTGCTCATTTAAATCACTAAATAGTTTTTTCAGTGCCGACTAAATATTATCAACATACCATTTACATGCGCATGCCAACCCTTCCTTAAGATCATATTGTGGTTCATAGCCCAGCAAGCTTTGCGCACGTGAAATATCTGCTAAGGAATGACGTACATCACCAGTCCTAAAATCACGATATATTGGCTTTTTACTTTCCAAATTTTTATTATACCTTTGCACTTCATCACTAACAATTTTATAAAGCTCATTTAATGTGGTGCGCTCTCCAAAAGCTACATTATAAACCTTATTACGTGCTCCCACATCTGCAAGGGCTGCTAAAATATTAATCTGAACTACATTGTCAATGTAACAAAAGTCACGGCTGGTTTCGCCATCACCATTAATATAAACATCTAGGCCATTTAGTAACGCAGAAAACCATTGTGGCACTACAGCTGCATATGCGCCGTTTGGATCTTGACGAGGACCAAAAACATTGAAATATCGCAACCCTATTGTGCCAAAATCATAGCATCTAGCAAATACATCTGCATAAAGTTCGTTTACATATTTAGTAACAGCATAAGGAGAAAGGGGTGTACCAATGACATCTTCTACCTTAGGTAAATCTTGCGAATCACCATAAGTAGATGATGATGCAGCATAAACAAAACTTTGCACCTTAGCTTGGCGTGCCGCTACAAGCATATTAACAAATCCTGTAATATTACAATTATTGGTTAGTATTGGATCCTCAATGGAACGAGGTACAGAACCAAGGGCTGCTTGGTGCAAAACATATTGTACTTTAGCACATGCTTTTTGACATGTTGGTAAATCGCAAATATCACCTTCAATAAAAGTAAAGTTTTTCCAAGCAGCATCGCCCACATTATAACGCACCAAATCCAAATTTTTTTTATAGCCAGTCATAAAATTATCTAAGCCCACAACAATTTGATTATGCTTAAGAAGGTGCTCCAATAAGTTTGAACCAATAAAACCTGCTACACCGGTTATAAGCCAAGTACGTGGTGATTCTTGAATTTGTTTTAATGCTGATGCATATGTTACCATTACTTTTTCCTCATGAGTTCTGATTGAAATTTTTTGCAAGCTATTATAAAAAACATAAACTACTAATTTACTAGGCGTAAGGCTTGCTGTAAAGCACTGAATTGCATTATATCTATATATTTAGGTTGTTTTAATTTAATGACTTAGTATTAGTTTTGTTATTTAATTTTTGTTTATACTCAAAAACTTTTTATGATATTTGTCATGCGCTTCTACTTTAAAAGAAATGCACACTATAATCACGTGAAATATAATACTAACATGAAAATATTGTTTATTAGTAATCAAGCTCGTAGTACCAGTATTTTTTGGTCAACATTAATGCATAGCATGATAAATGCTGGGCATGAGGTTATTTGCTGTGTGCCAGACCTACTCACAAATGAGCATGTACAAACATTAAATAAACAAAATATACGTACTATTTCGTATTTTTTAAAAGCTAAAAGTATTAACCCCTTACATGACATTAAAAGTTTTTTTGCTCTATGTTTTATACTACGCAAAGAGCAGCCGGATATCATATTCACGTCTACCATTAAACCTATTATTTATGGCAATTTAGCCACTAAAATAACTTGTAAAAGTAAAATATACTCTTGTATTACCGGACTTGGCTTTACTTTTGAGCCGTCGGCTAACATATTTAAAAAATTACTGCATATATTGTGTGTATCGCTATACAAAATTTCATTAAGCAATATTCAGGGCATAATTTTTCAAAATACTGACGACTTAGCAACTTTTAAGCAAAAAAAAATTATTACTCAACAAAGCAATACTTTGATTACCCAAGGTACAGGTGTAGATATAGAACATTTTGCTTTGAAAAAAAATTATCCCCAAAGCATCACATTTTTACTTGTGGCACGCCTACTTGAAGCAAAAGGGATTTCTGATTATGTGCAAGCTGCACAAATTATCAAAACAAAATACCCACATATTGTTTTTCAACTTCTTGGTCCATATGAACAAGGGTATGGTGCTATAAGCCATAGTCAAATCCAGCACTGGCATGCACAAGGTTACATATCATATCTTGGTGAAACAAATGATGTGCGTCCATTTATGACTAACGCAAGCGTTGTAGTATTGCCATCATGGCGAGAGGGTTTATCTTCCACACTTATGGAGGCCATGAGCATGGGTAGACCCATTATTGCCAGCAATGTTCCTGGATGTAGGGAATTAGTACATGAAGGGCATAATGGCATTTTATTTAAAGCCAAAGATGCTTCTGCCTTGGCAAAGGCTTTAGAACATTTTATACTTAACCCGAACATTATTCCTACTTTTGGAGCCAATGGGCGACTTTTGGCAGAGCAGCAGTTTGATGCAAGGCAAGTTGCTAAAAACATAATGGGCTTTATGAAAGTTCTTTAAAAAATACAGTAAAAGACTTTGCTTTAATAACAAGCGATAATGATGTAATGGCACTCTAATTTAACAGGTGAAAACCGATGCAACATAGCACAATACAAAAGGACACAATGCAACATAGGATTTATCTATGTTTAAAGCGCATTTTTGACTTATGTATTGCAATATTGTTGTTTGCATTCACAAGTCCATTTTTTTTATTAGCTGCCATAGTTATTCGTCTTGAATCAGTTGGGCCTATTATTTACACCCAAGAGCGTGTTGGATTTAAAGGAAAAATTTTCACACTCTATAAATTTCGCTCCATGTACCATGATGCAGAAAAACATGGTGCAATGTGGGCTAAAGTAAATGACACACGCATTACAAAATGTGGCAAATATATGCGCAGACTACGTATAGATGAATTGCCACAGCTTTGGAATATTTTTAAAAATGATATGTCCTTTATAGGACCAAGGCCAGAAAGGGCTGAGTTTGTAAATAGTTTTGAAAAAAATATTAATAATTATAATTTGCGCCATAGCATCAAACCTGGGCTCACTGGGCTTGCTCAAGTATGTTACCCCTATGCTGCTTCAGAAGAAGATGCGCGCCATAAGCTTGCCTATGATTTGTTTTATATAAATAATATGTCAATTTTATTAGACATTAAAATACTGTTTAAAACTATCAAAGTTATAATCTTTTCTTTAGGAGCACGCTAAATTATAGCTTTGTACAAAAGAAAATAATTCAAGGAAATGCTGATTTATCCTGCAAGCAGAATAAATCAGAAAGGCACACTGCCTT
>CAYJPT010000165.1:0-4801 GCA_964372165.1 uncultured Desulfovibrionaceae bacterium | reverse complement strand
ATATTAGATATTGTACCAGAAGAACTACATGCTCGTAGCCCACTATTTATAGGATCAAGTGCTGAAGTAGAAGATGTTGAAAAAATTTATGCTAAGCATGGAAAATAGTTATGATTTGCCTTGGCATAGAAAGCTCTTGTGATGAAACCGCTCTTGCCTTAGTGCGGGATGGTTTACTTGTAGAGAGTATTGTGGCTACACAAGAGGAGGTACACGCACTTTTTGGTGGTGTTGTGCCTGAACTTGCATCGCGTGAGCATTACCGACTTATGGGGCCATTATACGACACTTTGCTTAGAAGAGCTGGCATTTTTAGTCAAGATATTGATTATTATGCCGTATCTAGAGGGCCTGGTCTACTTGGTTCATTATTAGTTGGTGTAAACTTTGCTAAAGGTTTGGCTCTTGCTACTAAAAAACCTATAGTTGGTGTAAACCATTTGTATGCTCACTTATTGGCAGCAGGTTTAGAGCAACCTCTAATTTTTCCGGCTCTTGGTGTGCTTGTGTCAGGTGGTCATACGCATGTATACCGTATGGAGTCAGTGCATTCGTTTGAGGTTCTTGGCAGAACTCTTGATGATGCAGCAGGTGAGGCATTTGATAAAGTAGGAAAAATGCTTGGTTTGCCATATCCTGCTGGGCGTATTTTGGATACTCTTGCAAGTCGTGGTACTTTGACTGATAGCAAGCTTTTTCCACGCCCATATGTGGATAATAACAATTTAGATTTTAGTTTTAGTGGGCTTAAGACAGCTGCAAGCCAATACATTCAGCAACATCCTGAACTATTAAACTATGTTGATGTTGAAACAGCTCCTCAAGCTCTATGTGACATGTGCCTTGCATTTAATTTAGCCATTGTTGACACCTTATGTATAAAAACAACACGTGCTCTTGAGCAACAAAGTGATGTTCAATGCATTATTTTGGCAGGTGGTGTTGCTGGAAACTCTTTGTTAAGGCAACGTATGCATAATTTAGCATTGGCGTGGGATAAAAAATTAATTTTACCCTCTTTAAATCTTTGTACGGATAATGCAGCTATGGTTGCATATGCTGGTTGGTGTTATGCTCAAGCAGGTCTTGCCCATGGGCTTGACTTTGAGGCTATACCACGTGGTAAAGCCATACCAAATGATTGGCAGCGCATAGCGTAATGATTGAAAATGTATTTTAAGTATATTTAGTGCTCTTGTCTTGACAGGATGCTTTTTGAAAATTAAACTTAAATAGTCGAAGTCTGAGAAAGTCATTTTCCAATGACTTTTTCAAGAGTACCACGCATTGCCTTATGGCTATGCTTTGGCATAAACACACTGGCTTCAAATGCCCCTTTGGGGACGCCAGAAGCGGGTTCTGGCTTATTTTACGCCGTTTGAAATTTTTCTGTAAGAAAAATTTCGTTAGTCGGCACTAAAAAGCAAGTGCGTTAGTACCATAATAATGCCAGGAAAGTGCATTCCGTGCCCTTATTTATGGCATCATTATTTGTTCTTTTTTGCAAAAAAAATAACGTATTTGCAACATATTGTTTAGTTTTTTAGTGTCGACTAAATAATCATTTGTGAGAATAATTTTTATAATAATATAGAAGGAGATTAATATGGCTGCACAAGTTACTGATAACGATTTTGAAGAAATGGTAATTAAGGCTGAACTGCCAGTTTTAATCGACTTTTGGGCGCCTTGGTGCGGACCTTGCAGAGCAATTGGGCCCATTGTTGATGAATTGTCTAAAGAATATGATGGGAAGGTTTTTATTGCAAAAATGAATGTTGATGAAAATCCACAAACTCCCACAAAATTTGGTATTAGAGCAATCCCTACTTTGATAATTTTTAAAGCTGGCGGAGTGGTTGAACAAATTACTGGTGCAGTAACTAAGGACATCCTTAAAGAAAAGTTAGAACAAAAGGCACTTGCATGATTTATGACTCCATTGTAATTGGAGGAGGTCCTGCTGGTATAACAGCTGCACTTTATTTGGTGCGCTCGGGTTGTTCTGTTGCTTTTGTTGAAAAACTAGCACCTGGCGGGCAAGTGCTTAAGACTGAATCCATTGAAAATTATCCTGGATTTCCGCAAGGAATCAAAGGGTATGAATTGTCTGATATTTTTGCTGCACATCTAGATGGTCTTGATGTGGATCGCTATTCCAGTGAAGTTACCCATATGGAATTGTTGCAAGACAGCAAAGACGTAAAGCATAATATACATCGTGTTCACCTCGGTGATAAATTTATTGAGGGCAACACTGTAATTATATGCTCTGGTGCAATGCATCAACACCTAGGGCTTGAAAATGAGATTAAGCTAGGTGGAAGAGGCATTTCTTACTGTGCCATATGTGATGGAAACTTCTTCCGTGGTCAAGAAGTTGCCGTTGTTGGTGGCGGTAATACTGCACTGGAAGAGTCTTTGTATTTGTCTAAAATTGTAAAAAAAGTTTATCTCATTCACAGAAGAGAAGAGTTTAGAGGTGCTAAAGTTTACCTTGATCGCCTTAACAACACAGACAATGTTGAAATTTTGAGAAATACTATTGTTACAGGTATTCACGGTGAGGACGCGCTAACTGGACTTAGCATACAAAATGTTCAAACTGGTGATGAAAAAACACTTAATGTCGAAGGCTTTTTTGTCTTTGTGGGGATCAAACCTAGTGTAGAATTTATACCTGATTTGGTACAGCGTGATGTGTCAGGATTTATCATTACTGATACTGAGATGCGTACTAATATTTCTGGTGTATTTGCTGCGGGTGATATTCGCTCTAAACTTTGTCGGCAGGTGAGTACAGCTGTTGGAGATGGTGCAACTGCTGCTCAAGCTGCTTTTCTTTATGTGGAACAACTCAATGGATAAAAAATTTATGCGTCTTTTTGTGGTTTTGCTTAGTGTGTTTTGGCTTTCTGGGTGTGGGGTTATTGACTATTTTTACTTACCTCCACCAGAAGATACAGCACAAGAGCTATTTGAAACTGCCAATGATTTTATGGCAGAAAAGAACTATGTTGCTGCGGCGGAACGTTACAATAAGTTGCGTGATACATATCCCTTTAGCCCATATACTATTGATGCAGAGTTATCACTAGCAGACGCTTACTTCCTTGATGGAGAATTTGCTGAATCAGTTGAAGCTTATAAAGACTTTGAAGCTTTGCACCCTCGTCATCAGGCTGTACCTTATGTGCTTTATCAAATTGGTGTTGCACGCATAAAAGGTTTTATTTCTATTGATAGACCAACTAATGACTTACAAGAAGGCTATGAATACTTAAATCGCCTTAAGCAAGGGTATCCTGAAACAGAGTATGCTCAAAAAGCTGGTGCACACATGCAAGAAATACGTGTGCTTATGGCAGAACATGAATTATACATAGCTGACGTTTTTTATAATATGGGTAAATATGGGCCGGCATGGCAACGCTATACCTATATTGAGAAAAACTTTAGTGATGTTCCAAAAGTTATTGAGCACGTGAAAGAAAAAAGCCTAAGTGCTTACTTGCTCTATACGGAACAACAAAGCGAAGAAAAACGTCAAAAACGTGAAGGTTCGTGGAAAGATTGGCTTGATTGGCTATAGAATATTGAACTATTATTAAATCGTTTCTTAATAAAATAAAATTGCCAGAAACTCGCAACGTATGTGTTTATTTCTGGCAATTTTTTTGTTTGGTTTAGTGAGTTGTAGTATTTCTTAATTCAAGACCAAGTGTGAGTAAGGATAATCTTGATATATTGGTAGATAAATATATGTTATTGATAGTAGATATGATTTGTTTTTCAGGTTAGTTTTACGGGTGACTAAATAATAAAAATTTTGTTACTGGTAATATTCACCATAAAAAAATATATTTATAAAATTATGATGATATAGTAGTTTTTACTTGCCCCTTGTTAAAACTTCCGATAGTATTTTCATTCATATTTGGAGGTGTTTCACTACCGGTGTAGTGCCCGGTCTTCAAAACCGGTGGCGGGTAGAGATGTCCGCGGTAGGTTCGACTCCTATACACCTCCGCCATTTTTTCGCAAATTGAGAACATTATGCTTGATGGCTTTCTTAATTCAATATCACATTGGATGCAAACTTATCCTCTCCTTGCTATAATAATATGTTTTTCTTGGGGTGTTGGTAGTGTTGTGCTATCGCCTTGCCAATTGGCAACTATTTCTATACTTGCAAATCCTAAAATTATAAGCTCTACTGTAAGGTTTAAGATTCAAATTTTAATGCTTGGACATATTGTAGCCTTGTTTGCCATTGGTTTTATTTTAATTTTCTTTAGCTATCAGTTAGATTTTCTTGGTCACTACTGGACAGTACCTTTTGGCATTCTGTTTCTATATATGACAAGAGAGCTACTGCAACATAATCATTGCTCCCATTGTTCAACTTCTGCCAAAGAGGGTGTTATTGATAAACTAATGCAATACATTTCTCAAGGGCCATTTGGCTTTTTTTCCTTAGGCTTTGGATATGGTGTGCTATCAAGTTCTTGCGTTTTAATTTTTTTAGCACCAGTGTTATTTATAGCAAAAGATCAAAATTTTTACTTACTAAATGCATTCAACGCTGCATTTGCCATCGGTCATACCTTACCTATTATTATTGTAAGCCTTTTAGCAAAATCTATACATAAAATCATGTGTGCAAGTGATACTTTATTTGTTATTCCACGTCGTTTAACAGCCTTTGCTTTTACTATAATTGGTATAATTCTTATTGCACACCCATTTTTAGAGCTCATGGGATTTGATTTTCATGGACATGGGAGTGAAGTGCATGGTC
>CAYJPT010000164.1:0-4828 GCA_964372165.1 uncultured Desulfovibrionaceae bacterium | reverse complement strand
CACAATTGCCTACTTTGTAAGGAAACGCACAATATGTTTTTTGACTTGTTGATTTGATCAACTTTTACTTAAAATTGTAAAACTTAATGCGTGTGATACATGGATTAAGTTTTACGCCGTGTAAAATAAACCAAAATTAATTTCTGGCTGCCCCAAAAGGGTATTTGGATCCTATGAGTAGCTAAAAAAGTTATTGGGAAATGACTTTTTTAGCTTCGACTAGACAATTTGAAATTAAATAAGCATGTGTAATTTTAAATTAATATAGAAAATAAACACACAAATTTCTATATTAAAGGTACTTATTTTATCCTTGACATCTTATTTTTTTTGCGTATCTTGCTTTGCTTGAGAAGATTTTTTTTGTCAGATTATGACAAGGGAGGACAATATGACTAATTTAGAAAATGCCACCAAGACTGCCGACGGCGTAATGCTTAACGGTTTTTTACTTTCCCCCATTGTGGAGCAATGCAACGAATGTGATCGCATTCGTGAGTTTGAAGGTGAGCAGTTTTGCTCAAGTTATCCGATGCCAGAGCGCAAATGGGTTGGTGGTCGATGTAATTTTGCCACCCACGTCAAACTAAAAGTTGCTGCTGCTGCTAAAGTTAACCCACTTAAAGCTTCTAAGCGTGCTGCTAAGGGTAGATAATATTTAAAAAATTTCAAAAATTTAATAAAAGTGCCAGAAGAAGCAAAATGCTTTTTCTGGCATTTTTGCTTATATGCGCTGTACAGCAGAGTTAAGAGCCTTGCACAATCCTTTTTTAGCAAAAGCTTTGAACTTTGATCTAACAATTTGCATTAAATAAAAAAATTTGTGCAGGAAAAATTTTTAAAAAGTAACCATTGAACTTGCAAGCAAAGTTCACCTATTCTTGATTTTTGGTCGCATTGAACTGTGTTAATGCTTCAAAATACACCTCACAATAAATTGTACAGAAGTCTTAAGTTATGCGGCAAAAAAAAATTCATTTTAACCTTACGCCATTGACCATACAGTTTATAGGATTATTTTTGTGTGGTAACTTTGTAATGGAGGAAGAACATGAGCGTTTCATATAAAGATTATTATAAATTACTTGAGGTAGAGCGTTCTGCCTCTGGTGACGACATTGCAAAGTCCTTTAAAAAGTTAGCGCGCAAGCATCATCCTGATTTAAATCAAGGAGATGCAAAAGCAGAAGAAAAATTCAAAGAGATAAATGAAGCTTACGAAGTGCTAAAAGACCCTGAAAAACGTAAACTTTATGATCGATTAGGACATAATTGGCAGCATGGACAGCAGTTTCAAGGTGCTCCTGGTTTTGAGGGTTTTAACTTTGATTTTAATGGGCAACAGTTTAATGGTGGCGGTTTTTCTGACTTTTTTGAAGTACTTTTTGGACAAGCTGGGCGAAGCGCGGGACAAGGTGGATTTGGGCCAGACCCCTTTGGAGGTTTTTCAAGACGCCAAAGGCGTGGGCGTGATGTGGAGGCAGAAATTTCCATAAGCCTTGAGGATGCATATAAGGGTGGACAACGCAGTATCAATCTTGCTGCAAAGCAAGGTGCAAAAACTTTAGAAGTAAATATTCCTGCTGGAGTGCGCGAAGGTGCTAAGTTGCGCTTAGCAGGTCAGGGTGATTCTGCACCTGGTGGTGTTGCGGGCGATCTTTTGCTACGTATAAAATTTTTGCCGCATGCGAACTTTGGCGTTGATGATATGGACATAACATATGATTTATTTTTGACGCCTTGGGAGGCAGCACTTGGTACAACTGTTAGAGTACCTACTTTAGATAGTGAAATTGATATGAATATACCAGCAGGAACATCCTCAGGGCGACGTTTTCGTTTGCGTGGACGTGGCCTTGGTAGCGACAAAACTCGTGCTGACCAAATTGTTAGGGTTATGATTAAAACGCCAGAAAGTCTTTCAGATGAAGAGCGTGCTATTTGGACGCAATTAGCAGAAATATCAACTTTTACGGCAAGATAAAATTTATAATGACTTACTGTGACACTTACAGATAGGATTTTGAAAATCTAGTGCAATGTGTTTAAAATATTTGGTTAGCGATAACTAATTTTAGGAGATTAACATGGACATAAGCAAATTTACAGATAAAGCCCGCGAGTCCATTAGTGAGGCACAAAGCTTTGCTGCGGGCATGGGACATCAAGAAACAGATGTTGAGCACTTAGCTCTTGCCCTCATTAAGCAAGAAAAGGGTATAGTGCAGCGTATACTTGAACATATGGGTATACAAGTGCGTGCTTTGGAAGTTGCGGTTGAGGGGGTGTTGCGTAAGCGCCCTTCAGTTTCCGGTGGTGCAATGGATGCCAGTAAAATTGTTGTTACTCAACGTCTTGGACGTGTACTAGCCGATGCTGAGGCTGAGGCCAAACGCATGAAGGATGACTTTGTAAGCGTTGATCATCTTTTTGCAGTATTGTCTGACCAAGCCGCTGCATCACCCTTGGGTGATGTTTGGCGTGAATATTCAATAAGCAAGGCCCGTTTTACTATGGCAATGGAAGAGCTGCGCGGCGGTAAACGAATAACCAGCCCTAATCCAGAAGATACCTTTGAGGCTTTAAGTAAATACGGGCGTGATTTGGTTGAGGCTGCAAAGCTTGGCAAGATGGATCCGGTTATTGGTCGTGACGCAGAAATTAGGCGTGTAATACGTATTTTGTCTAGACGTACAAAAAATAATCCTGTGCTAATTGGTGAGGCAGGTGTTGGCAAAACGGCTATTGTAGAGGGCCTGGCCTTTCGAATTGTGAATGGAGACGTACCTGAAGGGCTTAAAGGAAAGTCGCTTTACGCCCTTGATATGGGATCTTTAATAGCCGGTGCAAAGTATCGTGGTGAATTTGAGGAAAGGCTTAAGGCTGTACTTGGAGAAGTAGAGCAGTCTGAAGGTCAAATAATTCTCTTTATTGATGAATTACATACAATAGTTGGTGCTGGTAAGACTGATGGTGCCATGGATGCAGGTAACTTATTAAAACCCATGTTGGCACGTGGAGAGTTACATTGCGTTGGTGCAACCACGGTTGATGAATACCGTAAGTATATTGAAAAAGACCCTGCATTAGAGCGGCGCTTTCAGCCTGTTCTTGTGGAAGAACCAAATATTGAAGACACAATATCAATATTGCGTGGGCTTAAAGAACGTTTTGAAGTGCATCATGGGGTGCGCATTGGTGATTCCTCCATTGTGGAGTCGGTAATGCTTTCATCTCGCTATATTCCTGATAGGCAATTGCCGGATAAAGCCATTGACTTAATAGATGAAGCTGCGGCTATGATTCGTACTGAAATTGATTCACTTCCGGCAGAGCTTGATGAAGTTAATCGTAAAGTTATGCAATTAGAAATTGAGCGCGAAGCATTACACCGTGAGACTGATAATGCAGCCTATGAACGCTTACAAAAACTTGAAGGTGAACTTGCTGAGCTACGTATAAATCAAGGATTGTTGCGCCAACAATGGGAGCTTGAAAAAGCTTCTATTGATACGGTGAGAAATATTAAAGAACAAATCGAACAAACACGGTTAGCCATTGAGCAAGCAGAAAGAGCTTATGACTTAAATCGTGTGGCGGAATTAAAATACTCCACCTTGCATACGCTTGAAAAACAATTAAATGAGGCAGAAAGCGGCAGTGAGGGTAAACAAAGACTTTTGAGGCAAGAAGTACGCCCTGAAGATGTGGCAGAAATTGTAGGGAAATGGACAGGTATACCTGTAAGTAAATTGCTTGAGACCGAAAGAGAAAAACTTTTGCGCTTGGGTGAAGAATTACATGAACGCGTAATTGGACAAGAAGATGCTGTCATTGCTGTGGCTGACGCAGTTTTAAGGGCGCGCGCTGGGCTTTCTGACCCAACACGACCTACAGGTTCATTTTTGTTTTTAGGTCCAACAGGTGTTGGTAAAACAGAGTTATGTAAAGCACTTGCCGAAGCATTGTTTGATACAGAAGACAATATGGTGCGACTTGACATGAGTGAATATATGGAAAAACACTCGGTTTCACGCCTTATTGGTGCACCCCCTGGATATGTTGGGTATGATGAGGGAGGCCAGTTAACTGAGGCAGTACGACGTAAACCTTACTCGGTGATATTGTTTGATGAAATTGAAAAAGCTCATCCGGATGTGTTTAATACCCTTTTGCAATTGCTTGATGATGGTCGTTTAACAGACAATCAAGGGCGTACAGTTGATTTTAGAAATACTATTGCCATTATGACCTCAAATATTGGATCTATGCACTTATTAGATGGTATTGATCAAGATGGAAATTTAGCAGAAGGTACAAGCACAGCAGTTTTTGAAGAACTGCGGAAACATTTTCGTCCTGAATTTTTAAATCGTGTTGATGAAACTGTGTTATTTACACCACTTAACTTAGAGCAGATTACACGTATCGTAGATTTACAATTACAACGTTTACGCTTACGCCTAGCGGAACGTAAAATTACTTTGGACATGAGTGACTTAGCAAGAAAATTCATAGCAAAGGCTGGCTATGATCCAATTTATGGTGCAAGGCCGCTTAAGCGTTATATCCAGCATAATGTAGAAACTTTGCTCGCTCGCAAAATTATTGCTGCTGAAATTCAAGAGGGCCAAAATATATTGTTGGATGTAGAAGATGAAAAACTAGTCTGCATTATAAAACTCTAGCACAATTCATAGTGCGAAGGATTTTAAAGCATTGATGTTAATCAACTACAGAGTGCTGACAAAGTCAACACGACCCGATAAATCAGGAATCCTGCCCGAAGGGTGCGAAGCATAGCCGTTAGGTGAGCTTGCGAACCTTA
>CAYJPT010000163.1:0-4865 GCA_964372165.1 uncultured Desulfovibrionaceae bacterium | reverse complement strand
GCAATGTTACTCAATACAAACTCACTTTATTAAGGCAAGGTATTTTGTGGAAGCAATACAAGAATTTTTCCATTTATTTATCACATCAGGTGCACAGCATGCTGTATATGTGAGTCTTGTGCTTGCTTTTTGTTCAACGACAATTTCTGCCATCCTTGGTATACATTTTGGTCTTTCACTTGAGCGCAATGATTTTAAAGGTAAAAAATTCCTCATTCGTATTATAAGAACATTAATGGGCGTTCCTCCTGTAGTTGTAGGTCTTGCAGTATACCTACTTATTATGCGCCGCGGTCCACTTGGCTCATTTGAGATGTTATTTACCATCAAAGGTATGATTTTAGCTCAATGCATAATTATAACTCCAATTGTTACCGGACTAATTTATACAAGTGCACAACGCCTTGCGCCTTCAGTACGATTTTTTGCTAAATGTATTGGAGCAAATACCACGCAGACTCGCCGTCTTATATACAGAGAAATGAGCAAAGAAATTTATTTTGCCATCGTTACTGGCTTTGGACGTTCATTAAGTGAGATTGGCGCTGTAATGCTAATTGGAGGCAACATCAAGGGTGATACACGCACCATGACTACAGCTATATCCTTATTAAAAAGCCAAGGCATTTACACTGAAGGCATAGTGCTTGGTCTTACCCTACTGCTGCTATCATTCAGTTTACAATTAATCGCAGATTTTTTAAGAAAAGAAAGGGATGAAATTGATAATTACTAATCTAAAAAAATCTCGTGGTGAGCTTGAAATTTCTATCCCCAAGCTAAGCTTTGCCAAGGGTAAAATACATGGTTTATTTGGCGGTAATGGTTGCGGAAAATCAAGTCTTTCCAAAATACTTATTGGCGATATCGAACCAGACTCAGGCTCTATTGACTATGAAAATATACAAAGTCACGAAATGACTCTTATGCCACAAAGGCCATATTTACTTCAACGTACCGTTTTTGAAAATATTATATATCCGCTTGAAATTCGTAATTTACCCATAAATGATGATTTAATTGACTCATACCTAAAACACACAAATTTACTACATAAAAAACACCAATATGCACGCACGCTTTCAAGTGGTGAGCAGCAAAAAATTTCTTTTATACGTGCTTTAATATTTAAGCCAAAGCTTATTATGATTGATGAAACATTGTCTAACCTTGACATTGATAGCTTAAGTATATTTCTTGAATGGATACTTGAGTGGCAAAAGGAGCTACAAGCTACTTGGATTATAATTAGTCACCAATTTAGCCAATTAAAAAAAGTTTGTGATGAGTATCACTACATGAAAAAAGGTCAAATTATTGCTTCAGGTCAACTTGACTATGTTTTAAATTTCGTTGATAAAGTAGAACTATAAACTACTATGGGGGTGAGCATGTTTACTTTAAAAACATTGGAAGAAGCTTATGCCATTATCGCAGAAAATTTTAAACTACTTGAAAAAGAACAGGAAAATGTTCCCCTACTTGAAGCTTGTGGCAGAGTGCTTGCGCAAGATATTTGTGCCAATGAGTATGTGCCCTCATTCAACCGTTCAAGCGTTGATGGATACGCCTTAATAGCATCAGATACCTTTGGCTCAAGTGATAGTGTTCCCTCAATTTTGACGGTGCAACACGAAATACGCATGGGTCAAGAAGTAGACTTTACCTTAAGCAAAGGATTTTGCGCAAGTATACCAACAGGTGGGCAAATACCTGATGGAGCTGATGCCGTACAAATGATAGAATATACAGAAGATTATGGCGATAAAACTGTTGGCATATTAAAATCAATTGCCCCAGCACAGCATGTTATATTCAAAGGTGATGATGTACACCCAGGAAAGATTCTTTTTAAAAGCGGTTCACAACTTAGTTCTAAAGATATTGGGGCACTTGCAGCCCTTGGGTTTAGTAATGTTCCGGTGAAAAAACATATTAAAGTGGGTATTATTGCCACAGGCGATGAATTAGTTGAAATACATGAAACACCAAAGCAAGCTCAAGTACGTTGTGTCAATGGTAGCTTGTTACAGTCCATGATACAAAAGTTTGGTGCAAGCCCCACATTTTATGGCATTGTTAAAGATAGTGACGAACTATTAACAAATACTGCCATGAAAGCCAGCACAGAATGTGATGTAGTGCTTATATCTGGCGGAAGTAGCATTGGAGTTAAAGATGTCACAAGTAATGTCATTTCCTCACAAGGTGAGGTATTGTTACATGGCGTAGCCCTAAAGCCAGGCAAACCCACCATTGTAGGAAAGCTTAATAACAAACCAGTCATTGGGCTGCCTGGGCATCCAGTTGCAGTATTTTTTGTAACACTAACTATAGTTTATAACCTTTTAGAACAACTTAGTGGTATTAAAATACATAGCCCGCACGTTGAGGCTACCCTTGCCGAATCTATGGAATCAAACCACGGTCGCGCACAATTTGTTCCTGTGACTTTAGAAACAAATAACAACCAAACACTAGCTCATCCAATTCGCAATAAATCCGGCCTTATAACTACATTAGCTACTGCTGATGGTTACTTTATTATACCTAAGGATTGCGAGGGACAACCCAAGAACACCCAAGTAACAGTGTATCTTTTTTAGGAGAATATCATGTCATTCAACTACCTAACCAATATTTCACTAGAGGACGCACGCAATAACTACATAGAAGCCATGCTACAAAATGGTTTTCATGCCCCAGAAGAAAACATTGCAGTTTTTGAAGCTTGCAATCGTGTTTGTTCAAAACCAGTATATGCAAAAATTTCTGCTCCACATTACAATGCAAGCGCCATGGATGGCATTGCTGTTGTTGCTAGGGATACCTTTGGTGCTACAGAAACAACACCTATCACCTTAACAAAAGAACAATACCTTGTACTTGATACCGGTGACCCCATACCTGATGAGTACGATGCTGTAATTATGATTGAAGATATAGTTGAACTTGAAAATGGGCAAATAAAGCTGCATAGCTCTGCAACTCCATATCAACATATACGCCAAATTGGTGAAGATATATGTCAGGGTGAAATGATTATCCCCTCTTATACAACTATAAGCCCTGCAGCTATTGGCTCTATGCTTGCCGGCGGTGTGCTTGAAGTAAATGTACTTAAAAAACCATTAATTGGTATAATACCAACTGGTGATGAAATTGTTCTACCTACAGCAAGCCCAAAAACTGGTGACATTATTGAATTTAATTCGTCAATCTTTACGGCTATGCTTGCTGATTTAGGTGCAAGTACAAAGACATATCCTATATGTAAAGATAATTATGATGAAATGAAAACAGCCTTGAGCAAGGCTTTATCTGAATGTGATATTGTAATAATCAATGCAGGTTCATCTGCCGGCCGTGAAGACTATACAGTCAATGTTGTTAAAGAAATTGGTTCAGTGCTCTATCATGGCATTGCCATAAAACCCGGTAAACCAGCCATTTTAGGATTTAAAGGAAACAAAGCCATTATGGGTGTACCTGGTTATCCTGTGTCTGGTATCATAGTTATTGACGAAATATTAAAACCATTGCTTGCAGCTTACACCAAACAAAAGCATAAACTACCGCAATATCAAGAAGCTATACTTTCTCGACCTGTAATTTCCGGTACAAAATATCAAGAATTTATACGTGTGCGCATGGGGCATGTGCAAGGTCGCTACATAGCATCACCATTAAGTCGAGGTAGTGGTGTTATATCATCATTTATGAAAGCAGATGGAATGTTAGAAGTAGCTCAAGGAGTTGAAGGACATGCCGCAGGCGATACAGTTAATATTCGTTTGCTTAACACACTAGAAAAAATTGATAATTCTTTGGTAGTTATAGGGAGCCACGACCCACTACTTGATGAATTAAGTGACATGCTACATCTAAGAAACGAAGTTTTATACATGATTTCATCACACACCGGCTCTATGGGTGGTATCATGGCTATAAGACGTGAAGAAGCTCATATTGCCGGCATACATCTTCTAGATGAAAATGACGGAAGCTATAATGTATCATATGTAAGAAAATATTTCCCTCAAGGCGGAGTTCGCCTTATTGAGGGCACTGGGCGTGAACAAGGTTTTATGGTTGCAAAAAACAACCCAAAACAAATTAAATCACTTCACGATTTATATAATGATAATATACGTTTTATCAACCGACAAAAAGGATCTGGAACACGTATTTTGTTTGATTATATAAATAAAGCTGAAAAACTTGATGCCACAAAAATTTATGGCTATGACCATGAAGAATCAACTCACACCTCCATTGCAGCTCAAATTGCATTAGGATCGGCTGATGTGGGCATGGGTATTTATTCTGCAGCAAAAATGTTTGACCTTGACTTTATACCTGTTAGTACAGAACAATATGATTTCCTAGTGCCAGATTATGCATTCAACACTCCCATGATACAAAATTTATTAAATATATTGCAAAGTGAGAGTTTTAAGATAAAACTTGAGCAAATGGGTGGGTATATACTAAAAAATCCAGGGCGCATTTATGATTTATAATATGAGAGTCAGCGCTGAAAAATATGATAATTTATTATAATAAAGTTTAAAACATAAAACGCTACTAGTAAAACTGCCAGCAACAAAACATTTAATGCTTGTTTGCTGGCAGTTTTACTTGCTACATTTTTACGTAAAATAGGCCAGAATTCACTTTTGTTTCCCCCGCGAAAAAGTATATTTGAAGTGAGCTCTCTTTTTTGAAAAATGTGCCATGGTGAAGACATATTTTTGGCTCAGTATTTATAGCAATTTCAGATGAAATTACTACTGTTGGCTGCGATAGCAGACAAGCACTGCGTAGGCACTTGTGCCCTTTAGGGTATAAGTGCAATTTTATTG
>CAYJPT010000162.1:0-5125 GCA_964372165.1 uncultured Desulfovibrionaceae bacterium | reverse complement strand
GGAAACGCACAATATGTTTTTTGACTTGTTGATTTAATCAGCGTTTCCTTAAATATGAAGAATACAGTGCTACTTGTTGTAAAGCTTTTGTAAAAATCATCACATTTTAAACAAAAAAAAGATGCTGAACATCACTTGCAAAGTAATGCTCAGCATCAACTATTCATAGTTTAAGGTGATTAATGCCTGCTGTCACCCAGATACGTTTTAAGAACGTCAATGAGCTTTTCCATATCTATAGGCTTTGCCACATGCCCATTCATACCATGCGCAAATGCCATATCAATATCATCTTTGAACGCATTGGCAGTCATTGCAATAATTGGTGTACTTTTAGCATCGTTTCTAGCAAGGCTGCGTATGGTTTTGGATGCTTCATATCCGTTCATGCTAGGCATTTGTATATCCATAAATACTAAATCATAATAGTCTTCTGCCGCATCTGAGAATTTTTCAACTGCTTCTGTACCATCACTTGCCTCATCAATGATTAAATTGAAAGGCGAAAGAAGTTCCATAGCAATTATGCGATTTATATCAACATCATCAACTAGCAATATGCGCTTACCAGGTGCAATAGGCATACTTTCTGTACTGTCTTCAGCTGCTACATTATCAGTATCTTCACTTAGCCATAGTGAGAAATAAAATTCACTGCCAACACCTTCTTCACTATTTACATGAATGTCACTGCCTAAGAGCATTGCAATGCTGCGACTGATAGAAAGACCTAAACCAGTGCCACCATAAATGCGCGTGATGTGCCCACCGCCTTGTTCAAATGGCGCAAAGAGTATTTTGCGCTTATCTGGAGCAATACCAATACCAGTATCGGAAACAGAGAAAAAGATAAGTGATTTACCATTTTTACGTTCCTTTTGCTCCAAGCGGAAGCTAACCTTGCCAAGCTCTGGTGTAAACTTTACAGCATTGCCAAGCAGGTTAATAAGTACCTGACGCAAACGTAACACATCAGAAATAAAACGCTTGTGTTCTAGGCCCTCTATGTTAACTGAAAATGCAATATTCTTACTGTTGCAGCGAGGAGTTATTATAGATGCTACATCGTCAACCAATTTAGAAATATCAAAACTTTCATCGCTAAGTTCAATTTTACCGGCTTCAATTTTAGATATATCTAAAATATCATTAATAAGTCCAAGTAGATGCATAGAGGAAGATTCAATTTGATGCATATGTGGCAACAGGTCTTCCTTAGTATAATCATCTTCGCCTAGCTTACGTTTTGTAATATTAGTCATGCCAATAATGGCATTCATAGGAGTACGAATTTCATGGCTCATTCTAGCTAAGAATTCACTCTTTGATTTGCTAGCACTGTTTGCTTCATTCACAGCCTTAATAAGGTCATGCTGTGTTTGGCGCAATTCATTTTCAGCATTAACACGCAAGGACACATCACGACCAACACCAAGGATACCACGCACAGCACCATCACTTGTAAATGTTGGTGTTCTAACAATATCCAATATTTCTTCATGTCCATCGGCGAATGCTATACGCGATTCGTCGTATGTTGCCATTTTACCGTATAATACAGCATTATCAGCTTCATGCGCCAGTGCTTGTAGCTGCTCAGACAATAAGTGTTTATCAGTTCTGCCTACAATTTCTTCTGGTGTTAGACCCACTAAAGAAGCAAAACGTGGGTTTACTGCAAGATACACACCTTCAACCGACTTATACCAAATCAAATCAGGTGATGCTGAAAGTACCATATCAAGCATGGCACGTTCACGTTCAATACGCTCTTGTTCGGCAATAAGTTGTGTAATATCCTCAGAAGTAATAATATAACCTATGTTATTGCCCGATTTATCTTTTAGGAAAACTGCATTGCCTCTGTAGTAATTTTGTGTTGCTTCATCAAAATGTATGGGGAAGTCCTTATTGCTTTCCAAAGCATCAATTGGGCAATTGTTAGGACCAAATAAACCAACATCGCAATAATTTCTTCCAACAACATCAGTAAAGTCCTTCCCTAAAATCTTCAAGGACTGTCTGTTCATATAAATTACTTTTCGATCAGAATTGGTGATGCACATTAAGCCTTTGATACTTTTGACAATGCTATTAAATAAGTCGTCAAGTGAGTTACATAAAACTCCTAATTCATCATTACTTTGTGCATCAAATCTAAATCTACGCTCACCAGAACTAAATCGTGTAATGCCACGAATTAATTTTGTTATATTTTTTGTAATGCCAGAAGCCATTAATATAGCAACAAAAACTACTAAAATCGTCATAACCACTGTGGATATAGACAAGCTCATTGCCGTGTCCCACAAGTTGTCAGAAATGGCATTAAAAGTTTGTTCTGAAACGTCTGACAGTTCTTTATCTGTATTTTCAACGAGCTGCTGTATAGTTTCTTGTGTTTCAATGGCTGGACGGTGGAAGTCATCAACACCTACAGTAACGGTTACAATACCAAAACCTCGTAATGTATCACCATATTGACCTGTATAATATGGTATGGCTGAAACAGTTGTAAGCTTCCATAAGCCACTCCATAAAATAAGAAATGAACCTGAACCGCCATCACGTGATAGGTCATACCAACCTGAACATTGTGGTGCAAAGTTCAAATAACGACAATCAAGGCCAACATTACCTTGTTTTAGTAAGTCTAACGAAGGTTTAATTTCGCGCCGTTGATCTTGGAATTCTGGTTCATTAATTATAAAGTCAGCATATTCTTGTCCACTTTCTTGCCACTTTTTATATGTACTATCATCTAAAAATGGAACTTGTGGATTACCTGTACTGGCATTATAACCAGCTATGGAGTGATGTCGAGGATGTACTATGCTACGCCCTTTATGGTCCCAAATAAAAGTATAATTTCCTGCAGCAGCACTTGATATATCGGAATAACGTTCATCTTGAGGCATAAGATGGTCAACCAGCGACATAATGTGGTCGTGGTTCAGAGCCATAGTGATGTAGCCAATAATTTTGTCTTTTTCAACTACAGGCATAGCCCAGCGGACAATACCGCGGAACCGTTTTCCGTTGGGGTTTTCATCGCCTACATAGGCTGCCTTTTCTGGTTCAAATGGAACATTTTTCTTTTTTGCATTTTCTGGTGTATACATTCCAATAAAGGGAGTTCCAACATATTCTCCAATAACATCAGAAACATATATCTCACCAGGCTTAAGTTCTTTTAGCTTGTCAAAGTAATTTTCAGCTTTACAAAATGTATTCTTTTGATCCGAAACATTTTTTAAAGCTTTGTCCATAAGGTCTGAAGACGTAACTTTAATTTTTTCTTGTCCTTGCAAATCTATAAATGTGATTTCATGATACAAAGGTACGGATTCAAGTTCGTAATTATCAGGTGGACGAGAGCGAAAACGGGTGCTGTTTTGCTCATTTCGTATGGGGATTGGTTCTGACTTTTTGAACTCTGTCACAGGAACCCAAAATTGCTCATTTTTAGAAAGTTCCCATTGACGTTTTTTTATAAGGTGGCTTACTTTGTCTTTAATAAAAATCTCAAAAAATTCTTCCTTAGGTCCAAGAGAAGATAGCACTCGTAAATCACCATCACGAGCATATAAAAAATTTGCTACATTTTTGGCAGCATCGGTGGTCATGCGTTCAATTTCAAGGGTAGCTCTGGAATCAAGTGCTTCAACGGCATCACTAACAGCAATGTCACCAGCATTAGCAAACTCACGTACTGCTTGTTCAGCCATGCTTTTTGTACGTGTACGCATTTCACTGCCAAGATCAACCGCTTGATCCCATGCAACAAGTGCTAATAATACAAGAGGTACTACCTTGATAACAACAAACAACAATATAAGCTTGGCTCGCATGCCAAAGCCTAATTTGTTAAGAAATTTTCCAATTAAGGTAGTGAAGTCATTATTAGGAGATTGTGTACTATTCATAGTTAAACCTCAATTTGACAGTATATGCTATCTGATGAGTAATGTTTACAGGATAATAAAACATAAACGAACACACAAAACACAGTGAAAATGTTAATTATTTCACAATTATTTAGCCAATTACCAGTTATTTATGTTTGAAAGATTGTAAGTTTAGTTCAATTAATATGAGATACTATGTTTAGGTCTTAATGCATTTCCAAAATTATGCTAAGGTGATACTTGTATACAGGAATAAAATTATTCTACCTTTTGTATAAATACTTTATACACTATTGTGAAATACTTGTCATCTATAATTTATTGTGTATTAATACTGCATGTTATGGCGTTTTTTTACCCTTTGTAGAGCAGTGCAAACTAGCTGTAACGTTAAAAAATAAGCAAATTTTATTTAATGTCAAAGAAAAACAATATAACTATTTAATAAAATAAGAAAAAATATTTGTGTGGGTAATTAAAATATTATTGAAAGCAGGGGACTGATAAATAGCGCCGGAATCATATTACCGATGCGTATTTGGGTGCATTTTAATATGTTAAACCCAATGGCTATCATTAATATGCCGCCGGTTGCACTTATTTGCAACATGATTGAATCATTAATAAAGCTTGCTAAAAAGCTAGACATTAGTACAAAGCAACCTTGATATATAAAAACTGAAATGCCTGAAAAAATAACACCAAGTCCCAAGCTTGCTGCCAAAATCATTGCTGCAAAAAAATCAATTATAGATTTGGCATAGGCAATATCACGTAAATCACGTAACCCTTCTTCAATGGATGCTAAAATACCCATTGCACCAATGCAAAATAATAATGATCCATTAACTAAACCTTCAGTAAAGCGTGGGTTTGATGAACCGGTTAAAGACTTTACTTTGTCTCCTATTCGGGTAAGCCAGTATTCAATTTGTAATAATTCACCTATGATACTGCCAATTACTATGCCTATAATGGTAATTAGCGGTTTAATACCTTGCAAAGCTGATTGTAAACCAAGCACAATGATACAAAGTCCAAGCCCTTGGAAAATTAATTCACGCATTTTTTCTGGCATTTTTGAACCAAAAGCAAGCCCAAACAAACCACCAATGACCACAGCAAGACCATTTACTAAGGAACCAAGAGGAAAAAGCATATCATACCTTATAAAACAAATTTATTTAAGGAAATGCTGATTTATTCTGCAAGCAGAA
>CAYJPT010000161.1:0-5236 GCA_964372165.1 uncultured Desulfovibrionaceae bacterium | reverse complement strand
GCATATTGTATAATTGTATTCTTGACCATGGTTGAAAGTACAATAAAAAATACGGCAACACTTAAAACCACACAAAAAAATTGAAATTTAAATCCATCTACCAACAAAGCCATTGTCATTCCTAATAATGACAAAAGCAAAATAATTATTTTCAACATAAAACTCTCCACATAATATTAAGAAGTTTTAATAATATTATACCCCTATATACTTCCTAAAGACACTAAACACTTAAGGAAATGCTGATTTATTCTGTCAGAATTTCCTTAAATCCGCGAGTACATAATTAACGTTAAAAATATAAAAGTCAATTGAGAGAAAAATATTATAAACATATTAAATTTTTAATTAAATAATCAAACGAAAAATTTATTTTATGATAGCAAGTTAAAATCCATATTGATTCCCATTTATAACCAATTTCTTACGCTACATAACAATTATGGGGTTTTCTCATAAGATTGAACAATTTTAGTTATTTCATTTGACATATATCTTGCTGCCAAGACATTGGGGTGTCCATCTTCAAAGAAATATCTGGCGCCAAAATTGCTACAAGCAGGCAACCAATCGATAACATCAAAGTATTCAATATTAGGATTTTTATTAACACCTGTTAAAACTGGATCAAGCTCTTTATCCCAAGATAGAACAGAAAAAACACTTGTGGGAAATCTATTATGCAACATAACTTCAATTTCATTGACCATGGCTCGTAGCAGGATAACTTGGTCTTGGTATGAGCCATGAGGTAAAGACCAGTTCATTAATGTATGCATGTTTTCTTTATAAGCATTACTACTATTCAAAAAACTATTGAGCTTTGTATTTTGAATATTTCTTGGGAAATAGTCACTAAAACTTCCATCACGTACTAATTTATCATCCTTTATTATATACATTGGACCAACATTGCCAGCCCATAATTTAAGTCCGGCGATTCTTGGCAAATGATCTTCTATTGCTGCGTAAAAAAAGTATAATCTTTCATATTTTTCTAGATATGACATATCCTTAGCAAGACTTGCAAGTATTTGGTGCGTGCCATACCCACCAACACCCAAATTATAAACTTGATAATCTCTACCTAGCTGTTTAGCAACTTTATAGGCATAGGTTTCTTCATCATTCAAGCCCACACCAAAAGTAAATGAACAACCTAAAAATACCACAGCAAATTTTGCATCGGGATTTACAGGAGTTTTTCTATGACCTAGCTCATCAGTACTATACTTTACGTCAAAAATAAGTTCAGGTTCTCTACCATCAGCAAAATGTCTAGCTTTAGCTTCATTAACTGTAACATTTGGGTTATGAGCATAACCAAGATCGTCATTATATGTATAAAACTTAGCTACATCGAAACTAGTTGTTTGTATCCAACTCTCAGCTTTATGTGTATAAAGTGATACACTACTATATAATTCAAAACCAGAAACGGTAAACCCTAGGGAAAATAACAAAATACATAGGTATTGAATAGTAATTTGTTTTACCATTGATGATAAAACGGCAAAAAAGATAGAAAAAAATAATGCTCCGCAAAAAAATTGTAACTTGAACGTATCTACAAAAAACATACTGATCAGGCCAATAACTGATAAACACAATAATATAATTCTTTTTTTCATAAGTTCTATTCCTTACTTTTATCATATATGGCAAGCAATCTAAATTTTTTATGTTTAGATCACTTCAGTAAATAAAAATAATTTTTATAATATTAATTTTGCATTCCTAAATAATAATTAATAGACAAGACGTCTATAAATACAGTTACAACTACTCTACCACATTCAAATACGCTATGTTTATGAGACATTACTCAATGTAACCTAGCAATGATTTTGCACAACCTTAGTGATGCCTTTAGCTACATATGCCGCTGCCAAGCTATTTGAATGCCCATCACCTTCAATAACATACTGCTCTGAATCCTTAGCAAAATTAAGTAACCAGTCATAAGATTTAAAATATTCAATCTTAGGTAGTGTCTACACGAGATTAAGATATTGCCTTTAACCAAATTATAGTACACCGTAACTGTACAGCAGCTAAAAATGATAATGTGTTTTTCGCATACCTAGTGGCTACGCCTCTCCACCGCTTTAAATCAAGAAACGCATTTTCTACCAAGTGTCGATAGCGATAAATATACTTGTCATAATCCCGCTGTTCTTTCCTATTCTTTTTAGGCGGAATCACTACTGCACAATTTAAGCTACAAGCATATTGCACAATTTCGTTTGAATCGTATCCTCTATCAGCCAGTAGATATTCGGATTATATCCCCGAAATGAGATTCAAGGCCTGTGTACAATCCGCTGTGGTACCTTCTGTGATAATAACTCTGACTGGCATACCATGCGCATCCACGGCCAAATTTATTTTACTGTTGAGCCCCCTTTAGTGCGCCCAAGTCCTTGGTTTCTACCTTTAGCTCAGCAACATGGGAATGAACTTTGCAATGCTTTGCATCTATCATTAACCATTCAAAATCAGGTTCATCTATTGCTTTTTCTAAAATTTTTTCCTAAACTCGTTTATCTCTCCAACGAATAAACCTCTGATGCACAGTACCCCATTTGCCATACTCAGGAGGCAGGTCACGCCAAGGAGCACCTGTTCTCAACACCCAACATACTGCATTTATAAATGATCTGTTGCCGTATGCGATTCCACCCCATTGACATCTTTAGCCTGATAGGTGAGGTTCTAGTATTGCCCAAGTTTCATCCGTTAAGTCATGTCTGCGCTGCATATTTTTCATGATACTTACCTCCTATTATCTGAGATAAGCATATACTAAGTATTGTGTAGACACAATTTAGGGTGATAATTATTTTTATTAAGTAGTTTTACATAAAAATTAACGCTCACTTTCATGCTCTTGTACCAACTTAGCTATTTTTTCCCCAACAATTTCATTTGCTAAAGCATTTGGGTGTCCATCATCTGGTATTTCATAAAATGTTTTATCATCATCGTAATTTGGCAACCATTTATTTGCATCATACCTTGCAAGGTGCCCTGGTGCATATTGTATTATGTGCTCACTGTAACTATCCCATGCTACAATACTGAACTTATTATGAGGATATATATTTGTTAGTTTATTTACAGATGTATCAATTATTGCTCTAAATAGTTGCATTTGTTTTAAAAAATCACTATACGGGAGAAAAATCTTCTTAAGGTTATGTATATTAGCTTTATAAGTGTGGCTTTTGTTTAATATTTTACCTAATAGTGTATCAGCAATATTTTGCGGAAAATATTGTTTAAAACTACCTCGGCGAACCGCTTTATCCCCTTCCATCATATAACGTGGTCCACCCGTATCCCAGGCTCCAAAGCCAGTGTATCTATTAATATGATCCGTAATACCTATATAAAAAGCATAAATATATTCATATTTGTCAAGATAAGATAAATCACCTTCTATAATAGCAAGCATATGATGCGTGCCATAACCAGGAAAACCAAAATTAAAAACTTGATAGTTTTGTCCTAAAATTTCACCAATTCTATAGCATAGGCTTTCCTCATCCGCTAGGCCCTCCCCAAAGGCATAAGAACCACCAAAAATAAGAACTGCAACCTTCGCATCGGGATGATGTGGCGTTATTCTATGCCCACGTTCATCAATAGTGTAAACACGGTCATAGATCACTTCTGGCGTACTATTATCTAAAAAAAATTTCCGTTTCATGCTTAAAAAATAACTATTGGGATGTGAAGCATATCCTAAACGTTCATGATCATTGAAAAAATTACCGGCTTCAGTATAGTATCCACCGTGAAGCAACCTACTTTCAGGTGGTTTTGGAAAATACGGTGCAGCATAATATAACTCTAAAGCCGAAAGCACCACACCTATGGAAAAAATAATTATGCACAAATACTGAATGAAGCTTTTTTGAGTGACGATTGAAAAAATTAAAAAGATAATAGAGGCAGATAAAACAGCACAAAAAAATTGAAGTTTAAAGTCTATTATAAAACATGTAATTATTATTACAAATAAAATGATAGATACTAGAATTTTACCTTTGTTCATAATTTTTAAATTCCTATAGATTAATTATTTATTCACTTGCGCCCAATATAGTTTGTGAACGCAATCTCCACATTATTAAAATATTGGTATAAAAAGTTACCAATTTGACAATTTTAATAGACTAAAGTTAATTTTTTTTTTCATAACCTTGAATAATTCTAACTACTTCTTCAGCTACTATTTTATTAGCCAATGCGTTAGGATGTTTATCAATAGGTATCTCGTAATCAGCCATTCTCATAATATAATCTGGAAACAATCCACTTACATTAACTACAGGTATACCATCTGGAATGCATGCTATTAGTGGCTTAGGATCAAATCCTCCCCACGCCAACACCGTAAAAACACTGTTGGAATTTATCTGCTTTGATTCTTCAGCAATTTTTGCAACAATTGCTGTAAATAACTCCGCTTGCTTTTTTACTGAACTATATGGAAGTAAAATCTTTTTCAAGGTAAATGTATTTGCTTTATATGCATGGCTAAGATTAAGAAATTTACCAAGATTTGTATTTTCTATATTTTGAGGGTAGTAGTCCCTGAAACTCCCCCTAAGCACTACCTTACCATCTTCGATTAAATAACGCGGTCCTTCCTTATCCCAAAATTGCATACCTGCACTGCGCCTAAGGTGATCTGTTCCAGCTGAGTAAAACACATACATACGCTTATATTTATTAAGATAACTAGTGTCACCCTGCAAAGCAGCTAAAACTTGATGTGGCCCATATCCAGAAAAGCCCAAATTATAAATCTGAAAATTTTCCCCAAGAGCCTCACCAACGAGATAACTAAAATTCTCGTGATCATTTAACCCTTCACCAAAAGTAAATGATCCACCTAGAAATAAAACCGCAGTACTAGCTTCAGGATGGTGTGGAGTGATTCTATGCCCTAGCTCATTTATTGTATAAACTACATCATAAACTACTGTAGGAGGGCTGTTATCCTTATATTTCTGCTCACGCACCGAAATAACTACACTATTTGATGGAGGTACATATCCAAGTGTGTTATTGAGCAAATAATAACCGCCTGCACTCTGAGAACCGCTAGCTTCAACCCACTCGGAAGCAGGAACACTAGAAGAAGTCTTAACTAAGTAATACAGCTCATACGCTGATAATGCAAACCCTATAGAAAACAAGCTAATACATAAATATTGAACAATAG
>CAYJPT010000160.1:0-5266 GCA_964372165.1 uncultured Desulfovibrionaceae bacterium | reverse complement strand
AAAAAAAGCCCCCTTGAAGGGGGCTTAGCAGAACACTAAAAATGCTTAACTAAAATAACCAATGATATTATCAATGATTATTCATCATACATAAATTTTAAAGCGGTTGTAAAACAAATGTACCTTTATCATCTACTATATAGGTACGATAGAACTCACCTACACGGTCACCCTTTTCATTAAAACCTATATCACCGGTAAGGCCAGGTAGGCCTTTAATAGTAGGTAGGTATTCCATCATGTCCTTGGAAGTTTTTTTGCCTGCCATAAGAGCTTTTTCAATGGCTTTAAATGCGTCACCTGCAAGCACTGCGTAAACAGAAACTGGTAATGCATTATATTTAGCTTTATAGTCTTTTAAGAACATAGCAGCTTCTTTTGAATCTAAGTCCTGAGGCAATGGAGGGCTTATAAAGAAAAAGCCTTCAGCTGCTTTTGTGCCGGAAGATTTTACAAGGTCAGTGTGATTAGTGGCATCGCCACCCATCATAGGAACATCAAAACCCATTTCGGCCTTTTGGCGTAACAACAAACCTGCATCAGAATAGTAGCCGGTAAAGAAAATCATGTCTGGCTTGGCAGATCTTAATTTAGTTAAGATAGCATTGTAATCACGCTCACCTGGGCTTATAGCATCATAAAAAACAACCTTTACACCTTCTTTATCTAAAATAGCCTTGGTTTCTTCTGCAAGTCCTTTGGCATATGAAGAATTATCGTGTAAAAGAGCAACGGCTTTATAACCACCTTTTTTAATGGCATTAGCAGCAGCTATACCTTGAGAATCATCACGTGGACAAGTGCGGAAAAAGTTTTTAAATCCTTTTTCAGTTAAGCGCACAGATGTTGAACCTGTTGCAATCTGTACCACGCCAGCTTCGTTAAGAAGGTTTTGTGTAGCTTCGGTTACGGAAGATCCATAAGTACCAATTACTGCAATAACGCCTGCTGATTCAAGCTTTTGTGCTGCAAGCGCTGCTGAGCGAGGCTCACCCGCATCATCTTCAACAATAAGTTTAATGGTATCTCCGTTGATACCACCTTTTTTGTTAATTTCATCAACAAGCATGCTAACAACATTTTTCATATCTTGGCCTTCAGAAGCCCACTTACCTGTAAGAGGACACATTAAACCAATTTTAAGTTCTGCAGCCAAGGCCACAGTACTGCACAAAACAGTAACGGCCAAAACACAAAGAAGCACGGAAAATTTTTTCATTCTTCCTCCAAGGATAAATAAATATTTAAAAATTATTAAAACCAAGATTAAGACTATCATAAAGACGCAAAAAATAAAAGCTCAAAAGAGCCAAGAAGAGTTAAAAATTAAAATGCTAAAATCTGTTATGAGTAATACAAGCTAAATTACCATAAACAAAGCATGAAATGCGACTTTATGGCAATTTAGCAAGGTAAAAAAAAGATTTTTTAAGGCATTAGTATGTTTTTTAGTGTCAATTATAGTAATTACAGATGAAATTACTACTGTTGGCTGCGATAGCAGACAAGCACTGCGTAGGCACTTGTGCCCTTTAGGGTATAAGTGCAATTTTATTGTACTGTTAAATGCCAGAGCAAGTGTGCCTTTACTTAAGTTGACAGTAGTGATGTCAATTTAAAATACTATAGTTATTTTCGAATTGATTTTTTTTTAGAGCGTGGGGCAGTTAAACAGCCTGAGCGAGCTGCAATAAGTTCTGCTATTATAGAAATGGCAATTTCAGAAGGATGTAGAGCACCAATAGGAACGCCTACAGGGCAACATATACAAGCTAGTTCTGCAGCGGGCACGCCATCTTTACGCAAAACAGAAAAAAGAGCTTCTTGTTTATTTTCGTCACCGTGCACGCCAATATAACGTGCCGAACTATGTAACACACTACGTAAAACCTCTAAATCAGATTCTAAGCTTTGTGTTGTAACCACAATATAATGGCGTGGTCCAATATTATATCTTTTTACAATATCTGCGTATCGCTCACACCAAATTGCTTGTCGTGCCGCAGGGAAACGTTCTGGCCGCGCAAGATCTCGACTTGTATCTAAAACATCTACTATAAATCCAGCATAACTACCCAAACGTGATACTTCTTGAGCAATGTCCCCTGCTCCTACAAGTAGCACAACATGTTTTTCCATTTCTTGTAATGGGAAAAATTCATCACCAGCAATGGCTTTCATTTGAGAATCAAAATTTTCATCTTGTTCATCATCTTTGGAGTCAAGTGATATAGAATTTATATATGTCATGGATTTATCCTAAATCTTCAGAGGGTCTAGCCGACACGTCTGCAGATAAGTTTTCAAAGGAAGTATAACGAGATGTAAACAGCAATTCTGCTGTACCAACTGGTCCATTGCGTTGTTTTCCAATAATAATTTCTGCCACACCTTGTGGTGGTCGCTCAGATGGTTTCACAAATTTGTATACATCTTCACGAAATACAAACATTATGACGTCCGCATCTTGCTCAATAGCACCTGACTCTCGCAAGTCAGAAAGCATGGGTCTTTTGTCACTTCGTTCCTCAACTTTACGATTTAGCTGAGAAAGTGCCACAACAGGAATATTTAATTCCTTGGCAAGGGCTTTTAATGAGCGTGATATTTCTGATATTTCAAGTTCTCGTGAATCTATACGCCTATTGGTGCGCATAAGTTGCAAATAATCAACTATTACTAAGCCAACTCCATGTTCAGCTTTTAATCGGCGAGTTCTTGCTCTTAATTCCATTGTATTAAGAGCTGCAGTATCATCAACAAAAATAGGTGCATTACCAAGAATATCCGCAGCCTTATGCAAATGAATCCAATCTTCTTCTGTTAGCAAATAGGGGCGACGTAAACGAGATGCATCCACCTTGGCATATACAGCCAACATGCGCTGCATCAATTGCTCCTTTGGCATCTCCAAAGAATATACAGCCACTGGAACATTTTGACTTATAGCTGCATTTAAAGCCATACACATGGCAAAGGCAGTTTTACCCATAGAGGGGCGTGCTGCAACAATAATTAAGTCAGAAGGCTGCAAACCTGCCGTCATATTATCGAGTTTTGTATAACCTGTAGTTACACCGGTAATGCTCTCTCTGCTTTCTGAAAGTTTTTCCAAGTTGCGAAATACATTGTCTAATAATTCTTTAGCACCAGTAAAATCTTTGCCCATGGTGCGTTCTGAAATTGCAAAAACTGATTGTTCAGATTCGTCAAGCAAAGCACTAACTTCACCCGAAACATTATAGCAATTACCAATTATATTGGAACAGGCATCAATTAAGCCACGCTGTAAGGCTTTATCTCGTACAATTGTGGCATAATGCTCTGCATTAGCACCACTTACAACCACTCCTGAAAGTTCACCAAGATATACAGCACCGCCAATATCTTCCATTTGCTTATTGTCATTCAAAAATGCAGCAATGGTAACTAGGTCAATGGGGCGAGAGCTACGATAAAGAGATAGGTACGCGCCAAAAATGATTTTATGCGCAGGTAAATAAAAATCATCTTCACGCAAAATATCAACAACAGCATGCATAAGATCTGGGCGCAAAATTATGCCACCAAGAACGGCTTGTTCTGCTTCAACATTATGCGGAGGGACTCGTTTAAGAAGGGATTGACTAGCGCGTTCTTCTGCGCTTCCAGTTGATGAGTTAGTATTACTAGAGCCAAACTGCTTAACAGTTTTATCATTTGACATACGCTCACCTACTTATAAAATATATTTATTAAACTAGATTGAAACAATATACCGCCCTTGGCATCATAACCAAGGGCGGTATATGATTTTTATTCGGCTGGTTTTTCTACAGTCTCAGCTTCCTGAGTATTTTCTTCTTCTGTAGATTCTTGTGCAGCAGTATCAACAACTGCATCATCTTCTTCATAATGACGCTCTTCGCTAACAACTTTTACAGTAACATTGGCCATAACATCTGCAAAAAGACGTACACGTACCACATGTTCACCAAGTGTGCGAATGGGCGCATCAAGTAGAATGCGACGACGGTCAACCTCTACTCCAAGTTCAGCAAAAGTATCACCAATTAATGAAGATGTAACTGAACCATAAAGTTTATCATTTTCACCGACACGCATTTTAATTATAACATCAAGAGCTTCAAGCTTTGCACAAATAGATTGCGCATCTGTACGCAAGGTATCCATTTTAGCTTCAAGTTTTTTGCGCTCAAGCTCAAATACTTTTAAATTAGCAGGACTTGCAACCATAGCCATGCCTTGTGGCAAAAGATAATTTCGCCCATAGCCAGCTTTTACAGTAACAACATCGCCAACCTTACCTAAGTTTTCAACATCAGCACGGAGAATGATTTTCATAATTACATACTCCCTATATCAAGCTTTTTTTCTTGACGTTGCTATCATGGGTAGCGGTGTAAATAAGCAGAGCCATTTGGCGTGCGCGCTTAATTTCCCGTGTAAGCAAACGTTGATGTTGAGCACAAGTACCAGTAATACGGCGAGCAATTATCTTACCACGCTCAGTAACAAAATCACGCAATACATCTACACGCTTATAGTTTAATGGAATATCCTTATCAGCACAAAAGCGGCAGAACTTGCGGCGAGGTGCAAATTTTTTCTTAAAAGCCATTTACGCAACCTCCTCAGCAACTTCTTCAGCAAGCTTTACGGTAATAAATTTATAAACACCATCGGTTATGCGCACGATACGTTCAAGCTCAGCAATTACAGTAGGTGGTGCCAAGTACTCAAGGCGCACATAATAACCGCGCATATGCTTTTGCACTGGATATGCAAGATCACGCATACCCCAAGCATCAACAACTACCTCTTTACCGCCTTCACGCTCAATAATACCGCTAAAAGTCGTAATTAAATTTTCACGAACTTCAGCTGTAAGCTCTGGCGAAAGCAGAAACAAAGTTTCAAATTTTCTCATTGTCTCACTCCTTGTGGACGAATTGGGTTCTACCCATATGGGCCCGCACACCATGTACGAGCAAGGAAACAAGGTATATAACGCTCTCACTTTACACTGTCAATCATTATTAATTATGACTCCTGCACAATTCTGTACGGAGTCTTGAAATTAACTCTGCTTATTTTGCACTTTATAGTATTTTAAGTTGACATCACTAATGTCAACTTAAGTAGAGGCACGCGTTGCTCTCGATTTTGCCTCGAACTCGCTCCGGAACTTAACAGTGCAATAAAATTGTGCTCAGACTGATGACAAACCCCCTTTCAGGCGTTTGTGCCGCCTAAGGCAGACAAG